>JAFQEB010000072.1 GCA_017399225.1 Clostridia bacterium | reverse complement strand
GTTGGGTGATGCACGAGCAGAGAATTATCGATTCCATACTTAAGAAGCTGGATACACAGAACTGTGAGGTGAAATGCGTCTCACTTGTAGCGGATGAAAAGACTCTGTGCGAAAGATTATCAATGGATGTAGAAAGAGGTATTCGCTCTGAAGATGTAATTGAGAGAAGCATAGCAAGAATACCGATGTATCAAGCACTCAATACCATTATAATTGATACAAACGCAAAGGATGTGGCTGTGATTGCCAATGAGATTAAGCAGTTGTAATACTGACAAATTCCAATTTGGCAAACAGTCCGGGCGCGCTTCTATGCGCCAAAAAACCGCTTTGGAACATCCAAAGCGGTTCTTTTTGTTTAGTCCATATCTCTTCTGCCCTGCAGGGCGCGCATCAGCGTAATATCGTCCGCGTACTCCAGCTGGCTGCCCATGGGGATACCGTAGGCAAGACGCGTGACACGTACCTCCATCGGCCGCAGCAGACGGGAAATGTACATGGCGGTGGCTTCGCCCTCCGTATCGGGGTTCGTGGCCATGATGATCTCACGGACACCGCCCGCGGCGACACGCTTGAGCAGCTCGCGGATGCGGATATCATCGGGGCCCATATGGTTCAGAGGAGAGATCACGCCGTGCAGCACATGGTACACACCGGAAAACTCTCTGGCACGCTCCATGGCGATCACATCCTTCGGCTCTGCCACCACGCAGATGAGGCTTTGGTCCCGCTTGGGATCATCGCAGATGGGGCAAAGCTCCCGATCCGTCATATTCTGGCAGACGGGGCAGGTGTGGATGGTCTGCTTGGCGCCAAGGATAGCATCCGCGAATTCCCTGGCCTCTTCCTGCGAAAGGGACATCACATGGAAGGCCAGCCGCTGCGCCGTCTTGGTGCCGATGCCGGGCAGACGGGCAAACTGTTCGGTCAGCCGCGCCAGGGCGGCAGGAAATCCGTTCATCAGAAGCCCAGGTTGAGTCCGCCGGTCAGCTTGCCCATGTTGGCGGAAGCTTCGCTCTCTGCCTTGCGCATGGCTTCATTGACCGCAGCGATGACCATATCCTGCAGCATTTCGACATCATCGGGATCCACGGCTTCGGGATCGATGGAGAGGCGCAGGACCTCATGCTTGCCGTTGACGACCGCGGTGACAACACCGCCGCCGGTGGTGGCAGAATATTCCTTGGTTTCCATCTCGGCCTGCATCTTCAGCATTTCCTGCTGCATCTTCTGCGCCTGACGGATCATGTTCATGTTGACGCCGCCGCCCATCATGGGGCCGCCGCGGTAACCGCCTTTTGCCATAGTTCGTTTCTCCTTTTATCTCAAAAAATTATTTCAGCGTAAATTTGTCGCCCAGCTTGCTGCCGCGGGCGATCAGATCCTCCATGCGGTCATGGCCATTCTCAAACTGCGCGCTCTGCAGCACCACCTCTGTCCGCACAGGCCGCCCCAGCAAGGCGGAGGCCTTCTGCGAGACCGTCTGCAGCACGTTTGCGCCGGAGATCATCTGCTTCACCATTTCGCTGGCAGCCAGCAGCTGCAGCGTATCGCCCTTCAGCATGGGCGTGACCGGCCCGTTCACCGCGAAGAAGCCGCGGACGGGAGGCTGGAATTCTGCCCGCAGGGCATTGACCAGATCGGGCCAGAAGCCCGTGGGGATCTGCGCGGCAGGCTGCGCCTTCGGGGCGCTCACCGGCAGCTCCTCCGTCATGGGGGCATCGTCATCGTCCGGGAAGGGCGGCATTTCGTCCTCCCAGCTGTCCTCCGCCGCCTGTTTGGCAGGCGCGGCCTGCACCGTCAACTGACCGGAAGCGATCTGTTCCTCCAACCGCGTCAAACGGGCATTGAGGCTTTCGCCGTCACTCTGCAGGGCGGGATTGCAAAGCTTGATGAGGCACAGCTCCGCGTCGATACGCAGGTTGGCCGTGCGGGACGCACCGGACATGGTCTCCTGCAGCAGCGAGACCATACGGAGCAGCTCGCCCTGCGAGAATTTTCCGCTGAGCGCGGAGGCTTCCCTGCCGGTACACAGGCCGGAGATCATGGCAAGGCCGCTCTGCGGGGCGGTCTTGAGGATCAGAAGATCCCTCGCCACGGCGCACATCTCGTCCAGCATGGCGCCCATATCCTTGCCGTCCTCATAGAGGCGGGCAAAGAGGCTCAGCGCCTTGGAGGTATCATGCTCGGCGATGGCCTGCAGCATGAGATGGGTCATCCGTTCGCCGGAAAGCCCCAGACAGTCGTAAACAAACTGCGCCGTGACAGGGCCGGCGGCAGAGGATGCGCACTGGTCCAGCAGGCTGACGCCGTCACGCAGCGCGCCGTCCGCCAGACGGGCAAGGACGCGGGCTGCTTCCGGCTCCAGATCCACGCCCTCCTGATAGGCCACATAGTTGATTCGCGAGGCAATATCCTCCTGCTGCAGACGGCGGAACGAGAACCGCTGGCAGCGGGAGAGGATCGTGGCGGGAACCTTATGCAGCTCCGTGGTGGCGAGGATAAAGATCAGATGCTCGGGCGGCTCTTCAATGATCTTTAAGAGGGCATTGAAGGATTCCATGGTGAGCATATGCACTTCGTCGATGATATAAATGCGCTTTTTGACCTCCGCGGGCGAATAGATGGCATCGTCCCGCAGGGAGCGGATGTTATCGATGCCGCGGTTGGAGGCGGCGTCGATCTCCAGCACATCCATGCAGGCGCCTTCCTCAATGCTGCGGCAGGCGGCGCAGTGGTTGCAGGGGTTGCCGTCCACGGGATCGAGGCAGTTGACCGCTCTGGCCAAAATTTTGGCGCAGGAGGTCTTGCCCGTGCCGCGGGTGCCTGTAAAGAGATAGGCATGGCTGAGCCTGCCGGAGGCGACCTGCGTCTTCAGCGTCTGGGTGATACTCCTCTGACCGACCACTTCATCGAAGGTTCTGGGACGGTATTTCCGATATAAAGCCTGATACACACGCTCGCCTCCTTTCTCCGTTTATTCTATCAAAGATCGATCCAATTAGCAAGCAAACAGATAAAATCCGACCCATGACAAGATCGCACACCCACCTTTGAACCTACCTTACACCCGTTACCCGGGCAGCCAGCTCAGAAACGGCTACCCCGCGGCACACGGAACGATCCGCTTAATGCTGCTCGGTTCCCCGCCTGACATGGTTCACGGGATTCCGTTGCGCAGGACCGGTCCCTCATCACCGCTTACCCGGGTCAGACAGCACAAAATAGGCCCTGGGGTGGGAATTCATCCCTGCTGTAGCGGATTGCAGGTTACAAGGCACCGCTATCTCCCCAACTAGTGCGACCTTGTCACAGGTCGGATTTGTCTGCTATGTAGTTATGATTTACACTTTGCTTTCAATAAATTCAGCCAGTTCGCCGATGGTGCTGATCTTGTCGTTCAGCTCCAGCTCAACGCCCAGTTCGTCTTCCATATCGACGACCATTTCAACGATGTCCAGAGAATCGATGCCAAGGCTCTCGAAG
>JAFQEB010000007.1 GCA_017399225.1 Clostridia bacterium | reverse complement strand
TCCGACAAGCCCACCGAGGGCTTCCGCTTCCGCGATTACCCCATCATGCTGCCCGACACCTGCGCGGAGGAGACCAACGTCTACGACATGCGCCTGACCCAGCACGAGGACGGCTGGATCTACGGCGTGTTCTGCTCCGAGAGCAAGGATCCCAACAATGCGGATCTGTCTGCGGCCGTGGCGGCGGCGGGCATCGTGCGCACGAAGGACCTCGAAAATTGGGAGCGTCTGCCCAATTTGAAGACCCTGCGCAGCCCCCAGCAGCGTAATGTGGTGCTGCATCCTGAGTTTGTGGAGGGCAAGTACGCCTTCTACACCCGCCCGATGGACGATTTCATCGAGACTGGCAGCGGCGGCGGCATCGGCTTCGGCCTGTGCGAGGACATCACCAATGCCGTCATCGACGAGGAGAAGATCATCTCCGCCCGCAAGTACCACGTCATCACCGAGGCCAAGAACGGCGCCGGCGCCACGCCCATCAAGTGCGACAAGGGCTGGATCCACATCGCCCACGGCGTGCGCAACACCGCCGCCGGCCTGCGCTATGTGCTCTACGCCTTTATGACCGACCTGAACGACCCCAGCAAGGTGATCGGCGAGCCCAGCGGTATGCTGCTGGGCCCCCTGGGCAAGGAGCGCGTGGGCGACGTATCGAACGTGGTCTTCACCAACGGCGCGATCGCGGACGATGACGGCAAGGTGTACATCTACTATGCCTCCTCCGACACCCGGATGCACGTCGCCGAGACTGACATCGGCCGCCTGTGCGACTACCTGCTCAATACCCCCAAGGATCCCCTGCGCTCCCCCGACTGTGTGAAGCAGCGGTGCGAGCTGATCCGCAAGAACCTCGAGTACCTCAATAAGTAAGGGGGAAGCTGCTATGTTCAAGCTTGCACCCCTGTTCGGCAACGGCTGCGTGCTGGTGCGGAACAAGGAGATCCGCATCTTCGGCGGCGCGACCGAGGGCACCCGCGTGACGGCAGACCTGCGCGCGGCGGACGGTTCCCTCCTGGGCAAGGGCTCCGCGATGTCGCAGGACGGCTCCTTCCTGCTGCGCATGCCCCCGCAGAAGGCGGCCACTGGCTGCACCCTGCACGTCACCGACGGCGAGATGCTGATCGTGTCCGAAAATGTGGCCATCGGCGAAGTGTACTTCGCTGCCGGCCAGAGCAACATGGAGCTGGAGCTCCAAAACGCGGACGAGGGCAAGGGGCTCATCGAAGTCCACAACGACCCCGATCTGCGCTACTTTAACGTCCCCAAGAAGGCCCTGTGGAACGACGACGCCATCCAGGCTGAGGGCTGGAGCCACTGGGAGGCCATCCGCCCCGGCATGGGCCGCGATATGTCCGCCGTGGCGTACTTCTTCGCGGTGAAGCTCCGCGAGAAGCTGGGCGTGCCCGTCGGCGTGATCGACTGCTACTGGGGTGGCACCTCCGTCACCTGCTGGATGGACGAGGAGGCTCTCAGCCGCACCGCCGAGGGTCAGCGCTACCTGCGCGAATACGCCGAGAAGGTCGGCGACAAGACCGTGGCGCAGTGGCAGGCCGAGGAGGATAAGTTCCAGGCCGACATGAACGAGTGGAACGGCAAGGTCGCCAAGCTCAAGGAAACCCGCCCGGACGTGACCTGGCCGGAGATCAACGAGATCTGCGGCGCGTGCCCGTGGAATCCCCCGGTGGGCGCGGGCTCGCCCTACCGCCCGGCGGGCTTGGTGGAGACGATGACCAAGCGCGTCGCACCGGTCGCCGTCACCGGCATCATCTACTACCAGGGCGAGGAGGACGCCTGGCGCACCGAGCACTACGAGGTGCTGCTGGCAGGCTATGTGCAGCGGATGCGCGAGCTGCTGGGCGACGATGAGCTGCCCTTCCTGAACGTGCAGCTGCCGGTGTTCATCAATGCCACCGATACCGAGGACAACCACCAGTGGGGCGTGCTGCGTCACGCCCAGGAGCTGGTGTACAAGCAGGTGGCCCATACCGGCCTGGCCTGCATCATCGACTGCGGCGAGTGGGATAACATCCACCCCACCGATAAACGCACCCCCGGCGAGCGCCTCTACGAGCAGGCGCTGGTGGTGGTCTACGGCGAAAAGGGCGAGAAGTCCCCGGCGGCCGTGGGTAAGTACACCGAGGGCAATGTCCTCACGGTCATGCTGGACGCGCCGGTGGCCATTGCCCGCGAGGGCGACGAGTGCGCCGAGATCGCCGGTCAGGACGGCGTGTGGCACAAGGCGGCCATCGAGGTCTGCGGCGATCAGCTGCGCCTGACGGCCCCGGAGGTCGCGGAGCCCGTGGCGGCCCGCTATGCCCACTACAACTGGTGCAAGGTGCGGCTCTTTGGTGAAAACGGCTTGCCGTTGGCCCCCTTTGTGCTGGATAACTGAACATAAAGCATCCCCCGGACGCTGCCTGCCAGAGGCGTGTCCGGGGGATATTTTGTTTACTCAGTGGAGACGAAGTGCATGGTCATCGTGCCGTAGAAGTCCATGTCGAAGCCCGCGTCGGTGGGGGTGCAGTTGAAGAGGTTGCCGTAGTAGTTGATGCAGTGCAAGCCGTCCTCTGTGACGGTGCAGGGGAGCCCGGGAACGGCGGCGCCTGCGATGGTGAAATCAGCTGTGCCGCCAGTGTGGAAGGTGACAGCGTATTCAGCACCGAGGGTGGAGGCGTCCATCGTGAAGCCTGCGGTGGTGTAGGCCGTGCAGACGTACCTGACCTCCGCCAGCAGGGCAGCGCCGGCGGAATTGTTCGTCTCAGCGGGTGCGGTTTGGGCGGCGGACGCTGCGGGGACGGGGGTGCTCAGCGGGTACAGGCCGGGCGTCCAAACGGCTTCGGGATCCTGGTGGAAGATCATATAGCCGCCGGCCTCGGTGCCGTACTGGAGGAAGGGGCCCATGCCGTCCTCTTCTCCGCTGAGGAGGAACATGGGCATACCGCTTTCGCCGAAGCGGATCACGCCCTCATCCTCATACCAGCTGCCCTCTTCGTCGGCAATGCCCGAGAGGACGCCGGTGTAGTCGGCGTTCAGGGTCAGCGTACCGGTAATGCCCAGGGCGCGCAGGTCGCCGCTCAGACCGCCGGTGGCAATATGGCACAGCAGCCATTCTCCTGCAAAGGGCTGGTGCGCTTCAGGCAGGGCGGAGAGATCCTCCTCCGACTGGCTCAAGAGCTCCATAAGGGCCAGCAACTGCTCCTCCTCGGAGGGCGCGTCGGACGGGCTGATGCTGTCCTTGACAAAGATCATCTGTCCGTCGCTGGCATTGTAGATGAGTTGGCCCTCGTCATCAATGGAGAAGATATCGCCCTCGACTACAGCGGAGCCATAGGACACACACCAGGTCGTCGTGTAGGGCTCCATGCCGTCATCAGAAACGACAGTGCCGTCTTCATTGAAGGTGAACGTCATGGTCACCCCGAAAAAGGCCGGATCAAGCTCTTCGCCTTCCATGATCAGGGAAGCGAGCGTCCATGTGCCCAGGAAGGGAGCGCCCTCATCGCCTACGGGGGTTGCGCCCAGCAGCAGTGCAGGATCGGTGGCGGGCAGGAAGCCCTCGCGGGCGAAAATCATCCAGCCGTCACTGACGCTCAGGGTGTTTTCGTCCAGGAGCTGCATGGGAGAATTATACCACATGCCCTCACCGAAGGCAGCGCCATTTTCCGTGACGGCCCAGGTGGTGTCCATCACCCAGCCGTTATCGTAGACCATGGTGGCGCTGCCATCCAGGCGGATGGTCAGCGTTCCGGAGCCCTCTGTTTCGATCCACTCGCCTACAAAACCCGGCTCGTTCATTTCTTCTGCAAAGCAGGGAAGCAGGGGCAGCAGCAGGCACAGCAGCAGACACAGCAAACGCTTCATGAAATCATCCTCCTTTTGATCAGCGGTGGGTTTGGGGGTCAGGCCTTCGCTTCCTCAGGCGCTTCCAGCTCCTTGAGCCTGAACTGCCTGAGGATGCTGGAGACGATCACGATGGCCAGCACCATGGACAGCACGTCGGATACGGGCTGGGCGGCGGCGATGGCGAAGGGCATGTTGGGTTCGCTCAGCGTCAGGATGCGCGGCAGCACCAGCAGCGCAGGGATCAGGAACAGGCCCTGGCGGGAGATGGACAGGAGCGTCGCCCGCGTGCCGTAGCCGATGGACTGGGTGTACATATTGCCCATGACGATGAAGCCCCACAGCGGCATGGTGGACAGGTGGAGGCGCAGCGCGGTGGTGCCGATGCGCACGACCTCCGGGTCATCGCGGAAGGCGGTGACGATGGGCTGGGCAAAGACGAAGGCAATGCCGCTGAGCACCAGCAGGATGATGGTCGTGACCTTCACCGAGAACCAGAAGGCCTGGCGCACGCGGCCATACTGCTTCGCGCCGTAGTTGAAGCCGCACACCGGCTGGAAGCCCTGGCCGAAGCCGATCACCGAGGAGTTGATGAACATCACGAACCGGTTGCCGATGGACAGCGCGGACTGGGCTGCATCCTGCAGCGCGGGGGCAACGAAGGCCAAAACCGTGTGGTTGAGCAGGATGCCCGCGACGCTCGCGATGCCCTGGCGGCCCAGGGAGGGGAAGCCCACATAGAGGATCTTGCCGTACATCTTCGCCGTGGGGCGGAAGTAGCGCGGGCGGATGGTGAGGGTATCCTTGCGCAGATTGCACTGCAGCAGCAGGATGGTAAAGCTGATCGCCTGGGAGATGGCGGTGGCAATGGCTGCGCCGGCGGTCTTCAGCCCCAGGCCGAAGGGCAGGGTGATCACGCCGAAGAGCACCTGGCCGGGCTCGTAGATAAAGAAGGGATCCAGCAGCATATTCAGGATACCGCCGGTGGTGATGCCCACCATGCCGTAGGTCGCCAGGCCCTGGAAGCGCAGGTGGTTGTTCATCACGAAGGAGCACATGATGAAGGGCGCGCCGTAGAAGATGTAGGAGGCGTAGGCCCGGGCGTGCTCCGCATTGGCGGGGGTCGCGCCCAGCATACCCACCACGGGCTCCAGGAACACATTGCCCAGGATCAGCACGGCGATGCCCACGAACATGGCGGTGAAAAAGCCTACGGTGCAAAGCGTCTGGGCCTTGTCGCGCTCCCCGGCGCCCAGCGCCTGGGATACCTGCGCGCCGCTGCCCATGCCGATGGTGAAGGCGACGGCCTGGATCAGGCCCATCACCGGGAACACCACGTTCATCGCGCCGGAGGCAGCCGTGCCCAGCTGGCTGACGAAGAAGGTGTCCGCCATGTTGTAGATGCTGGTGATGAGCATCGAAATGATGGTGGGGATGGCCAGCCGGGGGATGATGCGGGAAACCGGCGCGTTCAGCATCATGTGGGCGCGCTCGGCGGAGGACATCTTCATAATGGATTCAGCCTTTCTGGTCGGATAAGGGAGGCGCGATCACGTCACACCAGCATCAGCAATCCCTGCATGGCGGCGACGGCGACGCAGGCGCCGATGGCCACCGGCAGCAGGCCGTGTCCGCGCCAGGCCATCACCACGGCGACGACCACACCCGCCGCGGCGGTGCGGATATCCCCGGTGGATTCCAGCACGGCAGGGAGGGTCATTGCGGCAAGGACGGCATAGGGCACATAGTACAGGAAGGACTTGACGAAAACGGATTTGATCTCCCGGCGGAAGACCGTCAGCGGCAGCATACGGATCAGATAGGTCACGCCCGCCATCACCGCCAGGTAGAGCAGGTAAGTCGGCCAGGTGAGGGTCATGCGTTCACCTTCTCTCTGTCAGAGGCGGCGTCCTGCACGGGGAAGAGCAGCGCGCCCACGGTAGCGGCAACCACCGCGCAGATGATGACCACGAAGCCGCCGGATACCTGGTTCAGCCCGGGGATATACCGGAAGCATACGCTGATGGCGACGGCGATCAGCGCCACCACGGCCACGGGCGTCTGCCTGCGGGCCGGGGGGATCACGATGGCGATGAACATGCCGTAGATGGCAATGCCCAGCGCAGCCGTGACGAACTCCGGCAGCACCGCGCCTGCGGCGGCCCCCAGGAGCGTGCCCAGCGACCAGCCGATATAGGGCATGGTCATCAGGCCGTAGAGATAATGGTGGTGCAGCTTCTCCGGCTGGGAGGAGGCCACGGCGAAGATCTCGTCCGTGTTGGCGAAGGCGAAGAACATGCGGCGGGGCGTGTTCATCGTCGGGCCGAGCTTCTGGGAGAGGCTCAGGCCCATCAGTGCGTACCGCAGGTTGATGATCAGCTGGGTCAGGGCCATTTCGATCAGGCCGGTCTGGGCGACCATCACATTCAGACCGGCCAGCTGGCCCGCGCTGGTCAGGTTGGTCATGGAGATCAGCACGGCCTGCAGAACGGTCAGGCCGCTGTCCGTACACTTGATGCCAAAGGCAAAGGAGACGGACAGGTAGCCCAGGCCGATGGGCAGGCCATGCTTCACGCCTTTGAGGAAGAGCTTGTTCATGAGGAAATTCGCCTCGGTTTTGTTGGTTTACTTGCGGATGATCTCCGCCATAGCTGCAATATCTTCGGTGATCATCCGCACCTTGGATTTTTCGATCAGCAGATTGCCGCCGGTAATGATGTAAGAGGGCATCACGCGGATATCGCCCCAGTGGTACTGTTCGCCGCGGATCTTATAGGTGGAGCCGGAGGGGATAACATTTTTCTTCGTGGCCTTTTTGACGATCATGTTGACCATCTTCTTTGCCACATCGCCCATGAGCATAATGACCTGCACGTTGGGGAACAGGGCCAGCTCGGCCTCCAGCCAGGGCAGGCTGGCGTCAATGGTCTCCTTCTCCACTGCATAGCCGGTCTTGGGGCGCTTGGCGGCGTTGGTGATGTAAACGCCCAGGTCCAGAATTTCGCGGATGCTGCTGACAGGCAGCCCTGCCTGCTGAAACAGTGGGATCGTGGTGGAAAGGTAGTCCTCGCCGCTGCTTCCGTAGAAATCCTGTGCGGGATCAGCGGGTACGACCTCGTTGATCAGAACCGCCCGGATGCTGGCGGGATCAACGTCCACATCGTTCAACTGAAGCTGTGGGTCAGGGCTGAGTCGGCTTTCGAGAGTCTGCCTGATGTTCATATATGTGGCTCCTTTATTTAGCGCGCTCCACGCCCTCTGCCGTGACCACCGCATACCACAGCGGGGGCCGTTCAACGGGCGCATCCCCGATGGTGATGGCGGCGCGGATGGCGGCCTCGGCCTTTGCGGCGTCGGCTTCGCTGCGGGCGTAAAGGGTGCAGAGCGTGGTGCTGGCGTCCACCCGGTCGCCGATGCGAACGGGCAGGATGTAGCCCACGGCGTAGTCGATCACGTCGGTCTTCTGCACGCGGCCTGCGCCCATGGCCTGGGCGGCATAGCCCAGGGCCTCGGTGTCCATCGCGGCGATGTAGCCCTCGCGGCCTGCCTTGACCTCGCGGATGAGGGCCGGCTGGGGCAGCAGCTTCACGTCGTCCACACAGGAGGCGTCGCCGCCCTGGGCGGTGATCATCGCCCGCAGCTTATCCAGGCCTGCGCCGGACTCAAGGGCTTGCAGCAGCAGCGCCCGTGCCTCCTGGGTGGAGGCGGTGCGGCCGCCCAGCACCAGCATATGGCTGCCCAGCAGCAGCGCGACCTCCAGCAGATCGCCCTTGGCCTTGCCGGAGAGCACCTCGATGGCCTCCTTGACCTCCAGGGCATTGCCCACATGGGTGCCCAGGGGCTGGCCCATGCCGGTGACGATGGCATGTACGGGCTTGTCGGCCAGCTTGCCGATCTCCGCCATGGCCTTCGCCAACTGGATGGCGTCATCCACCGTCTCCATCAGCGCGCCGGAGCCGGTTTTGACGTCCAGCACGATGGCGTCCGCGCCGGAAGCGAGCTTCTTGGACATGATGGAGGAGGCGATCAGCGGCAGGCTGTCCACGGTGGCGGTCACGTCCCGCAGCGCGTAGAGGGTCTTGTCCGCCGGGGCGAGGGAGGCGGTCTGACCGATCACCGCCAGGCCGATATCGTTCACCTGATCGACGAACTGCTTCTCCGTCAGGCTGACGGAAAGGCCCGCGATGGATTCCATCTTGTCCAGCGTGCCGCCGGTGTGACCCAGGCCGCGGCCGCTCATTTTGGCCACGGGCACGCCGCAGGCGGCCACCAGGGGCGCAAGAACCAGCGTGGTGGTATCGCCCACGCCGCCGGTGGAGTGCTTATCCACCTTCACGCCGGGGATGGCGCTGAGGTCGCACACGTCGCCGGAATCCCGCATGGCCAGGGTCAGATCGGTGGTCTCCTGGGCGGTCATACCGTTGAGGCGGATGGCCATGAGCAGTGCGGCAAGCTGATAATCCGGGATGGAGCCGTCCGCCGCGCCCCTGGTGAAAAAGGCGATCTCCTCTTTGGTCAGGGGCTGACCCAGCTTCTTTCTGGTGATGATCTCGATCATGTTCATGGTAACGCCTCCTTTTCGGGAAATGTGGATATCCTTCATTATAGCACATTGTCCCAAGGGGGACAAGGGAAAGAACGGATGAAGAACAACCCGCAGGGCTTGATTGCAGCAACAGGAAATGGCCCCGGAGAGAATTCCTCCGGGGCCGTTTGAAGTATGCAGCAATGCAGCGGATCAGTCCTCCGTGCCGTCGTCGTTGAAGTCGCAGCTGCGGCAGAAGGGATCGTCCTCGCGGTAGGTAACGAAGGGACAGCTGCCGCCCTTGCCCGAGCAGGGATAGGTCCGGCGCTCAGGGGCCGGGGTGGGCTCGGCGGTCGGTTCTGCCGTCGGCTCCGGCGTGGGGATCACGGTGGGCTCGGCAGTCGGCTCGGCTGTGGGTGTGGCAGTCGGGGTCGCTGTCGGCGCAAGCGTCGGGGTTGCCGTGGGCGTAGCTGTGGGCGTCGCTGTCGGGGTCGCAGTCGGCGTTGCTGTGGGTGTAGCAGTCGGGGTTGCCGTGGGCGTCGCAGTCGGGGTTGCCGTGGGCGTCGCGGTCGGCGTGGCCGTGGGCGTTGCGGTCGGCGTGGCTGTGGGCGTCGCAGTCGGCGTGGCTGTGGGCGTCGCAGTCGGCGTGGCTGTGGGCGTCGCAGTCGGCGTGGCTGTGGGCGTCGCAGTCGGCGTGGCCGTGGGCGTAGGCGTCGGCGTTTCGTTGGGGTCGAAGTTCACCGGGGGTACAGCGGTCACGCCGGGGGCAAGGAGCTGCAGCCACTCGGGTACCGCCGTGGGCGCAGGCGTGGGCGTGGCCGTGGGGGTCGCGGTGGGGGTGGCTGTCGGCACAGGGGTCGGGGTGGGCGTCGGAGTCGGCGTCGGCGCCGGGGGAGGCGCCGGGGTGGCCGGGGGGGGCGCGGTCGGCGGCGCGGTCGGCGTGGGCGGGGGGGGGGCAGGGGGGGGGGCGGTCGGCCCCGGGG
>JAFQEB010000071.1 GCA_017399225.1 Clostridia bacterium | reverse complement strand
GCCTACGCCCACGCCGACGCCCACGCCGACGCCTACGCCGACACCGACTCCGACGCCCACGCCGACACCGACGCCTACGGCAACGCCGACACCGACACCGACGGCAACGCCGACACCGACGCCCACGCCGACGGCAACGCCGACTCCGACGCCTACGGCAACGCCGACACCGACACCGACGCCTACGCCGACGCCTACGCCGACGCCGACACCGACACCGACGGCAACGCCTGTGCCGCCCATGGAGACGGAACTGGCTGTTCAGGCAAGTAAGCTGGTGAATGGCAGCGAAGCGGCAGAGGACGAAGTGTTCAGCTTTGTGCTGGAGGACGAGGCCGGAGAGACTCTGCAGACGGTTCAGAATGCTGGCGCAAAGATCAGCTTCGCCCCGCTCCTGTTTGATCAGGACGACATCGGTAAGACCTTCGTCTATACCGTCCGTGAAGCAACGACGTCGACCGGCACGATGACCTGCGATCCTGCGGTGTATACGGTTGAGGTCGCTGTCACGGTCAATGGGGAAGGTACGCTGACTGCCGCTGCGGCGGTAACGTGTGCAGGCAAGCAAGCTCAAACGATCACCTTCAACAACATCATTGAAGCGCCGCTGACCATCAGCAAGAAGGTCGTCGGATGTGAAACCTCCGAGCGCTTCACCTTCAGGGTCAATTTCTACCATGCAGACGGCACAGAGGTAACGGAGTCTGTGGCCTACACGGGCGACGTGACCGGCACGCTGCTCAGCGGCGGGCTGGTGCATCTTGGCCAGGGCCAGAGCATCACCTTTGCCGGCCTGCTGCCCGGTATGCGCTACACGGTGGAAGAGTATGCAAATGCTGCATTCGAGACCACGGTCAATACGCTGCCGATGAATAAGGTGGATGGCATTTGTGAAGCGGAGGGCAACCGTGCGGACTTCGTGAACAAGCTGAAGACCACGACCTTTACCGTCCGGAAGTCCTGGCAGGGCGAAGACGGCGGAGTCATCCGGCTGACGCTGTATGCCAACGGCGAAAAGTTGGAGCCTCAGCCCGCCTACACCCGGGACGGCGATACCTACACCTACACGAATCTGCCGATGTACAATGCCGATGGAGAGCTGATCGTCTACGCGGCGAAGGAGAAGTACATGGATGGCTACCTGACCATCTATGATAACATTCCTCCCTACGACGGCGAAAGCAAGATGATCTACGACGGAGGCACCATCATCAACCGCTCTGTGACGGGGATCCGTGTGCAGAAGCTGTGGAGCGGATTGCCCGAAGGCGTGGAGCCGCCGGAAATCATCCTGACGCTGTACTGCAATGGCGAGCCGACGGATCGCCGCCAGCCCTCACCGGACGAGGATGGCTGGTATGTCTACAAGAACCTGCCCCGTTACGTCAATGGAGAGGAAGCAGTCTACTACGTGGTAGAGGAAGCGATCAACGGCTTCGTTCCGGTCTATACGGATCCTAACGGTCAGCAGGCAGAGTGGGCCGGCGACGGCTATACCATCACCAACTGCCTGATCCCGGCAACGGGAGACAACAACCCGGTGATGCTTTGGACGGCCACGTTCATTGCATCCGCTGCATTGCTGCTGATGTTGAAGCGTCGCAGGAATGCAAACTGATCAACCAAAAGGGGGCTGCGGCACTTTCGCCTCAGCCCCTCTTGTGATGCCGCGGAGAAAAGGTCGACCGAAGCGGAGGAATGGGGGCTTCTGGCCTTTTCAGTGTCCCTGTGCTATAATAAAGGTGAAGCACCGGGGAAGCTGCGCCGCCGTGCTGAAGAAAACCTGCACATTTTTTCCGGATAATGAAACGGATAGACGATTTGCGGCGTATTAATAGATGATACCTTTG
Source organism: Clostridia bacterium (assembly GCA_017399225.1). The sequence goes on along the minus strand of JAFQEB010000071.1, from coordinate 38,008 downwards.
TCCGCGAATGTGCAGTGCGAAGGACGAGAACGTGAAAAAGGAGCGTATGTATGAAAGCGAAATGGTTTCTGCTTGTGCTGTGCGTGCTGATGGCGCTGCTGCCGGCTTCTGCTATGGCGGCGACGGTCAGCCTGCAATCGTCCAGTACATTCATTACCGGCGGTGCGCCGGGAGAGACCTGGAAGCCCGCATATCCCGATATGACGGGTAAGATCTCGTATGCGCTGTCGCAGGACGATTTCAACATCACCTACTCCACGAAGGAGAAGGCGAGCGTGCTGACCGTGGCGCCGGACGGCACCGTTACCATCGGTCCTGAGGCCCAGCCCAACTACAACTATGAGATCCTGGCGACCTACACCCCCAAGGTTTCGGGGGTGGGATCAAAGAAGACCTTTACCTTTACCCTCAAGGCAACGGAGAAGCTGACCGGCATCGTGGCCTCCGCGGATGATCTGGTGATGGATACCACCGGGCGGAAAGAGGTCTCCGTAGCTCCGGAAGGAACCACTCACCGCTATACGCTGCTGGACGTCAGCTACGACGCCAGCGTGGTCAGCGTGACGACGAAGACGACCGGTTCGGGCTGGACGCTGACGATCTCAGCTGCCGGCGGCGGAGAAACGGACGTGGTGGTGCGGGGCTACAACGGTGTGGAGAAGAAGATCCATGTATGGGTGGTGCCGAAGCCGACGAAGATCGAGCTGGCGTCGGATGCCTACAGCTGCCATGTCGGCGAGACAATCGACCTCGGCCTTGATATGGGCAACGGCTCGCTCCTGTTTTACCCAAGCGTAACGCTGCGCCGCGACGGCGCTCAGGTCAGTAACAGCGAGTACTTCCCGGAGGATGCGGGCCACTTTTACGCCGCGAAGGCGGGCTATTATAACGTGACCGTCACGTCCTTTTATGCCTACGGGAAATCGGCCGCCGCGCTCATCAGCGTATATGAAGATGGAAAGTGTGAGGCGATCAAGGTCTCCACGGGCCAGGTCTATAAGGGCCGCGAGAATATGCGCGTCACCCTCTGCGACGCGGAGGGCAATCCCGTCGTGCTGCCGATGCGCATCACCGCGGGCGGAGACATTGCCACCCTGAGCGGATCGCTCCTGACGGCGACCGGTACCGGAACGATCACCATCAGCGTGCAGAATTCCGACGGCACGGTCACCAGCCAGTCCTTCGAGGTGATTGAAAACCCGTCGGAGATGTACCTGAATGCAACGGAGCTGACGATGGACATCGGCGATGTGTTCGACCTGCAGGTCAGCTTCGACCAGGGCGGCTATCCGCATGAGATCGAGGTGGACTACAGCACGTTCTACCCGGAGTACGAGCTGGATTGTCTTCGTATGGAGGGGGATCGCATCATCGCGCAGGCCGCAGGCGATGCGACGCTCTGCATTACAGCAGGCCCCTTCAAGAAGTACCTCAAGGTCACTGTGCTGGACAGTGATGCGGCATTGGTCTTTGTGACCCCTCCTGACCCCTTTGGCGTGGGGCACACCTTCCAGATGGCTGTGAGGGACAGGGCCGGCAGAGAATATCCGGCGACCTTCAGCTCTTATTTCGATCATACTGTGACCGTCACGCCGGACGGCCTGATCACCGGCATAAAGCGGGGCTCGGATTACATCGTAGCGGAGCTGGTGGATGGCCGCACGCTGACGTTCCACCAGCAGGTCGTGCAGGTGCCCATGTGGATCCAGCATCCGTCGCTGACGGCGTCCATCAGCCAGGGCTCGGTGGCGATGAAGGATATCCTGTCGGACGTGGGCGTTATCGACAATGACGAGGTCGAACTGACCATCGCAGATCCAAATATCGCGACCCGCGAGTATTCGAGGCTGAGGCTCAAGGGTGTGGGTACCACGACCATCACCATGACCAGCATCTACGGCGGCGCGCAGACCACCTTCCAGCTGGAGGTGCTGCCGGAAAGCGACAAGCTGTATGCCGGCAGCGCGGAGATCCTCGTCCCCTACGGTTACTATACGGTGCTGCCCGGGGTAACGGACTATGAAGGCAACCCGGTGGAGGTGACCTGGGCCATCACGCATGATTCCCCTGGGCAGGGCAATCCTGAGAGCAGCGGTTTTGTACTTGATGGGAATGCCATTGCCTGCGTCTGGCCCACTGCTGCCTGCGAGGTGACCGGCACGGCGGCGGATGGCATGAAGGTCAAAGTGTCTGTGCTGGGCTATAAGCTCAGCGAGGCCATCCACATTTCTGAATCGGAGCTTCGCCTGGCGGTCGGAGAGTTTGCGAATATCCAGGTCGTCAACGATGAAGCCGGCGCGCTGCTGGGCGACTATGTGGTCGTTGCTGAAGACGAGACGGTCGCGACGGTTACGAGCTACGTTCCAAGTGAAAACCGCTACACGGTCAGCGCCGTAAAACCCGGCACGACGATGGTCGTAGCGATGCTTCTCAATGGTACCTACGCTACCTGTGAGGTCACGGTCTATGATCCTGACGCCCGCGTGCCCGGTGATGTGAACGAGGACGGCAAGATCAACTCCCGCGATGCGCTGGCGATCCTCCGGTATGCGGCCGGACAGGACGTCAGCATCAACACGGCCAATGCAGACGTGAACGAGGACGGTAAGATCAACTCCCGCGACGCGCTGGCGATCCTCCGGTATGCAGCCGGACAGGACGTCGTGCTGAAGTAAAAGAAGGGGAGCAGCAATCCCGCGCAATATGGGATCGCTGCTCCCTGTGTTTTGGTGTCAGGGCGGTTCGCTGGCTGACTGCAGCAGATATTCCCTGAAGGAAGAATGAAAAATTTGATGCGATAGCATGGCGCCATGTAGGAATTTAGAGAATTGCATCGAATATGTCACAGGACAAAACGGCACAATGCTGCCGGAGAGGATGCAGTAACATGTTTATCAAGGGATTTACCTATGGCTTTGATGGCCGTCGCGGCATGTATCAGACCCCGGAGGCGGCAGCCTCCATGGAACGGCTGGCCGGGCTGGGCGGCGACTGGGCGGCGCTGGCTTTCGTGATCCGGCAGGATCATTTCTATTCCACGTCGATCCGGCCGGACTACCGTTATACCGTCACGGACAAGGATGTGACCACCGCTGTCAACCGCCTCCACGCCCAGGGCCTGAAGGTCTGCATGAAGCCCATGGTCAACAGCGCCGACGGCGTTTGGCGGGCATACATCGGCTTCCCGGAGAAGGACTGGGGCGAGCAGACCGAATGGACGGAGTGGTTCGATAACTACACCGCCTTCCTCTGCCATTATGCCGAGATCGCTGAGGAGACCGGGTGCGAGATGTTCTGCGTGGGCTGCGAGATGCTGGGCACGGAGCACAAGGTCGACTTCTGGCGCAAGACCATCGCGGCGGTGCGCCAGGTGTACCACGGCCCGCTGGTGTACAACACCAACCACGGCAAGGAATTCGGCGTGAAGTGGTGGGACGCGGTGGACTACATCGGCACGTCCGCGTACTACCGCGTGGCGCAGGAGCCCGGCGCGTCCATGGAGGAGATGCTGGCCCGCTGGGAGGCGCAGAAGGAGCGTCTGGCGGAGCTGTCCCGTGCAAACGGCGGCAAGCAGATCATCTTCATGGAGATCGGCTGCCGCAGCGCCCGGGGCTGCGCGATGATGCCCTACGACTTCACCCACAAGGACTTCCCCTACGACGAGGATGAGCAGGCCAACTTCTATGAGTCTGCCATGCGCGCGATGTGGAACGAGCCCTGGTTCGCCGGCTTCTTCTGGTGGGACTGGTATACCTATCTGCCCCAGCGTCAGCCGGAAATGGGCTTCTCCGTCGTGGGCAAGAAGACCGAGCAGCTCCTGAAGGAGTGGTACGCCAAGGAGCGGTAAGGCCCGGTATGGGATTGCCGTTTTGATCCGGGTGGAATCGGATAAGGGCGGCAAGCTGGGACAACGCCGAAAAGGCTCTCCCTCTGGTATGAGAATTCCCATCTTGATGGAGACTTGTCCACCCCTTTGCAGATGTCCCCTTGAGTAGCTTGCGCATCCTCCCTCAGTCTCCGCGCAAGCAACATAAAGAATAAGATGCCAAGGGAAAAACAACTCAAGCCAACCCCAAATTTTCACCTCATTCAACAAAAAAGAGCGCACTGCCTCACCATCCCTGTGGATGGCAGCAAGTGCGCTCTATTTATGCTCTGATGAAAAGTGCTTGGAGCCAATCAACCCGGAGAGATCACACGACCTTCAGGGCGTTCCTCCGCTGCGCGTGTCTTTCCTTTACCGGCTGAAGCGGGACATGAAGCGCCAGGCATGCTCACAGGTATGCTCTCGGCACTCGTGGCCCTGCTCGCTGATGGAGGCAAAGGCGGTGCGCTCCACGCCGTCGGCGCTGGTGAAGTAGTGGATGGTCAGCACGCTTCCGCGGGAGGGATCGTCGATCTTCTCCACCCGGTCGCCGTCGATGCCCCAGATGGGGTTCGCCCAGTGCTCGCGGTCGTCATATTGCACGCTATTGGACGTTGCGGTCTGGTTGACCTCCATCACATAGCGCATACGCTCCAGGCACTTGTCCGCCTGGAAGGGGAGCTCCGGGAGGGGCGTGATCTCGCCGCCGGCGTAGAACAGCGGCACGGGGACGCTGCGGTTGGGTGCGACGGGGGATTCGTGGAAGTAGACGTTGTGGCCCACGTCCACCGTGGCGCTCATGGGCGCCAGGGCCGCAAAGACCTGCGGGTATTCCTGGAACATGTCCCAGGTCTTGATACCGCCCATGGAGAAGCCGCTGGCGTAGATGCGCTTGTCGTCGATGGGGTACTTCGCCTTCAGCTTTTCGATCAGCGCCACGGCCTCGGTGGCGGTGCTGTTCAGGTGATTCTCCACGCATACCAGCAGGAAGCCGTTGCGCTGTGCGACGCGGTACCAGCCGGAGACGTGCGCCATGTGCAGCGCGGAGTCGCCGCCGCCGTGGAAGGCCACCACCAGCGGCACGGGGCCGTTGTCCAGCAGGCCCTTGCGGTAGTAGGCGATGTAGCCGATGCGATGCTCGGGGGTGCCTGCATCGTCGCCGCAGTTGTCGGGCGAGGTGGGCACCATGGCTGCGCCGGGTTCCTCGGCCATGCCCTGCGCCTCCATCGTTTCCTCGATGGACAGCACGCCGCACCAGCGCTTGCAGCCCCGCAGGAAACCCTCAAAGGCCGCGGGGATGTCCTCCGCATCCTGCACCAGCAGGTGATCGCAGCCAGCGGCCAGCGCGGCATTGACGGCCTCGCTGTTGCCCACGGACACCACCGGGATGTCCCGGCGCTCCGGCGCGGGCACGACGGAGAGGTTCTCCAGCGTCGCGGTGGTCGCGGTGATCTCGCCCGGGCCCCACAGGTACAGGCCGCTCAGCGTCTTGAGGCAGCAGCGGGCGATGTAATCCGCCGATTTGCCCCAGCCGAACAGGTGGGTGCGGAAGATCGCGCCGCGGATGAACAGGTCGCCCCATTCCTTACCGAAGCGGTTCTTGCTGCGGAAAACGCCGTCCTGATAGTACGGGCCGATGCGGCTCTCTGCCACCAGGTCGATGAAGAGCTGCTCCGTGGCGTTGTCCCAGCCGCCCTCGCAGGTGGGGTACACGAACACCACGCTGGTGGAATACGCCGCGGCAATGCCGGTAAAGCCCTTCGCCCGGGCAAAGGCGGCGGCTTCCGTCATGGTCATGTCCTCCTGCGCCATGACCAGCAGATACGGCGCGTTGAAGCCGAAGTTGATGATATCCGAAAGCGGCGCGCCCTGGGGGACGATCACCTGCACGCGGAAGGTATCGTAGGTGTGCTGCCAGGCCTTCCAGCCGTTTTCCAGCACCGTGATCTCCGGGAAAAGCTTCATACCCATGGTTTTTCCTCCTCAGTCAGCGGTTCTTTCAAACCGGAACATATTCCAGGACAGGGGCTGCAGCACGGCGGTGAGCCTGCCGGCCTCGCAGCGGGTGGCGCCGATCTTCCGGGGGACGATGGTGTCGGGATGGTCAACGTCATTGCAGGCGTTGGGATCCTCGGTGTACAGCGCGGAGTGCTCCCTGAAATCCCATCCGGCAAAGGCGGTCACGTCCAGGCTCAGCTCATGGCAGTCCGCCACGTCCGCGTTGATGACGAACACGGTCATTTCGCCCGCCTCTTCGTTCAGGGCAGCGGCGGCCTGGATGCAGGGCACGCCCTCGAAATCGCCGTACTGGTTCATGTCGTCGATGGCGTAGCCCGCGACGTTGAAGGTCTCGCAGTCCACCACCGGCTCCAGGGACACGCCCCGGGCATGGCGGATCAGCTGCGTCATGGGGTAGTACGCGGCGCTCTTCCAGGTATGCTCGCGGTCGGTGGCGCACAGCTGGGCCAGGCCGCTGGTGGCGCAGCCGATCCGGATGCGGTCGGCGTGGCGCAGCATCACCAGCATCACCGAGGCATTGGCCAGGGTGCGCGGCATCTCGCCCTGCCTGGGGAAGGCGCGGCGGGTGGACCAGTCGTCCGGGTCGTGGCGGACGTACTTCCGCTTGGGGTCCATCCCCAGGAAGCCCATCGCCGGCTGTCGGCCGCCCAGCCCCAGATGTGCGCCCTGCTCGGGCCGGAAGGAGCAGGAATACTCGTCCAGCGAGAGCATCATGGTCTTCTTGACCCGCTGCCGGGTCTTGATCAGGTCGCACAGGGCGATCTCGGTGTTGATGAAGTTCTCAAAGGCCGCAGAGCCCGCCATCAGCGCAGGCAGGTTGCCGGGAGGCGCGGAGTGATAGTGGTGCAGGGAAATGTAATCCACCGTTTCGTAGCACTCCTGCAGCACCTGCTGATCCCAGTCGGGGTAGTGGTTCAGGAAGGGCGAGGAGGACACGCAGGCCACTGTCTCGATGGTGGGATCGATCCACTTCATCACCTTGGAGGCCTCGTGGGCCAGGATGCCGTAGGCCTTGGGGTCGCGCTCGTAGGAGGCAATCTGCCAGGGGCCGTCCATCTCGTTGCCCAGGTACCAGATCTTCACGCCGTAGGGCTTGTCGTGGCCGTTTCGCCGGCGCATCTCCGACCAGTGGGTGCCGCCCTCGAAGTTGGTGTACTCGACGATATCCATCGCGTCCTGGATGGTGCCGGTGCCCAGATTCACCGTGTACAGGGGCTCCGCGCCGCACTTTTCGGCCCACTGCAGGTATTCGTCATGCCCCACGTCGTTGGGGATGTACTGGAACCAGGCCGGGTCGAGGTGGGTCTTGCGCTGGGCCATGGGGCCGATGGAGTCCTTCCAGTTCCAGCCGGACACGAAATTGCCGCCCGGCAGGCGCACGCAGGGAAGCCCTGCCTCCTTCAGGCCGCCGATGAAATCCTGACGGAAGCCCTGCTCATCTGCTGTGGGGTGTTTGGGATTGAACATGCTGCCGTTGACCATGGAGCCGATGGGCTCCAGAAACGCGCCGAAGAGCCGGCGGGAGATATCGCCGATCCGGTACGAGGGGTGAAGAACGATGCTTGCTTTTTTCATGATGTTGCCCTCTGCTTGTGTATGTTGAAGAAACGCCGTTGATGTCATTATACATGTGGAAAGCGACTGCGTCAACCATGGCGATATGCTGCAAAAAAGCACACCCGCTGTGCAGGCGGGTGCGACCTGGCCTTTGGCATATAAAGAGAGCAGCCCGTGCGGACTGCTCTCCTTGTGTTATGCTCAGCCGTAGATGAGGTTCAGGCCGCTCTCCTTGTCGAAGAAGTGCATGACCTTGCCCTCGAAGGTGATGTACAGCTTCTTGCCGTAGACCAGCTCGCTGCGCTCCTTCAGGGTCAGGTTGATGGTGGGCACGCGGACGATCAGGCGGGTGCCGTCCTCGGTGTAGACGTGCAGGTGCAGCTCGCTGCCCATCATTTCGTTGACCTCCAGCGTGCAGGGGATGGCGGACTCGGAGTCGTCGTCAGCCAGCACGATGTGCTCGGGACGCACGCCCAGGGTGATATCCTGCTCGCCGGCGCCGAGCTTGCGCAGCTCCTCGCCCTTGTCGCCGGTCACCTCGATGCGGGCGCCGAAGGGACGCACATAGTACTTGCCGCCGGAAAGCTCCAGCTTCGCGGGGATGAAGTTCATCTGGGGCGCGCCGATGAAGCCGGCGACGAAGAGGTTCTGCGGGGTGTCGAAGACCTCCTGGGGCGTGCCGACCTGCTGGATGAAGCCGTCCTTCATGATGACGATGCGGTCGCCCAGGGTCATGGCCTCGGTCTGGTCATGAGTAACGTAGATGAAGGTGGTGTCCAGGCGCTTACGCAGCAGGATGATCTCGGCGCGCATCTGGTTGCGCAGCTTCGCATCCAGGTTGGACAGGGGCTCGTCCATCAGGAAGACAGCGGGCTCGCGGACGATGGCGCGGCCAATGGCCACGCGCTGACGCTGGCCGCCGGAGAGGGCCTTGGGCTTGCGGGTCAGATACTCGGTGATGCCCAGGATCTCCGCCGCCTGACACACACGGCGGTGGATCTCGTCATTGGGCATCTTGCGGATGCGCAGGGGGAAGGCCATATTCTCGTATACGGAGATGTGGGGATAGAGCGCGTAGTTCTGGAAGACCATGGCGATGTCGCGGTCCTTGGGCTCCACGTCGTTGACGACGCGCTCGCCAATGCGCAGCGTGCCCTCGGAGATGTCCTCCAGGCCGGCGATCATGCGCAGCGTCGTGGACTTGCCGCAGCCGGAGGGGCCGACGAACACCACGAATTCCTTGTCCTTGATCTCCAGGTTAAAGTCATGAACGGCGATGACCTTGCCGTCGTAAATCTTCTTGACGCCTTCAAGCGTAACGCTTGCCATTGTTATTTCCTCCTCAGTTTGGATTACTGGGCCAACAGCTTCACAATCTGCCGTCGGCAGACTGCGATCGTATCGCGGGGCTTTGCCGCGAGGGCGGGCTTTACCCCTTGACGGCGCCGCCGGTGACGCCCTCGACGTAGTACTTCTGCAGCGCCATGAACAGCGCCGTGATCGGGATCGCTACCAGCACGCCACCTGCGCAGAACTTGGTGAACATGCCGCCTGCGGACGCGTAGTCCAGGGTGTTCACCCAGCGGTACAGGCCGACCGCCACGTTGTAGCCGCGGGGATCGCCGAAGGCCACATAAGAGGCAAATACGTAATCGCCCCAGGGGCCCATGAAGGCCATCAGGATGGTGTAGATGACGATGGGCTTGGCCAGCGGCATGATGATCTTCAGGAAGACCTGGAAACGGGTCGCGCCGTCGATGCGGGCGGACTCATCCAGCGACTTCGGGATCGTGTCGAAGAAGCCCTTGGAGATGTAGTAGCCCATGCCGGAGGAGGCACAGGAGATCAGGATCAGGCCGGGGATCGCGCCGGACTGCGTCAGGCCCAGGGTCTTGAGCAGGTAGTACAGCACGATCATCGTCAGGAAGCCGGGGAACATGCCCAGCACCAGCACCACGTTCATCAGCAGCTTACGGCCACGGAAGCGGATGCGGCTGAGGGTGTAGGACACGGACAGCTGCATGACCGTCTGGATCACCGCGCAGAAAGCTGCGATGGTCAGGGTGTTGATGAACCAGCGGACGAAGTTGCAGTTGGTGGTGTCAATGGCGCGGATGAAGTTCAGGGCCAGCATGATCACCAGCACCAGCGCAGCCATCTTATAGTTGCCCTTGGCGGGCTCCAGCGGATTCTTGGGCTTGCGGTACAGGAAGGCCACGATACCCAGGATGCCTGCCAGATTGGTGAGGACGGTCAGTACAATCGCGCCCGCATCCTTCACCAGCAGAGAGAAATCAATTACCGCCCCCTCAAAGAGGTAGGTGTAGTTGGCCAGCGTCCACTGCTTGGGCAGGATGTAGGACACCATGCCGCCGCTCTCGCCGCGGAAGGACTGCAGCACCAGGAAAACGAACGGGCACAGCCAGATGATGGACATCAGGATCAGGATGACGTAGATGGTCGCGTTGACACGAAGCTCGTGGCCCTTCTTGGAGCGCAGACGCGGCTCCGGCTTGACCTCGCGGATGATGCCCGCCTGCTCGTCAAAAACGATATCGACTTCCGGAATGTTATTCTTCTTAGTCATTACTGGAAATCCTCCTCATTCTTGACTGACGGGATCAGGTTGTACACGATCAGGTTGATGACCGCGCAGACCACGAAGACCAGGATGCCCATGACGGCGGCCAGCTTGTAGTTGGAGTCGGTGACGGTCATCTTGTACAGCCAGGTGATCAGCAGGTCGGTGTGACCGGCGTTGCCCGCCAGATCCATGCCCAGGGGCTTGCCGCCGGAGAGCAGGAAGATAACGTTGAAGTTGTTGATGTTGCCCGTGAAGCTCGTCAGCAGGTAGGGGCCGGTGACGAAGAGCATGTAGGGCAGGGTGATCTTCATGTAGGTCTGGAAGGCGTTCGCGCCGTCGATGCGGGCGGACTCATACAGGTCAGCCGGGATATTCATCAGGATGCCGGTGGCAATCAGCATCAGATAGGGGATGCCGATCCAGACATTGATGCCGATGATGGTGACCTTCGCCCAGGTGGGATCAGACCAGAAGGGCAGCGGCTCCTTGATCCAGCCCCAGGACTGCAGCAGGCCGTTGATCAGGCCGTCCGCCGCAAACATCTTGGAAACGTACAGGAGGGAGATGAACTGCGGGATGGCGATGGTCATGACCAGCACCGTGCGCCACAGCTTCTTGAACCGGATGCCCTTCTTGTTAATCATGATGGCGACCAGCATACCCAGGAAGTAGTTCAGGAAGGTCGCGAAGAACGCCCAGATCAGCGTCCAGAGCAGCACCTGCTTGAAGGTGTGCGCGTAGGAGGGGGTATCCACGGTGCGCAGGCTGCCCACGGTCATCACCACGGGCTCGCCCTTGAGGCTGTTGACCTCCATGGTGTACTCCGCCGGCTCGTCCTCTGCATGGGGCAGCTCCGTCAGCGCGAAGATCGCGTTGATGTCGTCCTTCAGGGTCAGCACGGGCTTGGAGGCGCCCGCACGATCCAGGAAACGATCAGCGGCGATCATGTCGCCGGTCTCCATGACGATGCGCTTGCCCTCCGCATCAGTGATGGTCATGACAGCGTTTTTATCGCCGTCCTTGACCATGCTGACGGTCAGCTTGCCGCTGCCAACGCCTGCGAACATGGACTGAAGCGTCACGCCCTCGTCGGCCAGGTAGCTGTAGGTCTCAAAGTTCACAGGGTCTTTCTGGGAAGCGCTGATGGTGAAGGCATGGGATTCCATCACGGGAGCGCCGCCCGCCTCAGGCAGGGTCGCCGCCTTGTCCAGCGTGACAGAGGCGCTGGGCAGAACGGTCAGGGCCGCCGCCGCACGGGCTGCTTCTTCATCGGCGCAGCTCACGGTGAGGATATCGCCGTTCTTGGCAGTGATGGTCAGGTTCGCCACGCCGTCCGTAACGCTGGTGATCTTGATGTCCACGCGGCTCTCGGTGCCGGTCAGCAGGGTGGCGAAGTTCTCCGCGCCCACCCAGGAGAAGAGCTTCTGCGGGGGCTGATGCTGGTTGTCGTAATTGGTGAAGGCCACCAGGATCATGAAGATGATCGGCAGGATGGTAAACACCGTCACGCCCAGGGTGGGGATGGCCAGCAGCGTCTTGTGGAACTGGCTGTCCAGCATGGAGGTCACATCGTCCTTGGCGGACTTGAGCTTCTTGCCGGATTTCAGGATCTGCTCGCTGATCTTGTTCTGCTTGACATTCACGCGCCAGGTGTAGATGAACGCCAGAACGAAGAAGACCGTCAGCACACCATAGAGCAGGATGAGGAAGGAGTTATCGCCGTACTCGGTCTTGCGGCCGACCTTGGTCGTCTCCTTCACGCCCAGGGTGGTCAGCAGGGAAAGGTACTGGCCGCCCATGAGGAACATGTAGACATTGAAAACCGTCTGGAACACGAAGAAGAGCAGGCCGCGCAGCCACTGGCCGCGGGCCACGGAGCCGAAGCCCATCACCGTGTAGGAGACCTTCGTCTTCCAGTCGCCCTTGATGTAGGTCTCAACAAGATCGTACAGCTCGCGCCCCACACCCTTGAAGAAATTCACGAACCAGTTCACCAGGCCCATGAGAGCGCCCAGCAGCCCCTTGGGCAGGTTCACGAAAAACTTCTTGAGATTGTACAGGAGCTTTTGCGGCTTGCTGAGGCGCAAGTAATCCAGATCGTTCATGTTTTCACCAACCCTTGTACATTGTGATTTCATCGGATGGATTCTTGCAGCTCAGCCATGCACGAAACGGTGTGTCATGCTCGTCTCGTGCGTAGCTGCGCTGTTGAAAAAACGGGCTGGAAGCACATGCTTCCAGCCCGCCATTTCTCAGATTACTGAGCGATGTAGGTGCCAGCGGTGGTCTGGAAAGTGGTCAGAACCTCCAGCAGCTGCGCATCGGTGTACTCGTCGTACTCGTCAGCCATGATGCTGTCGCCCAGAGCGGTCGCCAGCGTCCAGTACTCGCCGGGGTACTGGCCCTGACCGATGCAGTAAGCCAGCTGAGAAGCCAGAGCGGACAGCGCCACGTCAGACTGCACAGCCTCGGACTGCTGAGCCTCCAGGTTGGAGGGGCCCCAGCCCACAGCGTCGTAACGGGCAGCCTGAGCCTCGCCGGAGGTCAGCCACAGGGCCAGCGCGTCACAGGCAGCCAGCTTGTTCTCGTCGGTCTGGGGCTTCACGCCCAGCATCTTGAAGCCGCCGAAGCCGCCCAGCTGGAAGCCGTCCACGGTGGGCAGCTTCACGGCCGCGTAGTTCTCGCCCAGGAGGCTCTGCACAGTAGCGGCGTCCCAGGTGCCATCCACGATCGCGCCCAGGTTGGTCGCATTCGCAGCGGAGGAACCGTTGACGAAGGCGGGGGACTTGGCCAGGTTGATCATGGCCTTCAGAGCCTTCACGCCGTTCTCGGACGCATAGTTGCAATCCATGGCGACGATGTTGCCCAGGTCATCGGTGGAGTAGGTCAGGGTGCAGCCAGCGCCGAAGAAGAAGGCGGTCTGGTACCAGCCGGAGTTGATCTCCATGTAGAAGCTCTTGCCGGCGGCCTCGCAGTCAGCCAGGATCTGCTCCAGGGTGGAGGGATCGGTGACCACGGACTTGTCGTAGTACAGGAAGTAGCCGTTGTCAGAGGTCATGGGGTAGGCGTACATCACGTCGCCCATCTTGACGGCGGCCACGGAACCGGCGTCGTTGGTCTCCGCGACGATCGCAGCGTTCTCGTCCAGAACGACTTCCAGCGCGCCAGCGGCGACCAGACGGCCCAGCTGATCCTGCGCGAAGCCGAAGATGTCAGCGCCGGCTTCCACGTCGGTCAGCATGTTGGAGGCGGCGTCGCCCTCACCAACGGGCTCAACGGTCACGGTCATGTTGGCATACTCGGGGTTGGCAGCCTTGAAGGCCTCGACCTGATCCTTGGTGAACTGAACAGTCGCCTCAGCCACCCAGATCTTGATCTCGCCGTCAAAGCCTTCAGCGGACGCGAAGCTGCACAGGGACAGCATCATCGCCAGAGCCAGAACCAGAGAAAGGATCTTTTTCATGGAATACTCCTCCTTGTATTTTGCGGTTTTCCCGCATGTGAAATTGACAGACGGGCATCCCATCACACGCTGCAGTTTTGTGGCATGTGAAAGGGATGTCCCCTTTCCGTTATGGTTAGTATATCACCTTTTCTTCCATCATGCAAGGGGTTTTCGGTATCGTTTCCATAAAAATTTTCGGTCATGTTCACGCCCGTTAATCACATGCCTGCTGTATATCGCATCAAAAAACCCCGCACCCATCCCGGATGCGGGGCCGCTGCCCTTACTGGGCTGCGTTGAGCTTCGCGTCGTCGATCTTGCCCCATGCGCCGTTGCCGGAGCCGGAGCACTTCACATACACGCCCACGACAACCTCGTCACCCTCAGCGACATTCACGCCGTCGATGACCGGGGTATCCCAGACATTGTAGGAGGTGATGGTACTTGCCTGCCGGGCGACCTCCGCGCCGTTGATCTTCACATAGGTGTAGATATCCACATCGCCGCCGTCGCCGCCCATGATGGACAGCTCGTACCGGTACGCGCCCGCAGGCAGAACCGTCACAGCCTGCTCCAGGGTGAATTCGACGGTGTTCGCAGTGGCGGAATAGAAGTGGTAGTGCTTGTTGCCGGTGAGGGAGTCGGTCTTCTTCTCCTCCACATACAGCTGGCTGCAGCCGCCGATGTTGTCAACGACCCACTCGCCGTTCTCTGCATCCTCAAAAGACCAGTTCTTCAGGTAATTGTAGCGGATCATCGCTACCTGACAGGTTGCAGGCATACCGTCTGCCGTGCCCATGATGGTGTAATTCTTCACGCCGCCCGCCTTCATGGCCGCCGCGTCGTAAGCATCCCAGACAACGGGCACTGCCTGACGGGTGTTGTCGTTCATGACCGCGTTGACGGTTTCCGGCAGAACGATCTCCGCCGTCAGGTCGATCATCAGCGTCGTGTCCTCGATCGCATCAGCCTTGACCGGCACGATGTTGCCCTGGCGGACGAGGTTAAAGAACTTCAGGGACTCCAGCGCCTTGCCTTCAAAGTCGAAGAAGGTCTGATTATCGCAGGCACAGCCGCCGTAGTACTTGCCCGCGTCTGCCGGGTCGTACTCTGCCGCATAGGACGAAGCCCAGCCTGCGCCATACTGCTCCCACAGGGCGGAGTTGGCCTCCCAGCTGCCGCCGGGCACGGGCACCCATGTGCCCTCCCAACAGAACAGGCCCAGACCGCCGATGTCATTCACGGCCTGCGTCAGATTGGTAAAGTGGTTGACCTGGCCCTGCAGGGTGAAGGGATAGGGCTTCTCATATGCGCCGCCCTCACCGATGGTGTTGCCGGAGAAGTCGCCGTCCTCGATGGTCCAGGCATAGGAGGTCTCGGCGACCAGCACCTGCTTGCCGTAGGTCTCCTTCACATGCGTCAGCACGTTTTTGAGGTTCTCCAGCGTGCCGTGCCAGTAGGGGTAGTAGCTGGTGGCGAACACGTCGTAATCCACCTCAGCCTCCGCCAGACGCTTTGCGTAGGCGGCGTAGTTGTCCGCATTCTCTGGGTTGGCGAAGTGCACGGCGATCAGCGCCTCGGGGTAGACCTCGCGCACCGCCTCCGCGCCCACGGACATAAGCTTGGTCATGTTGGCCCAGCTCTTCTCGCCCGCCAGGCCGTTGTTGCTCTCGTTGCCCAGCTGCACCATGCCCACGTCCACGCCGGCCTCCTTCAGCTGGGTGAGGCAATCGACGGTATATTCCTTGAGCAGCTTCACCTTGGCGGTGGTGCGCTTGCCCTTCCAGGCCTTGGGCACCATCTGCTTGCCCGGATCGGCCCAGAAGTCGGAGTAATGGAAGTTCACCAGCAGCTTCATGCCGTGTTGGGTGGCGCGCTTGCCGATCTCCACGGCGTTTGCGATATCGCAGTTGCCGCCGCCGTAGCCGTTGCCCTCGGCGTCGAAGGGATCGTTCCAAATGCGGACGCGGATGTAGTTCACGCCGTTATCCGCCAGCACCTTGAACACGTCGGTCTCCTGACCGTCGAAGTCATAGTATTTGACGCCGCTTTCTTCCAGCGCAGGCACACAGGAGACGTCCATGCCGAAGATGAAGTCCTCGGGCAGGTTCTCTACCTTGTTCACATACAGGGTGCTTTCCTCCGCCAGGGCGCAGGCGCCCAGGGGCAGCGCGGCCAGCAGGGTCAGCGCCAGCAGCATACAGATCGTCTTCATGGGTGTCCTCCTTTGTTATTGCATTTCCAACAGGCGCAGCGCACAGTCTGCCGCCTGGTTGTCCACAGCGTTCTCATGTCCCGGCAGGCCTCAGCTTCCGAAGCACCGACGATGCACAGGTCGGATCGCTCGAGCTCCGCGCTGTCCATCACCGCGTGGGCGAAGGAATACACCTGCACCGTTTTTGCCGGGGGGAGAGATGGACTCCTCCAGCGCGGCGGCGCCATTTCAGCGCCTCCTCAGGGGTATAAAAGTGTTTCATGGGATGGGATCATTCTTTTCTTTAAGAGGAATTATAACATGTTTTCGCGGCCTTGACAAGCGAGGAGAATCGTGCGATAGTGTTGTTAACCAATCAACGAAAGAGGGTTTAGCATGAAGCGCTTGCTGTGTCTGCTGACGGTTTTGCTGCTGCTGCCGGGCCTTTGCCTGGCGGAGGACTCTGATCTCTACGTCAAAACCTATCCCATGTCCGAAAGCGGCGAGGCCATCATCAACGATGTGACCTTCTCTGATTCCTGGCAGGCGGATGACAACAACCGCGTGTTCTATGAGATCTTCGTGGGCTCCTTCTCCGATTCCGACGGGGATGGCGTGGGCGACCTGCGGGGCATCATCAACCGCATGGATTACCTCAACGACGGAGACCCCACCTCGGGCCTGAGCCTGGGCGTGGAGGGCCTGTGGCTCACGCCCATCTTCACCTCCCCCTCCTATCACAAGTATGACGTGACGGATTATTACGAGGTGGACCCGCAGTTCGGCACGATGGCGGATCTTCAGGAGCTGATCGACCTGTGCCACGAGCGGGATGTGAAGATTATCCTGGATCTGCCCATCAACCATACCGGTAAGCAGAACAGCTGGTTCCGCAACTTCTGCAGCGCCCATCTGATGCAGAACCCGGCCAGCCAGCACTATGACTTCTACACCTGGCTGGCGCCGGGGGAGGCCGTGCCTGCCGGGCGGCATTTTACCCGTGTCCCCGGGGGCGAGATACTGTACGAGGCCAACTTCTCCGACGATATGCCGGAGCTGAATTTTGACAACGAGGCTGTCCGCCAGGAAATGCTGAAGGTCGCCATGTTCTACCTGGATATGGGCGTGGACGGCTTCCGCTTTGACGCGGCCAAGTACATCTACTACAGTGACCATGCCCGCAACGTGGATTTCTGGGACTGGTATATCGGCGAGATGCGCAAGGTGAAGCCGGATGTGTACACCGTTGCGGAGGTCTGGGATGGCGACGGCGTCATCGACCGGTACCTGCCGGTGACCAACTGCTTCCATTTTCCTGCCAGCCAGACCGGCGGTATCATCGCCAAAACGGCCCAGGGCGGCGACGTGAACCGCTTCACGGCGTATATGGAGAACTACCTCAGCCATGTGGACGAGCTGAGCGACCACGCCCAGGGCGTGCTGTTCATCTCCAATCATGACATGGATCGCTCCGCTGGATATCTTTCCATGGCCAGCGGCCGGATGAAGGTGGCGGCCAGCCTGTACCTGCTTTCTCCCGGCTCGCCCTTCATCTACTACGGCGAGGAGATCGGCCTGCGCGGCTCTCGCGGCGGCGCAAACACCGACGCCAACCGCCGCCTGGCGATGTTCTGGGGCGACGGCGATACCGTCTCCGACCCGGAGGGCTCCACCTATGCCAAGCAGACCCCCTACTCCGTCAAGGATCTGGCTGCCATGAGCGACAGCGTGCTGAACCACTACAAGCAGCTGATCATGATCCGTAAGGCCAACCCGGAGATCGCCCGGGGCGAGTACAGGGCCCTGAAATTCACCGACACGAAGGTCGGCGGCTTTACCGCTGCCTGGGAAGGCCGCACCGTGGCGGTGCTGCACAACACCACCAACAGAGCGTGCCAGGTGGATCTGGCTCAAGCGACGGACACTCTCTTTGAGACGATCGCAGCCGTTGCCGGCGCCGGTCAGGCCACCCTGGAGGGCACGGTGCTCACCATCGACGGCCAGACCAGCGTGGTGCTGCGCTGAGCGTCGGTCACCCACGAATAAACAACTGCATACCATAGCACACCTGCATCTTCCTGTGGGTGTGCTTTTTGTTGTGAATGCTTACAAGCAAAAGCTGGTAAATTATCCATCAAAATGCAGCCCCGGCGGTGCGGAAAATGGCGGGTCTGGCAAAAAAACAACAATTATACGCGTATTTGGACGGAACATTTATTGACAACCCAGTGCGTTGCTGTATAATTACTTTGGGTTAGTATTTTTTACCGGCCCAAAGCTGTTGTCTGTGCGCGCTGTCCGAAAGCTGACAGAGCCGGGGGACGGAAAGGAATGCCTGATGAAAAACATCCTGATCGTTGGCGGAAAGGGAACGCTGCGCAATGAGCTTGAGCACAAGCTGAGCCGGGAGGGGAACCATGTTTCCCTTTTGACGAACGGCAAGAAATTCCCCCGCAAGCCCCGGGAATACCGCTACGACTATGACAGCGACAGCGTGCAGGAAGCGCTGGACAGCGCCAGCCCGGATACCATCATCTTCCTGGGCGCGTATGATCCGCTCTTCAGCTGGACGGTCCGCAGCAGCCAGCGGGATTACAAGGCCTATATTGCGGGCCTGACCAATATCCTGCACTGGGCGGAGGCCTCCGGCGTGCACCGGTTTATCTATCTGTCCTCCGAGTGTGTGTTTGAGGATCATTATCTGGCCCCCATCAACGAGGACGTGCCGCCGGCGCCCCGCAGCACCAAGGGCGTCGCCGTATCCCTGGGCGAGTCCATCGTGACCAGCTATGCGGGCCATCAGCGGATGGATACCGTCATCGTGCGTCTGGCGCACCTGTACATGGCGCCGGCCGACTACAAGGAGTGCACCGACGCCCATACCCGGCTGTGTCTGCAGGCAGCCTCCGAGGGCCGCATCCGGATCAACGCCAAGATCCGCCGCTCCGCGCTGTTCATCAACGATGCGGTGTACGCGCTCCTGCAGTTGACGCAGGCAGCCAGCCACCGGCAGCCCCTGTACCACATCAGCGCGGATGAGGTGGTCACCGAGGATCAGACGGCGGCGCTGATCCGCTCTGCGGCGGCGCGGCAGGTCACGATCGATGATCAGACCGTGGGCGTGGAGCGCTGCGAGCTGCTGGCAGACCGCTACTTTGCCAAGGAGTTCGCCTTCTCTGCCCGCAACGCGCTGGCGGATACCATCCCGCAGATCATGCAGAAGATGCAGGGAAACATCCGCAAATACACCCCGGACAGCAAGGCCGACGCGGAGGAAAACAAGTCCCACCTGTCCCGCATCCTCACGCGGCTCATCCCCTTTGCCGAGGCGCTGGTCGCCTTTGTCCTGGTGGTGCTGGCGGAGATGTTCCTGGGGGATCACAGCTTCTTTGTGCAGGTGAATTTCTTCATGCTGTACGTGCTGCTTTTCTCCCTCATCCACGGCCTGCACCAGTCCATCTTCACCGCAGCGCTGAGCGTGCTGGGCTACTTCATCACCAACCTGGCGGGGGATAACCACCTGGAGCTGCTGATGGACGTGGGCACCTATGTGTGGATCGCCCAGCTGTTCATCGTCGGTATGTCCGTGGGCCATTTGCGGGACCGGCTGCAGCAGCTGCGGGCGGACAAGGACGAGGAGATCAACTACCTGGCCCTGCGTCTGGGGGATATCTCCGACATCAACAAGAGCAATGTGGCCATCAAGAATTATTTCGAGCAGCAGACCATCAACAGCACCGAGAGCTTGGGCTTCTTCTACGATATCGTGGCCCGGCTGGACGAGGCGAACGAGAACGAGGTGATGTTTGTCGCGGTGCAGCTGCTGGCAAATGTCATGGGCACGGAGGACGTGGCCATCTACAGCATGGGCTCCTCCGGCTACTGCCGGCTGCTGGCCAGCATGGCGGCCCATGCCGATATGGGCAAATCCCTGCGTATCCAGGAGTATGCCAGCGTCTTTGATACGCTGGAGAAGGAGCATATCTTCATCAACCGCACCGTGGATGACCGCCTGCCCCTGATGGCCAGCGGCATCACCAACCAGGCGGGCGAGCTGAGCTTCGTGATCTTCCTGTGGAATCTGCCCTATGAGCGCATGACGCTGCACTACAGCAACACCCTGCGCATCGTCTCCCTGCTGATCCGCTCGGCCGTGGAGCGCACGACCAGCTACCTCAACGCCATCACCCGGGAGCGGTATCTGGAGGATACCAGCATCCTGCAGGAGAACGCCTTCCGCCAGATCTATCAGGTCTACGAGAATGCCCGCCAGAAGGGACTGACCGAGTACGCCCTGCTGAAGCTGGATACGGCCTCCGGCAGCGCCTTCCGCCGGATCAACGAGGCGGTGCAGAGCCACCTGCGTCAGCTGGATTACCTGGGCTGCGTCAACGGGGAGGAGCTGTACATCCTTTTGGCCAACTCCAACCGGGAGGGCAGCCAGGCTGTGATCCGCCGCCTGAAGGACAAGGGCGTCACGGCCAGCCTCGTCAGCGGACTGCCGGACTGAGTTTTTTCCCGTAAGCAAAGCACGAAAAGGAGGTGAAGCATGCCATGTGCTGGCACGAGCATCTGGAGATCGTCATTCCGCTGCTGACCATCAACACGATCGTTGCGATCCTGATCTTTATCTATGGCCTGCTGAACCCCAGGGGCCGCCGGTGCGATTTCATTCTCTTTGCGGTCCTGACCCTGCTGTGCCCGGTGGTCATGCCCCTCTTCCTTGCCGCGACCCGCACGATCGAGCTGCCCTCCTCCCGCAAGGAGGTGGATATGGCAGATATCAGCTTCAACCAGCAGCGCGAGGAGGCGGCGGAGACCTCCGACTACTTCACGGAGATGAATTACGTCGCCCTGCAGGATGCGATGCGCCTGAGCAGCATCCATGACCTGAGAAGGCTGCTGATCAACGTGATGAAGTACAATTCCCGCATGTCCCTGACCAGCGTGGCCGAGGCCATCAACAGCCCGGATACGGAGACCTCCCACTTTGCGGCCTCCGCCGTGCAGGATGCGCTGAGCGAATTCCGCGGCACGGCGCAGAAGTTCATCGCCGACATGAACAAATATCCCGAGGACGTGGAGATCAACCTGCAGGCCCTGGCCTATCTCTACGACGGCCTGATGCTCAGGATCATGACGCCCATCGAGCAGCAGGCGTATATCTACACCGAAAACACCGTGGCGGAAAACCTCTTCCAGCACAACATCTGGTTCATGACCGCCACCCACTACCTGCAGATGACGGAGCTGATGATCTCCATCCCCGATTTCGACCTGGCAGAGCGCTGGGTGCGCCGGGCGATGGAGTACCGCCCCAGGGAGCTGGATACCTACAAGGCCCGGCTGCGCTTCTACTTCGCCCGGGGCAGCCGCAAGGAATTCTTCGACTGCCTGGAGGAGTTCAAGGGTACCACCGTCAAGGCCGATCAGGAGATGCTGGAGCTGATCCGCCTGTATCAGGCTGAATGATGAAAAATACGGAAAAGGAGGTGACGGGTATGCTGACGCGCCGCAATTTTTTCGTGATCCTGATCATGTTCCTGGTGGTGTTCGTCATGTTCATGTCGGTGGATATCTCCGCCGGCTACCTGACCCGCCGGGAGTATAACCCGCAGGCGGACATCCCCGTCACCATCAGGGCTTCCCAGGTCTTCGATGCGGCCGTGCTAAACGCCGGGGAGCCCGCAGCGGGTGAAAATGCGGCGGCTGCCCTGGCGGCGGACAATCCCCGCGTGGGCATCATTGCCGCGGACGAGGGCAGCGTCAATGCGCTGGTGATCAAGGAGTGGTGCGTGTACGCCCGCTGCCGGTATCAGGTATATAACGCCCTGCCGGAGGTCGCGGAGATCGCGGACTGCACGGTGCTGCTCTTTGACGGGGGCCTCGTCACCCCGGACGATCTGCCCCGCCTGACGGCCTATGCCGATGCGGGCGTGGACATGATCTTCACCGCCCTGCCGGATTATCAGACCCTGCAGGCAGCCCCGGAGCTGGCGGACTTCTTCGGCATCGGCGGCTTCGTGCAGGAGTCCCTGCCCCTGAAGGGCTTTTACATCTTTGATGAGTTCTTCCTGGGCGGCGACCGCATTTATGCGATGGAGGATATTTACGGCGAGACTGACGCGGACGTCCCGCGCGCCGTGCCCTATTACACCCTGCGCCCCGGCTACCTCATGTTCGCCCAGGCCATCGCCGAGGATGCGTCCATCGATTACAAGGATCTGCCCGGCCTTCTCTGGCGCACCTGCACCAGGAAGGCGGACGTCTTCTGCGTCAACACCGACGCCTTTGGCGGCAAGAGCCTGCTGGGCCTCATCACTGCCTTCATGTCCCAGCGGGAAGCGTTCTACCTGTACCCGGTCGTCAATGCCCAGACCATCTCCGTGGTGGATTTCCCCATGCTGACGGTCGAGAACCAGGAGCAGCTCTCCGCGCTGTACAGCCGCACCTCCGAGGCCCTGGGCCGCGACGTGCTGTGGCCCGCCATCGTGAAGATCCTGGGCAACTACGGCGGTTCCCACAATTTCTTCATGGCCCCCCAGCTGGATTACGCGGATGAAAACCAGCCCAGCGGGGAGTTCATCACCTTCTATCGCCAGGGCATCGAGCGGCTCTCCGGCACGCTGGGCCTGTCGCTGCAGCAGCGGTCGGAAAAGCCGCTGGCGGAGATCTGCCGGGAGAATGCGGCCTTCCTGGCCGATAACATGCCGGAATATGTGTTCACCGCTGCCAGCGTCACGCGGGAGCAGCTGGCGGAGCTGGCCTCTGCCGGGCAGCTGCCTGCGCCCCTGGAGCGCGTGACGCTCCTGATGACCGACGCCGATGACACAGAGCCGCTGATGGCCTTCGTCAACGAGGAGACCCTGGCGGTCTCCTACACCACGGACGGCTATGTCCACGAGAGCATGGATGATCTGCGCCTGATGTGCATCGAGACGGCGCTGGGCATGAACAACCAGAAGGTGGAATTGTCCCAGGCCTTCTACCCCGCACAGGGCGAGGACTGGAACACGCTGAACCTGCGCTGGTCCCGGGGCGACACCTATCAGAAGCCCTACCGGGATTTTGACGCGGTGACGGTCTACGGGCTGGATGAGCGGGTGCGTACCTTCCTGTCGGTGGATTATGCCGCCGCGCTGGAGGAGGACGTGCTGACGCTGGAGGTCACCAACGGCGTGGAGGGGGCGTCCTTCGTGCTGCGCCTGATCGGCCGGGAGGTCCTTCAGGCGGAGGGCGGCGAATGCACCCGGCTCTCCGATACCGCGTATCTCCTCCGGCCTGAGGGCGCGCAGATGAAGCTGCATCTCCGGCAGCTGAACGTCATCACCGACGCCCCCGACACCTATCAGGAGGTGATCAAGAAGTGAAGGTCTGCCTCATTGCCGAGGGCTGCTATCCCTATGTGGTGGGCGGCGTATCCAGCTGGATCCACAGCCTGATCCAGTCCTTCCCGCAGGTGGAGTTTTCCCTGGTGGCGATCCTCTCCGACCGCAGTATGCGGGGCAAGTTCGTCTACGAGCTGCCGGAAAACCTGCGGGAGGTGTATGAGATCTACCTGCTGGATCAGGACTGGTCGCCGGGGCGCAAGGGCCTGGAGAGCGACAAGTTTGCCTGGATGAAGCTGCACCGCCGCCATGAGGAGGCGCTGCAGAGCCTGGTGATCGGCGAAAATGTGGATTGGCGGGGTGTGTTCGACCTCTTCCGCGATCCGGCTCTGTCCATCAACGAGCTGCTGATGTCCCCGGCCTTCCTGAAGATCATCCGCAAGTATTACAAGAAGAACTTCAGCAACATCACATTCTCCGATTTCCTCTGGACGCTGCGCTCCATCTACCTGCCCCTGTTCACCGCGATGCAGTTCATCCCGCCCAAGGCGGATATCTATCACTGCGTGGCCACGGGCTATTCCGGCATCGTGGGCGCGATGGCCAAGGCGCTGTATCCCGAATCCGCCATGCTCATCTCCGAGCACGGCATCTACACCCGTGAGCGGGAGGAGGAGATCATCCGCGCCCACTGGGTGCAGGGCATCTACAAGGATATCTGGATCCAGCAGTTCCGCAAGATGAGCCTTTGCGCGTATCAGTATGCGGACGTGGTGACGGCGCTGTTCTCCTATGCCCGTGAGCTGCAAATCGAGCTGGGCTGCCCGGCGGAGAAGACGGAGATCACCCCGAACGGCATCCGCACGGAGCGCTTCCTGTCCGCCCCGGGAAAGGACGAGAACGATCCCTACATCAACGTGGGGGCGATCCTGCGCATCACCCCCATCAAGGACGTCAAGACCATGATCAGCGCCTTCCACTTTGCCCAGCAGAGGGAGCCGATGCTCCGCCTCTGGCTGATGGGCCCGGATGACGAGGACCCGGAATATGCCGCCGAGTGCCGGATGCTGATCGAAACGCTGCAGGTGAAAAACGTGGAGATCACCGGGCGAATCAATACCATCGACTACATCGGCAAGATGGATATGACCATCCTCACCTCCATCAGCGAGGGCCAGCCGCTGACCATTCTGGAGAGCTTTGCGGTCAGGAAGCCCTGCATCGCCACCAACGTGGGCAACTGCTTCGGGCTGATCATGGGCGAGGACGGGGATAACCTGGGCGCTGCGGGCATCGTGGCCCCGGTGATGAACATCAGCGCCATCTCCGAAGCTATCCTGACCCTGGCCCGCGACCCGGAAATGCGCCGCGAGATGGGGCAGGTCGGCTACGAGCGGCTGATGCGAAAATACAGGATCGAGTACATGACGCGCACCTATCGCAGCCTGTATAACCGGCTTGGACGGCAGGCCGGCGCCACTGCGCTCATCGGGGAAGGAGGCGAGTGCTGATATGGCCGGCGTAGGCATCAAGCTCAACCGCATTTTCAACAAGCGCTCCCTGGCGTCCTCCCTGTACGGCGTGGCCTGCTCCATCAGCTACACCATCGCCCCCATGCTGGTGGTCATCGGCTGTTTGCTGCTGATGTTCGAGGTGCTGCACTTTGACGCGGTGAACATGCTGGAGCGCGAGCTCTTCTCCTGCACGATCCTCTATGTGTTCATTTTTGCCCTGCTGACCTCGTCTCCCTTCAATTCGGTTTTGTCCAAGTACATGGCCGACCACATCTACACCGAGGACTACGACGATATCCGCCCCTGCATCTTCTTCGGCCTGGGCTGCTGCCTGATCCTGGCGGCGGTGCTGGGCATCCCCTTCTACCTGCATGAGTACTTGAACGGCGGCGTCCCGGCCTACTATGTGTTCACCTCCTTCATGTGCTTCCTGGCCCTGGCGCTGGTGTTCTGCTCGATGATCTTCAACTCCATCCTCAAGGCCTACAAGTACATCTCCACCTACTTCATCCTGGGGATGCTGACGACCTTCATCCTGTCGCTGATCTTTCGCTACATTATGCACCTGGGCATCACCTACAGTATGCTGCTGGCGCTGGCTATCGGCTTCTGGCTGATCGCGGTGCTGCAGATGAGCCATGCGCTGAAGTACTTCAAGAACAGCTCCTACCGCTACCGCCCGGTGGGCCGCACCTTCCGCCGCTACTGGAAGCTGGTGGTGGCCAACTTCGGCTACACCCTGGGCCTCTTCGCCCATAACTTCGTGTTCTGGACGCATCCCTGGCGGATGATCATCGTCAACACCTATGTGTGCAACCAGCCCTACGACATGGCCACCTGCATCGCCATGTTCACCAACATCTCCGCCAGCACCTTCTTCATTTCCCGGGTGGAGATGCACTTCCACGAGCATTATGCGGATTACATGAACGCCGTCATCGGCGGCAAGCTGGATACGATCGAGAAGGCAAAGAAGCGCATGTTCCGCACCCTGTCCACGCAGCTGCTGTCCCTGGTGCGCCTGCAGTTCTGCGTCACCATCGTCATCTTCCTGGTGGCCAACATCGTGCTGCCCATGATGGGCTGCTCCGGCGTCACGATGCAGATCTACCCGCTGATGGCCGTGGGCTACTTCATGTCCTTCCTGTACTACTCGCTGATGCTGTACCTGTACTACTTCAACGACCTGACGGGCGCGGCGCTGAGCAGCGTGATCTTCGCCGTGGTGACGTTCCTGGGCTCCCTGTTGTCCATGCACCTGCCGGTCATCTGGTACGGCCTGGGCTTCACCATTGCCTCCCTGTGCGCATTCACCTTCTCCTACTTCCGGCTGCGCTGGATCGAAAAGCGGCTGGATCACTTCATCTTCTGCCGCGGCTCCATCCTGGAAAAGGGCGTGGGCGAGCGGCCCTCCTCCCTCGTTTTCAGCCGGTAACGCACATCCGATCATGGAAAGGGGTACTTCACCATGTCTGTGGTTCTTCGCCTGTTCATCTGCCTGGCCAGCGTAGCGCTGTCCTACATCACCCTGCGGGATCTCATCCGCCGCAAGCTGACGGAGAAGCAGTGCCTGTTCTGGTTTGGCATCGCGCTGATGATGTTCATCGCGGGCCTGATTCCCAGCCTGACGACGCTGGTTGCCGGCTTCTTCAAGGTCGATTACGCGCCCTCCATCATCTTTGCCATTGCCATCGTTGCGGCGCTGTTCGGCATTTACAACTGCTACCGTGCCAATGCGGATCTGGCCCGCCGGGTCAATGAGCTGTCCATCCAGATCTCCATCCTCAACAGCGATATCAAGCCCTCCGAGCCCCATCCTGTCCAGACCAAGGAAAACAGGGAGTGACCGGCATGAAGAAGCAGCTCCTCTTTGTCATCAACACCATGGGCCGGGCCGGTGCGGAGACCGCACTGATCAATCTGATCAACCGCCTCCTGTCCATGGGGGAGTATGAGATCTCCCTGTATGCCATCATCCCCCGGGGCGAGCTCTTTGCCCGTGTGCCGGAGGAGGTGCATATCCTCAACAAGCGGTATTCCTGCGATTCCGTGCTGTCCCCGGCGGGGCGCATGGCCATCGTGGGCCAGGCTCTCCGCGCCTTCTTCTGCCGCCTGAACGGATTGCGTATGCTGCCGGAGATGCTGCGCAACATCCGCGCGCAGAAGAAGCAGACCGGCCGCATCCAGCCCGACAAGGCGCTCTGGCGGCTGCTGGCTGCCTCTGCCCCCGCGCCGGATAAGCGCTACGACCTGGCTGTGGCCTACATCGAGGGCGCTGCCGCCTATTACCTGGCCGATCGGGTGCAGGCCGACCGCAAGGCCGCTTTCATCCACATCGATTACCAGCAGGCCGGCTACACCCCCCAGATGGATCAGGGCTGCTATGACGGCGTCGACCGCATCTTCACCGTGTCGGACGAGGTGAAGGAGAAGTTCTGCGCGGTGTATCCCCAGTACCGGGAAAAGACGATGCTCTTCCGCAACCTGCTGGATCAGGAGCGCATCCGCCGCCTGGCGAAGGAAAAGGGCTTCACTGACGGCTTTGACGGTATCCGCCTGGTGACGGTGGGCCGCCTGCATTACCAGAAGGGCTACGATATCGCCATTGAGGCCTGCGCTCGCCTGCGGGAGATGGGCTACGACCTGCGCTGGAACATCCTGGGCGAGGGCCCGGAGCGCCCCAGCCTGGAGAAGCTGATCGCCCAGCACGGTATGCAGGAGCACTTCATCCTCATGGGTGCGGTGGATAACCCCTATCCCTACATCAGCGAAGCGACGCTGTATGTGCATGCGACCCGCTTTGAGGGCAAATCCATTGCCATTGAGGAAGCGCAGGTGCTGGGCAAGACCATCGTGGCGTCGGACTGCACGGGCAACACCGAGCAGATCACCCACGGCGTGGACGGCCTGCTGCTGACGCTGAATGTGGAGAATCTGACCGAAACGCTGAAATACGCGCTGGATCACCCCGAGATCTGCCGGGAGCTGCGGCAGAATGTGATGAAGAAGCAGCTCGATCATCCGGAAGACCTGCAGGCGATGCTCTCGCTGATGGACTGAAGAGGAGGCGCTCCCCATGAAAGAAGTGCTGGTACTGATCCCCGCCTATAACGAAGAAGAAAGCATCGGCCCCTTCCTTGACAAGATGAAGGAGGCCGGCGTATATGACCTGGCCGATATCCTGGTCATCAACGACTTCTCCCGCGACCAGACCGTGCAGATCGCCCATCAGCATGATGTGAAGGTCATCAACCACGTCTATAACCTGGGCTATGGCTCCGCGCTGCAGCTGGGCTACAAGTATGCCGTGCGCAAGAAGTACCGCTTTGTCATCCAGCTGGACGCCGATGGTCAGCACGACGCCTGCAATGTGTTCAACCTCTACGAGCGGCTCACCACCCCCCTGGAGAGCGGCGAGATGCCGGATATCGTCATCGGCTCCCGCTTTGCCGAGGGCAGCGAGACATTCTACATCAACGGTCTGAAGCGGGTGTCCATCAACTTCTTCCGCTGGATGATCCGCAGGATCACGGGCCAGGTGATCAAGGACCCCACCTCCGGCCTGCAGGGCCTGAGCCGCGACGCCTTCCTGTATTACTCCAAGTTCCAGAATTTTGACAACATGTACCCCGACGCCAACATGATCGTGCAGATGCTGATGCTGGGCTACCGCATCGTCGAGATCCCCTCGGTCATGCACGAGCGTACCGCCGGGGAAAGCATGCACTCCGGCATCCTCAAGCCGCTGATCTACATGATGGTCATGCCTCTGAGCGTGCTGGCGGTGTTCCTGCGCCTCAAAACCAGAAAGCAGAAGAAGGTCAGCCGGCCCAAGCAGGGAGTCAATCAGAATGTTCAGGCGTAAGGCGGAAAAACGAAGCAGTTTTCGCCCTTTCCCCCTCCGGGAGGAAACGGGCTGTTTGCTGAACCCATATCGCGGCTTTTATGCCATCTGCCGCATGTATGCAGACAGCCTCATCCTGGAGGAAAAGAACATCCCCGTGACGCAGTATATCCCGCCCCGGGAGCACACGCTGGTGCTGCTGGAGGTCAACCTGCAGCGCTTCCGTGCCGGGGATCTTTCCGGGGCGGCGCTGGAGAACATCGGCGCGGCCCTTGAGCACTTCGCCTCGCTGAATGTGGCGGTCATCCTGCGCTTCACCTATGACTGGGACGGCCAGGGCGCGCTGAACGAGCCCCTTTCCCTGTCCATCATATTGCAGCACATGGGGCAGCTGTCTCCGCTAATGCTGCACTACGGCCCGCAGATCTACATCCTGCAGGGGCTGTTCATCGGCAGCTGGGGGGAGATGCACAACACCCGCTATACCTCCCAGAGCCACCTGATCACCCTGGCGGAGCAGCTGGCGGCCTGCTCCTCGCCCCACACCTACATCGCTGTGCGCTGCCCCAACCAGTGGCGCACCATCTTCCGCTGCTACAGCCCCCTGTCCTTTTCCGACGTCCGGCGCAGTGCCATGCAGGCCCGCTTCTGCCTCTTCAACGACGCCATCATGGGCTCGGAAACGGATATGGGCACCTACGGAAGCCTATCCCGCAGCGAATCCACCTCCTACACGGATAAGCTGAACCGGTATGACGAGGTGCTGTTCCAGACCCAGCTGTGCCGCTATGTGCCCAACGGAGGCGAGGTGCTCCATGCCTCTGCCCTCAATGACTTCAAGCCTGCCGTGCGCACCCTGGCGGCGATGCGCGTGAGCTATCTGAACAGCAATTATGACCGGGCCGTGCTGGATAAATGGGCGAAGGGAAGCTCCGCTGCCGGCGCCTTCCGCAAGGCCAGCGACCTGGAGTACATCGGCGCCCATCTGGGCTACCGTTACGCGCTGCAAAAGTGCGAGACGCATGTGACCCACGGCCGCTGTCATGTGAAGCTGACCATTGCCAACCAGGGCTTCTCCCCCTGCTACCGGCCGGTGCGGGCCGAGGTGATCCTCTGCGATGAGCAGGGGACGCTGCTGGTTTCCTGCCCGGTGGAGACGGACGTGCGCACCTGGCTGCCGGAGAGCAGCGCTGTCATCGGGTGTGATTTCCCCATTCCCGCCAAGGCCGGGCCGCGCTGTCTGCTGGGCCTGCGCCTGACCGACACGCTGATGCACCGGGAGATCCGCCTGTGCAACACGCCGCCGCTGCCCTCTATAAACAACCCGATAGGAGAGATCGTTTCATGACGAAGCCCGGCTCCCTTTCCGTTTCGCCGATGCTGACCGTCGTGGTCCTGGCGAAGGAAAATACCAGCTATGCCTTCCGGCACATGCTGGAGGGTCTGAAGGCCCAGACCATTCCGGAAATGAATATCTGGGTGCTGGACTGCAACGTGCCGGGCGATCCCTACAGCCTGAGCCTGCAGGAGGACGTGGACGGCATGGCGGACGTGCGTCTGCTGCCCAGCGGCGCGGGAGCCGTTCCGGCCCGCTGCAACGAGGCCCTCGCGCAGGTCGAAAGCCCCTATGTCTGCTTCGTCAACAGCAACGACAGCTGGTATCCCTACAAGGCGGAAAGGCAGCTGCAGGAGCTGGAGGCCCATCCCGGCTGCCATGCCTGCCTGTGCAACGGCTACCGCCGCCTTCTCCGCACCGATTTTGCCGACAGCAGCCTCATCTTCACCCAGGCGGAGACGGCCCCGGCCAAATGGCTTACCTCAACGCAGCTCCACCTGTCCTCCCAGGTCGTTTACCGCACCGAGAGCCTGCGGGCGGCCGGGGGCTTCGATACGCAGCTGAAGACCCGGCTGGATCAGGACGCCCTGCTGCGCCTGTGCACGGAGGATACCCTGCGCATCATCACCGAGCCCCTCTTTGACAACAACACCGCCCGGGAGGAGGACCCGGACGAGGACTACGAGAGCTGCCGCCGCCTGCTGCGCAAGCACTACGACCTGCTGCTGCGCAACCGCAGGCAGTATTATCACATGAACATGCAGCTGGCCCGCATGGCTGCCCGGTGTACGCTGTGGCTGCATGTGCCGGTGCACTTCTACGCGGCCCTGTCCAAAACGCCGCTGTATGCCCTGCGCCGGGCGGTGACGGCCGCTGCGGGCTGGGTGGCCCGGACGGCCCGCAACCTCTGGCAGGAGCTGCGCATCCGCCAGCAGGTCTCCCGGCTGCACCGCGCCCTGCGCCCGCTGCGCAAAAACGAGCCCCCCGCTGCGCCCCTGCCGGATTACCCCGGCATCGACATGCCGCCGGAAATGCTGCTGGACCCGGCGAAGCACAACCGGCCCTTTGCCCTGGCGGGGAACAGGAAGGTGTGCAACGCGGTCATTCCGGATCACATGACGCTGATCCCCTACGGCATGTTTGCCGGCTGCAGCAGCCTGGAGCGCGTGGTGATCCCCCCGACGGTGACGCATATCGACGCCTATGCCTTCCTGGGCTGCGAGAAGCTGCGGTATGTGGAGCTCCAGCCCGGCAGCCAGCTGACCCATATCGACGCCTATGCCTTCGCCGGCTGCTCGGGGCTGATCAGCCTGACGCTGCCCTGCAACATCAACCACATGGGCGCCTATGCCTTTGCGGGCTGCACCAGCCTTTCGGCCATCCGCTTTGCCTACAACGAAAAGGGACAGCAGACCGAAAAGAACCTGTACCCCTCCGTGCTGGACGGCATCGCCCCTGCGCTCTTTGCGGGCTGCCGCTCCCTCCTGCAGGTGGAATTCCCCGAGGGCAGCGTGCTGGCCAATGTGGGCAGCGAAGCCTTTCTGGGCTGCGCGTGCCTGCATCATGTGTACCTGGACGGCCCCATCCGGGCCATCGGCCCCTACGCCTTTGCCCAGTGCACGGCGCTGGAGGGCTTCGTATTCCCGCAGGTGGACGGCGTGGAGCATATCGGCCGCGCGGCCTTCCGCAACTGCCGCCGCCTGACCTACTTCCGCCTGCCCTATGCGCTCAAGCAGATCACCCGCAGATGCTTCGAGGGCTGCGAGTCCCTCAAGTATATCAAGATCCCCAAGCGGGTGCTCTATGTGGAGCCCCATGCCTTCACCGGCTGCCGGGATCTGGAGAGCGTCATCCTCATTTCCTCCAATACCAAGTATCCCCCCAATGCCTTTGACGCCCATACCCGCATCGAGTGCACCTGATGCGCTTAAAACCAACGGAAAGGAGGGCCCGTCATGAAAGGGAATTACATTTACAACATCCTCTACCGGCTCTCCATCTGCATCCTGCCGCTGATCATCACGCCCTTCAGCGCCCGCGTGCTGGGCTCGGAGGGCGTGGGCCTGTACTCCTTCTCCAGCGCCGTGGCCTGCTACTTTATCATGTTCGGCCGCCTGGGCCTGGAGCATTACGGCAACCGCACCATCGCCGTGGTGCGCAGCGATCCGGAGAAGCTACGCCGCACCTTCTGGAGCATCTACGCCATGCAGTGCATGACCTCCGTGGCCTCCTGCCTGGTGTATGTGGCGGTCATCCACATCGCCTTCCCCGGGGATATCCTGGTGTACTGGATGCAGGGCCTGTATGTGCTCTCGGCCCTCTTTGACGTCAGCTGGTATTTCTACGGCACCGAGCAGTTCCGCATCACCACCCTGCGCAGCCTGCTGATCCGCGGGCTGATCATCGCGGGCATGTTCCTCTTCGTACACACAAAGGACGACCTGTGGATCTACACGCTGATCATGTCGGCCTGCTTCCTGCTGGAGCAGCTGCTGCTTCTGCCCTTCCTGCTGCGGCAGCTGAGGCCCGTCCGGGTCACCTGGCGGGAAATCGCCGTCCACTTCAAGCCCAACCTGAAGCTCTTCCTGCCCCTGGCGGCGCTGAGCATCTACAACTGGATGGATAAGCTGATGCTGGGCGTCATCTCGGGCAATGAGCCGGTGGCCTATTACAACTATGCCGACAGCATCATCAACCTGCCCAAGGGCATCGTTGCCGCGCTGGGCACGGTGATGCTGCCGCGCCTGGCCCGCCTGGCGGAAAAGAAGGACGTCGCGGCCTGCCGGGTCACGCTGCGCAAATCCATGGGCTTCATCTCCATGGTGTGCTGCGTGCTGTGCTTCGGCATCGCCGGGGTGGCACCGGTATTCGTGCCCCTCTTCCTCGGCCCGGGCTATGAGGAGACCGTGCGCCTGACCATTTACCTGGCCCTGGTGATGATCCCCATGAGCGTGATCGACGTGATCCAGATGCAGTACCTGGTCCCCTTCGGCAAGGAGCGCGTCTACATCCGTTCCGTGGCCCTGGGTGCGGTGGTCAATCTCATCCTCAACGGCCTGTTCATCCCGCCCATGGCTGCCATGGGCGCGGTGATCGGCACCTTCGGCGCGCAGCTTGCGGTGTGCGGGCATCAGCTGTACCACATCCGGGACGTGTATCCCACCCGCAGCCTGTGGAAGGCCCTGACGCCCTTCTTCCTGTGCGGCGCGGCGGAGTTCGCCGTTGCCTATGCCCTGGGAAGCCTGCCTCTTGCCCCTGCCGTGACCCTCATCATCCAGGTCGCGGCAGGCGGGTGCGTATACATCGCCGGCGCCGCAGCGGTGATCCTCTTCTGGCGCAAGGATCTGCGGGAGATGTTCAGTTTGTTTGGCGGGAAGAAAGTGTAACAAAGAGAGGAGGCGTGCAGGATGACTGCCCGAAGCAAGCGGCAGGTTTTCAGCCAGCTCGATCTGATGAAGCTGCTGATGTCCGTGCTAGTGGTCGCCATTCATACGGAGCCGATCGGCATTGTCCGCGGCAGTTTTCTGCATGAGCTGTACGACGATATTCTGCGGCTCGCCGTGCCCTTCTTCTTTATGACCAGCGGCTATCTGCTCGGCAGCAAGTATCAGGCAGATCCTTCTGCAGGCCGGAACCGGCTGCTGGGACGCAGTGCAGTGAGGAATCTGCGCCTGTATCTTTTGTGGAGCCTGATCTATCTGCCTGCAGCGGTGGTCGGCTATGTGATGGACGGAAAGAGCCTGACGAGCGCTACGGTCAGCTATGCGGCCAACCTCGTTCTGGTGGGCGAGCATTTCTATTCCTGGCCCCTGTGGTATCTGCTGGCGCTGATCTATGCGCTGGCGGGCATGATCGTGCTGCGCAGGCTGGGTAGCCGCGGCATCTGTGCAGCGGCGCTGGTGCTGTTCTATCTGGCGCACGCCTTTAATGCCGTATATACCGGCACGCCCCTGAGCGATCCTGCCGGGGTGCTGCTGGGGCAGCTGACAGACCCGCTGATCACCGGCGGCCCTGCGCGAATCCTGACCGGCATGTTCTATGTTTCCTGCGGGTGGCTCCTGGCGGAAAAGCCGCTGCGGCTCCCGCGCCCCGTATTGCTGGCGGCCTTTGCTGTGACGCTGGCGCTCTCTGCCTGGCTGGGCTGGTGGCCTGTCAGTCTGGTCAGCCATGTGTGCTTCTTCGTCCTGGTGATGACGCTGAAGGTCAGCCTGCCCGGTAAAACGGGGCTGATCCTCCGCCGCAGCAGCACGGTGATCTACTTCACCCACATGCTCTTCTTCTTTGCCTGGTTCCTGCTGCATGACTGGCAGGAAGAAAAGGGCGTTGCCGGCTTTGCGTGGACGCTTGCCTGGAGCCTGGCGGCATGTGCGCTGGTCGTGCTGGCAGAGCGCCGCTGGCCCCGGCAGAGGATCACCCACACCCTATTCTGACCTCAAGGTACCCCGGAGGTGCGCCGCTTATGATCGTTGATCACCTTTCCTATACCTTGTCCATGCTGCAGGTATACGGCTGCTGCATATTTCTTGTGTTTGTGCTGCCGATGCTGATGTGGCGGCGCTACCTGCGGGATAAGAGCCTGACGGAACGTTTTCTGTTCTGCCTGATCACGCAGACCTTTTTCTATGTGAATGTGGTGCTGCTGCTGGGCTTTCTGAACATCTGCAACCGCTGGACGCTGATGGGCGCCACCGCTCTGGAGTATCTGCTGGTTTGCTGGACGTATTCAGACCGCAGCTTTTTCAAACGCCTGCGCAAGGGCGGCGAGACCGTGTGGCTGGTGCTGCGGCGGCAGCAGACCTGGCATTCCCTTCTGCGGCAGATCCGAACCGGCGTCCGGACGCGGCTGAGGGAGATCCCCGGCTGGCCCATTTGGGGAAAGCTGCGCAAGCACTGGTTTGAGATCGCGCTGCTCGCTGCATTTCTGGTCTGGAACGCCCTGTTCCTGACGCACAACGTCCGCCTGTATCACAGCTATCAGTTCTCCGACCTGCCGGTGCATCTTTCCTGGGTCTACTTCCTGGAGCACGGCACCCTTTTTCATGACGGCATCTATCCCTTTGCCATGCACGCGATGATCTACACCGTCCGGGCGGTATTCCAGCTGGATCTGCGGGAGATCGTGCTGTACTTCGGCTCCTTCCAGACTCTGCTGATGATCGTCTGCATGTTCCTTTTGTGCCGCAAGGTTTTCTTCCGCTGGCGCTGGACGGGCTATCTGGTGCTGGTGGCGATCAGCCTGATGCTCAATCAGGGCCGGTATGCGGCGTCGCTGCCGCAGGAGTGCGGCGTGTTTGCCATGATGACCATGGCCTACTATCTGATCCGATACCTCAACAAGCCCCGGGAAAAGCATCTCGTGAAGGGAGATTCAAAGCTCCGCAGCGTGTTCCGCATCAACCAGTATCTCTCCCGGGATTATCTGGATCTGGACTTTTTCCTGCTGGCGCTGAGCGTTTCGCTGATCATCGCCTTCCATTTCTATACGGCCATCGCGGCCATCGTGCTGGCGGTGATGATCGTGCTGATGTACTTCTGGCGCTTCTTCCGCAAGCAGTATTTTGTGCCGGTGGTGGCTGCGGCGCTGCTGGGCGCGTTCCTGGCGGTGCTGCCCTTTGCTGCCTGCCTGGCCAAGGGCATTCCCTTCCAGCTGTCGATGAACTGGGCCATGAGCGTCATCAGCGGCGAGGAGTGGACGGGCGGCACGGGCGAGGGATACCTGGACGTGCTGGAGGAGCATGGATCCGAGGAGGCCACGCAGACCATCGCCATTCAGTCTTACCGCATTGACGAAGGGGTCCCGCTGTTCCAGCAGGAGGGACTCACCGTCAGGGAGCGTATGCAGGAATTTCTGCAGACGATCTATGACTTTGCCTCCATGTACCTCTTTGGTTCGCCTGTGGCGACGCTGGCTTTTGCCATCGCGGTGGGTGCGGTGGGCGTAGGTGCTTTGCTGATGCTGTTCCGACGAACGCGGCGCTACGGTGCGCACTATATCGCGCTGGTATTGTATGTGCTGATCATCCTGGTCTTCGGCGGCGCCCAGCGTCTGGGCCTGACGGTGATCTTTGACTCGCCCCGCGCCAGCGTGTTTTCCGCGCCGTTCTACTGTATGCTGCTGGCGATCCCGCTGGACGTGCTGTTCTTCGCGCTGGCGGGCGTGCGCAGCAAGCCGGTGCAGTGCCTGTGTGCGGCAGCCTCCCTGGGCGTGTGTGCGGCGGCAGGCTATACCATTGTCGACAAGGGCCTGATGCACAATCATTTTGACGTGAACCTGGCCTATTACAATGAGCCGGATTATCTCATAGACAGGATCCAAAAGGAATATCCGGCGTTCGATTACACCATCATCTCCCCGACGGATGAATACTACGCCATCGTGGAGCATGGCTACCATACGGAGCTGTCGGAGTTCGTTGCCATGCTGGACGGCAAATACAAGCCTTTCAAGATCCCCACGCAGTATGTGTTCTTCTTTATCGAGAAGTATACCCTGCAGGACTATTTTGAAGGGCAGCAGTTCGTCAGCAAGGAAGCGGCCCGGAAGGACTTCATCTATCAGGCCTCCACACAGGACTACTACTACCAACGCAATGCCATTGAATCCAAGGCCTACTACTGGGCGGAGCAGTACCGTGAGATGTATCCCAATCAGATGCAGGTGTATTTTGAAAATGACATCTATATCTGCTACGTTCTCACGCAGAACAAGAACAGCCCCCTTGACATGCGCATCGACTACCTGTCTGGACTGGAGGAATCGCAATGACGACGATCAACGACACCCTGCGGGTCGTATACGGCTCGGATGACAACTATGCCAAGTTCATGGGCGTGTCCATGTATTCGCTCTTCAGCACGAACACTGCCTTTGCGCGCATTGTGGTGTATGTGCTGGACTGCGGCATCACCGGGGAGAACAAGGCCCGGCTGCAGGCGGTCGCGGAGCAGTGGGGGCGGGAGATCTGCTTTGTTGATATGGGTGGCGCGGTGGAGAGCCTTAATCTGCGCATGGGCGCCCACAAGATCGCCATTGCCTCCTATGCCCGGCTCTTCATGGCCACCCTTTTGCCTGAGGAGTGCAGCCGCGTGCTCTACATCGACTGTGATACCCTCGTCCGGGACAGCCTGGCCCCCCTGTGGGCAACGGAATTCGGCACGGCCCTCATCGCCGGCGCACAGGATACCGTGGACAGCTACTTCCTCAGCGTAATCGGCCTGCCCAAGGAGGCCCGCTACATCAACGCCGGCGTGCTGCTGGCCAACCTTGCGGCCTGGCGGGCGGAAAACCTGCAGGAGAAGTTCATGGCGCTGATCGCCAAATTCGAGGGAAATGTACCCCACCACGATCAGGGCACCATCAATGCCGTGTGCGGCGAGCGCCGGGTCATCATCCCCCTGCGCTACAACGTGACGGCGAACCTGTACTCCTTCTCTGCCCAGACCATCCGCAAGATCTACTTCCTGGACACCTATTATCCCCAGGAGGAGCTGACCCGTGCCCTGGAGAAGCCGGCGATCGTGCACTTCACCACGGGCTTGCTGGGCCGTCCCTGGGAGGAGAACTCCACCCACCCGGAGCAGCAGGCCTTCTGGGATACGGTGCAGCAGACCCCCTGGCAGGGACTCCAGCGCAAGCCGGACACCCGCAGCCTGGGCCTGAAGGCCTTCATCTTCTTCCATAAGATCGTGCCGCGGCCCATCTTTGAGTTCGTGTACCGCAACATCAGCTGGGCGCTGCATCTGCGCAAATAAGAAAAGAGCGAACCACCCTTTGCGGGGCAGGTTCGCTCTTTTGACGTCTGGATGATTCGGCAGGGAAGCCTTTGAACAAGGAGGAACGGGCTGCCGCCGGGGCGGGGGATGTATGCCCCCTCAGCTCCCTATGTATCCTATGCCCTCCGGGGGCCCTATCGGTAATTATAGCAGAAAAGGACGGAAAAGTCAAGAGGAAAGCGAATAAATGTTCGTTGTAGCGAGGGGGACTTTCGTCTGCTCGACAAATTGGGGTTTGTGAGTTTTCTTTTTCTACAAGGCAGGCCTATTCTGCCGCAGAGAGCCGCTTTCGCGCGTCGAAAGCGGCGCAAAGCCGCCGGGTGGAAAGCAAAATGGTGCTTTCCCCCCGGTCCCCCCACTTTTCCCTATGAGTTGTCCGCTTTGCGGCTGCGGTGCAGGGCGGCTCGGGTTGCAGAGGGTTTCTCTGAATTTCCGCTTTCAGCGGAAGAAACCCTCTGCAAATTCGCCGCTACATTTCCTTTGCGGGCCGTACTGCAGCCGCTGGGGGCTGGCAATATGTTCGCTGTACTTAACTTTGCTGGCTGCGGC
>JAFQEB010000070.1 GCA_017399225.1 Clostridia bacterium | reverse complement strand
GCGCTATGTGAGCTACGAGAGCGGCTTTGGGTACATCGTGCCGCCGAAGATCGAGGCGCTGGGCGCTGAAGCTGTCGCGGAGTTCGAGCAGCAGATGGATACGCTGCATCAGTGGTATACCCGCTGGCAGGAGAAGCTCGGCACGGGCGAGGGCGGCAATGAGGACGCACGTTTCGTGCTTCCGGGCGCCTGCGAAACCCGCA
Organism: Clostridia bacterium; assembly: GCA_017399225.1. Next base: position 36,991 of record JAFQEB010000070.1, on the reverse strand, counting down.
TGATGGTCACCATGAACGTTCGCGAGCTGCGGCACTTCTTCAGCCTGCGCATGTGCACCCGCGCACAGTGGGAGATCCGTGCGCTGGCCAACGAGATGCACCGCCTGTGCATGGAGGTCGCCCCGGCGCTCTTTGCCAATGCGGGCCCCGGTTGCCTGCGCGGCGCGTGCCCCGAGGGTGAAAAGACATGCGGCAGGATGCTGCAGATCCGCAGTGAGCGCAAGGCGTGGATCGATAACTTGAATGACAATAACGAACAGTAATGATAGAGGAGAATCAACATGGCTTTCTACAATGATGCACCGGGCCGCAAGCCCCAGAAGAAGAACCACACAGAGGGCAGCTGGGCCGACGAAGGCTCCGAGTACCGCGGCGCCCGCCGCAGCAGCGGCCGCAATGAGCGCAGCGGCTACGGCAGCCGTGACGAGCGCGGCGGCAAGAATGGCTACCATGCCCATAATGACCGCCCGAAGAAGGATTTCCGCTCCGGTGACCGATTTGACCGGGGCGAGCGCCGCCCGCAGCGCGGCAATGACCGCTATGCGGCCCCTGCGGAGCCCAGGCCCGCGCCGTCCTTCCGGGATCATGAGTTCCGTCCCAGCACGCCTGCAGCGCCTGTGATCCATCAGGAGGAGGTCGTTGCCAACGAGAACCTGCTGGCAGGCCGCAACCCCATCCGTGAGGCGCTGCGTGCAGGCCGCGATATCGAGAAGCTGATGGTGCAGCGCGGCGAGCTGACCGGCTCTGCCCGCGAGATCGTGCAGATGGCCCGTGAAATGCACATCGTTGTGCAGGAGGTCGAGAAGGTTCGCCTGGACGAGCTGGCCCGTAATCATCAGGGCCTGATCGCCTTTGCGTCCGCCTATCACTACAGCACGATGGAGGCCATGCTGGAGGAGGCTGCATCCAAAGGTGAGGATCCCTTCCTGATCCTGCTGGACGGCGTGACCGATCCCCACAACCTTGGCGCGATCATCCGCTCCGCGGAGTGCGTGGGCGCCCACGGCGTCATCGTACCTGAGCGCCGCAGCGTCGGCCTCACCACGGCGGCTGTCAAGGCTTCTGCCGGTGCGGTGGAGCATATGAAGGTCGCCCGGGTGGTCAACCTGACCCGCACGATCGAGGAGCTGAAGGCCCGGAATGTCTGGACCTATGCGCTGACCATGGACGGCACGGACTATGAGCGTGTGAACTTCAAGGGCGGCGTAGCGCTGGTCGTGGGCAGCGAGGGCGAGGGCGTGAGCCGACTGGTGCTGGAAAGCTGCGACCAGAAGGTTTCTCTTCCCATGGCAGGTCATATTGACAGCCTGAACGCCTCCGTTGCCGCGGGCATCGTGATGTACCGCGTGCTTTCCAGCCGCCGGGCATGAAACCGCTGCTGATCGTAGATGGCTATAATGTCATCGGCGCCTGGAAGGAAGCGGAAAGGCGCGGCTGGAGCATGGACGAAGCCCGGGATCAGCTGATGCACCAGCTGCTGGATTACTGCGGCTATACCGGAGAGGAAGCGGTGCTGGTCTTTGACGGCTATCGTTCCGATCGTCCTGTTGCGACCGAGGAAAAGCACGGCGAGCTGACGCTTGTCTTTACCCGGCACGGAGAAACGGCTGACAGCTATATTGAGCGCCTGGTCGTTCAGACGCCTAAATACCGCTTCGTGCGCGTTGCGACCTCCGATGGTCATGAGCAGTCGATGGTGCTTGGCGCGGGAGCGGTCCGCATGACCTCGCGGGAGCTGCTGCGGGAGATGCGCCAGCTGAGAAATGCCGGCTATGCAGCCCAGGCAGCGGAGCAGACGCTGAACCGTAACTCCCTTGCATCGGGATTGCCCCGCGATGTGCGGGAAGCGCTGGAAAAGCTTCGGAGAAGCTGAATTTTGGATTAAGCAGGTGAGATACCCCCTATGGATGAGCGTATGGACTACGAAATGCCTGAGCGAAATGAGGCACTGCCGGAAGACGGCGCGTCTTTTGATGCGGAGTTTTCTCTCCTGAACGAGGAAACGCTACCGGAAGACCTGCAGCTTACGGATGATGCGGCATACAGCAGTCAGGACTATGCGGACCTGACTGACGAGGCCGTCGTGGCGCGCTGCCGCGAGGGCGATGCCGTGGCTGTGGAGTTCCTGCTGAACAAGTATAAGAACTTCGTCCGCTCCAAGGCACGCAGCTATTTCCTCATCGGTGCTGACCATGAGGATATCGTGCAGGAGGGCATGATCGGCCTGTACAAGGCGATCCGCGATTTCCGCCCGGAGAAGCTCAGCTCCTTCCGTGCTTTTGCGGAATTGTGCATCACCCGCCAGATCATCACGGCCATCAAAACGGCCACCCGGCAGAAGCACATTCCCCTCAACAGCTATGTGTCCCTGAACAAGCCGCTGTATGACGAGGAAAGCGATCGTACGCTGCTGGACGTCTGCGCTGAAGGACACAGTGCGAATCCTGAGGAGCTGATCATCTCCCAGGAGGATCTCAACGGCATCCACCAAAAGATTGATGAAGTCCTTTCCGGCCTTGAGCAGGAGGTCCTGACCGCTTACCTGGATGGGAAGAGCTATCAGGAGATCGCCGATAACCTGGGCAGGCACGTCAAATCCATCGACAACGCGCTCCAACGGGTCAAGCGGAAGCTTGAAAAGTACCTGGAGGATGCGGACAAGGAGTCCGACTGAGATTGTACTTTGTCGGTATTTCCCTTGCAAAAGGGGAATGCCGGGTGTAAAATATAGGCATCAAACAAAGGAGGTCACGCGCGATGCTGAACCGTACTGCGGCGAAGTATTATTACGCACTGTATCGAAGCTGCAGGGCGTAATTCCGTGTGTGACCGTATCAGCGCCCTGCGTCCATGAGTGCATGGAAGCGGGCGCTTTTATATTTGATTTCAAAAGGGGAGGCACGCATCATGATCGTTATTCTCAAGCATACCGCTCATCAGGAGCAGATCGACAAGCTCAAGCATTTCCTGACCGGTCTGGGGCTGCGCATCGACGAATCCCAGGGTGACCATTCTACCATCCTCGGCCTCGTTGGCGACACGACGCGCGTGGATGCGGATCTGATCGCATCTCTTGATGCGGTGGAGGCTGTGCAGCGTGTGCAGGAGCCCTACAAGAAGGCGAACCGAAAGTTCCACCCGGAGGACAGCGTGATCAACTGCGGCGGCGTGCCCGTGGGCGGCGGACTGTTCCAGATCATCGCAGGCCCCTGTTCGGTCGAAACGGAGGAGCAGATCATCGAGGTAGCCAAAGCGGTCAAGGCGGCCGGCGCTACGCTGCTGCGCGGAGGCGCCTTCAAGCCCCGCACCTCTCCTTATGCCTTCCAGGGGCTGCATGGGGACGGCCTGCGCCTCCTGAAGCTTGCCAAGCAGGAAACGGGCCTCCCGATCGTTACCGAGATCATGGATGCTGCGCACCTTGACCTCTTTGACGATGTGGACGTCATCCAGGTCGGCGCGCGTAATATGCAGAACTTTGAGCTGCTGAAGGTGCTGGGCAGAACGAGCAAGCCCATCCTCCTCAAGCGCGGCCTGGCGAACACCATTCAGGAGTGGTTGATGTCCGCCGAATACATCATGGCAGGCGGCAATGATCAGGTCATCCTGTGCGAGCGCGGCATCCGTACCTACGAGACTGCGACCCGCAACACCCTGGACCTCTCCAGCGTGCCGGTGCTGAAGGAGAAGACCCATCTGCCCATCATCATCGACCCCAGCCATGCCACCGGCGTTGCGCGTCTGGTGAAGCCCATGGCGATGGCGGCCACCGCCTGCGGCGCTGACGGCCTGATGATCGAGGTGCACAACGATCCCAAGAAGGCGCTGTGCGACGGCGCCCAGTCCCTTACGCCGGAACAGTTTGCCGATGTGGTGCGGCGCGTGAAGGCCATCCGGGACGTGGTCAGGAATTGACCAAAACCGCATAAAGACTGCCCCGGAGCGACCCAGACGGGCCTGCTCCGGGGCAGCTGCGTTATCAGAGGATATATGAGGTGATGCAGTCGTACCAGTGGACGTATTTCTGTCCGTTGATGGTCAGCGTATCGGAATCCGGGAGGAGCTCCGACCACTTACGTCCATAGTGCTCAAAGTGCCAGTCGTCGGAGTTGAAGCGCCGCCAGAGCACCGTGCGACCATTCCGGTCAATGAATTGTTCGGAGACCATCCCGCCCATATAGGTTTCGTGCATGATGACGCAGACGGTGTCGTACACCTTGCCGTTGATGGCAACTGTGTATCGCCCCACGACGTCCATCGGGTTGTCGCTGGCGGAATGCGTGGTGAGTACATCGCCGCAGCGCAGGATCTCTCCCTTTGCCCGCAGCAAGGTTTCGTTGCCGCAGTTATCCTCGCCGAAGCCCCAGTTTTTGATGAAGGCGTCGCCGTCCAGGAAGGTGTACGTTTGCTTGATGCCATCCTGCATGTGGGTTTCCGCCAGGGTTCGGCAGTGCGTTTGGGTCAGCTGCGCAATGAAGGAGCGCTGTACATAGCCGCTGTCATCCACGGCGTTGAACTCCATGGGCGCATCGGTTCTGACTTCGATCTCCACGCCCTCAATCCCGTGCACCTGGGCACGTCCAGTGACGATCAGCTCGTTGCTCTCTGTCCGGATCCGGTCGGGGAGGTCATACATGGCCCAGGAGAGCTTCTCTCCCAGCCGGGGGATGATAAACCAGCCCATCATTTCTTCCCATTTGCATTCAAAGGGCGCAAGCTCGCTGGGGACGATCTTGTACTCGGGCATGTGTTTGGGCATCATCGTTTTCATGACTGTTTCTCCTTTTTGCTGTTCAGAATAGGCAGCGCGGAATCTTTCCCGCGCGTGGTGCAGGCGGCTCTTGACGGTGCCGGCAGGGATAGAAAGCCGGCGGGCGATCTCACACAGGGGCAGCTGCTGCCAGTAGTACAGGCCAAGGATCTGCTGATCCTGCGCCGAAAGCGCCTCCATAGCCTCCTGAACCCTGCTGTCCCGGGCTGCAGCGAAGCGGGGAGGGATGATAAGCAGATGCTCTGCGGCCTCCAGCGGCACTTCGTTCATGCGGTACTTCCTGCGCAGCCAGTCGGCACATTTGTGCCGTGCTATGCCCAAAACCCAGGGCTTGAATCTGGCAGGATCGGAAAGCTTGTCATATTGCAGCGCAACGGCGGCCATGACCTCCTGGAACACGTCCTCAGCATCCTGTCTGCTGGTGATCCGAAAACGGATGTAGCGGCTCACAGGCCCCTGTACCTCAGCCCAGGAGCCTTCAAAGTTTTCCATCACATCACCGCCTATCTTGTATTTGAAATGCACTTCGATTGAGTAGTCGTATTCGTCACGCAAAAGGTTCACTTGCAGCAAAAAAACCGTCCATGCGGGTACGCATGAACGGCGGGAAGGAACAAATCATTCGCAGGCGTCTTCAAAGGCCTCAAAGAATTCCGGGCAGCTCCATACGCCGCAGGCTGCCAGGCTGTCGTGCTTGACGGCCATCTGCAGCACAAGGCCGTTATTCAGCTCAAGCAGCAGGGACTGCTTGGAGCTGACGCTGCCGCTGCTCTCATAGGATGCGCAGTCAAACAGCGTGTTGAGCAGCATCTGACATACAGCGGGGTCGGTGATGGTGCCAACGCCGGTCAGCTCCATGCCGATGACCTGGCCGCTGATCTCCAGCGTATCCTCCAGCTTTTCGCGGCCACGCAGGGCGTTACCGTTGAAGCTCACGCGCTGGAACAGCCGCATCTGGCCGTCTACCTCCGCAGTCACCAGCGTGCCGCCCATGCCGCGAATCTCATACACATTCTTGCCAAAGGCGACAGCGTTGGAAAGGACGGTATTCGTGCCGGAGAGGGAAGGCTCCATGGTGAACTCGGCCACGCTGCCCAGGCTGTTGCCGATCAGGTCGGCGGGCACATTGCGGGGCGTGGTGACCAGACGATAATACCGGCCGTTCACACCCACCAGGGGGAAGCTGCCGCCGGTGGCAGGCGCCCAGTTGCTGCGGTAGCTGGGGTTGTGATTGCTGGGGCTGATGAACACGCTGCTCTGATTCAGATCAGCCGTGATGGCACGGGGCGCAGCGGTGGGATCGCCCATAACGCCGGAGTCGATCAGCGGATCAGGCTGACCGGGGAGCGTGCCCACGCCAAGGGCAACGCAGAGCGCCAGCGCCGCCGCGCCGCAGGCAATGGGCGCAAAGCGTGCAAGGGAAAACCATTTTGGAGCCTTCTTGGGTTCCGTTGCGGCAAGCTGGATGCGTGCCTTCAGGTGAGGCCCGGCAGTCAGGCCGCCAAGACCATTCTCCACTGTCTCAGGCAGCTGGCGGAGCATGGCTTCCAGCTGCATTTCGCGATCGTTGTTCATCTGCTTCACCGGGCATCGCCTCCTTTCATCAATATACTTTCGAGCTTTTTCCGCCCGCGGCTCAGGCGGGAGGAGATCGTGCCCTCAGGCACTTCCATCATTTCTGCGATCTCGGTAATGCCATATCCCTGATAGTAATGCAGCAGAATGACCTCCTTGAACATGGCGGGCAGCTCGTTGATGGCGCCCAGCATCTCCTGCTGATCGGCCATTGCGCCGAACTCATCCGCCGCCGGCACCAGCTCAAACATCGGACTGCCAAGCACAACGCGTTTGAGCCATGCGCCTCGCCACAGGTCGCGGCATCGGTTCATTGCAACTTTCAGCAGCCAGGCTTTCTCACGGCCTTCCTGTAATTCCGGGTTCGTTGTGAGCAGACGCACGAAAACGTCCTGACACACGTCCTCGGCCTTGTGCCTGTCCGCCAGATAGAAGTAGCACATGCGCAGCACATCATTGGCATACTTTTCATACAGCTCAGTAAAATACGCTGAACTGTCGCGCTCGCGTGAGGCTGTGCCCACGTCGCTTCTGTACAGGGCTTGCTGCACTGCCGCTTCCTCCTTACCTGTTTGGTATCGTTCATCCATATAACGAACAGACCTCCTGTTTTCTTCCATCAAAAAGATAAACTATTTCAGAATTATTCATGAAATAATTGTTACAATCAGAGCGTTATGCTTCAATGCGCGCACGACTGCTGCCGTCAGGCGCCTTGCTGACGATGATCTTCCTGTCGATCCTTTCCCTGAGATCGCCAACGTGGGAGATGATACCCACGAGCCTGCGATCCTCACTCAGGCCGTTCAGGGTCGAAATGGCGACCTGCAGCAGCTCGTCGTCAAGAGAGCCAAAACCCTCGTCTACAAAGAGCGTATCCAGCTCGATCCCGCCCTCCTGGGCCTGGATCTCATCGGACATGCCAAGCGCAAGGGAAAGGGAAGCCAGGAAAGCCTCGCCGCCGGACAGGCTGCGAACATTGCGCTCGGTGTTGTTGGTGTAGTCCCTCACATTGAGCTCAAGCCCAGACTGGGAGCGAAGGTTATCCGCCTCCAGGCTGCGAACCAGCTCGTACTGCCCGCGGGACATCGCCTTCATACGCCGGTTCGCATGGAGGAGGATCCGCTCGAAATAGGCCATTTGCACATAGGCTTCCAGCATGATCTTTTCCTTGCCCTCCAGGCGGCCGTTGGCTGTGCGGGCGAGCTCGGAGAGCCAGGCATACCGGGCGTCCTCCTTGCTTAGTTTCTCCCTTGCCCGGGCGATCTCCTGCTGTGCGCCGCGATTTATTGCCAACCGAAGATGGACGGCCCGGAGCTTTGCTGTGATCTGGAGCTGCTCCGCTTCCAGGGCCGTCAGGCTTTCAAGAACGGCGGCTTCATCCACCTGCGGCAGTGCAAAAAGGGACTCTGTCAGTGCGTTGAGCCTGCCCTGATGTGCCTTGACATCCTCGGCTGCGTCTCGCCGCGCCTGATCCGCATGCTGGATCTGCTTCCGGATCGAGTCCGAAATTACCAGCAGCTGTTGCAGCCTTGCCTCCGCTTCCTTCTGTGAAGGCAGCGACAGCTGGGCAAGCAGCAGCTCCTGTTGAGCGGCAAGCTCCGATACGCTGCTCTGATAGCGCAGAATATCCTGCTGCAGCTGAGCTTGCCGTATACGCAAGCCATCAAGCTCCCGCTCGTGCTGCGGCATTCCGGCTTCCAGCTTCTGCCGCCGAATTTCCCCTGCCTGTGCGGCAGCGAGCTGCTGCTCCGTCGCCTGCATTTGCACGGCAAGGTCAGCGCGCTTCTGCTGCATTTTCGGCAGGAAATCCGCTTCGTCCGATGTGCCGAGGGCGTCCAGCATATGGACGCTGAAATCGGCCTCCCGCTTCTCAGCATCGGAAAAAAAGACGTCGTGCCTGCTTTTGGCTTCTGCTTCCTGGGCCGACGCCCGGTCACGGAGCCGCTCGGCTTCTTCCATGTCAGCCTTGCCGACAGAAACAGCGGGGAGCTGAGCGGGGTGCGGATGCTCGGTGCTGCCGCAGACGGGGCAGGGCGTGCCAGGCGATAGCCTCTCCCTGGCAAGATGTCCGGCCTGTTGATCATACCACGCTTCATTCAGCTGCTGATACCGCGACTGTGCGGAGCTATGCTCAGCGATGGCATAGCGCAGGCGTGCGGAGGCGTCCAGCAGGTTTCTGCGGGCGGACAGGAGTCCGGCGTGTTCCTCAGAGAGCGCCTCTAACGTGGTCGTTTGACGCTTGAGATCCTCCTTGGTATGGCTCAGCCGCTCAGCTTCAGCAGCGCAATGTTGGAGGCTGCTGATATCATTACGCGCCTTCTGGATGACCTCCTCCAGCTGCACGAGCCTGCCGGTGCATTGCTGCAGATTGCCAAGCGCCTGGGAATGCAGCGTCCTTGCCTGCGCAAGTGCGGCTGTACTGGATTCAAGCCGGGCGTAGCTCTCCATGCTTGCTTCAAGCAGGCGCGCTTCTGCCAGGGCATTATCCGCCTCCGGTTCCCGGAGAAGGGCCGCTGCATAGGTGCCATCTGCATCTTCAGCACGATTCATGGCGGCTTTCACGAGAGCCTCTGTTTCGTTGATCTGCTCCTGCGTTCTCTTGCGCAGCTCCGCCTGCTCCTGCTGCACGGCGATGACCTTCAGCTTATTCGTGTTCTCCTCCTGACGGGCTGTAAGCTGTTTTTCAGCCTGTTCATCATAGAGGATATAGGCTGCCAGCAGGGCGTCTGCTTCCGGATCGGGAAGCTGGTTTCCCTGGAGCGCCGCGAGCTGTCTGGCAGACGGCGCAGCCTCATCACAGGTGACGGCACGCAACTTATCGGTGATCACACCGCGCAGTTGTCGGCACTGCTGCTCCTGCTCCCGGGCGTCCTGGGCGAGACGCTCCTGCAGACGGCTGAAGTTCTGGGTCTGAAACAGATCGCGGAACAGGGTGATGCGCTTGTCGGTATCTGCCTTCAGCATCTCACGGAACTCGCCCTGAGCGATCATCGACACCTGCTTGAACTGCTCGCGGTTGATCCCCAGCAGCTCCTGCAGACGCGTGTTGACCGTCCTATCAGAAATGATGCTGCCGTCAGGAAGATGCAGCTCCGCATAGGGCTTTTCCTCCGTATAGCCGCTGCCGCGCTGCCGGGGACGCATGTATGCAGGGTTCCTGATGACGGTGTATTCTTCGCCCCGGTGCAGGAAGGTCAGAGACACATAGGTCTTTGTATCCGGGGAGGCATAGGTGCTGCGCAGCATCCGGGAGGAGCGCAGCATGTCCTCCTTCTTCTCGCCTCCGCCGGAAGGGGCGTCGTAGAGCGCATAGGTGATGGCGTCAAAAATGGTCGTTTTGCCTGCGCCGGTATCGCCGCAGATGAGATAAAGTCCCTTTTCCCCCAACCGGCTGAAATCAAGCTCCTGCACGCCGGCATAGGAGCCAAAGGCGCTCATGATCAGCTTGAGTGGTCTCATTCGTGTTCCTCCCATATACTGCGGATCAGCTGATCCACATATGCCTGCTGCTCGGCCGACATGGCTGCTCCGTTGGTGCGCTCGAAGAATTCGCTGAACAGGCTGACCGGCGTATGCTTCTTTACGTCAGCGGTGATGCTGAAATCGTCGATATGCCGCGTACGGGTATTGTCCCAGTCCAGATGCGTGATGTTGGGATAGTACAGCCGCAGCCGGTTCATGACGTTGGGGATGGGCAGTTCGTCCGTCAGGATGACGTGAGTGTAAGCGTCCCGATCCGTTGCGGCGACCGCCTCGTCAGCCGTCAGCTCTGCAAAGGTGCCGCGCAGCTCCTGCATTCCGCGGGGGGCAGGCAGGTCGATCGTGTGCACGTCAAGAGAACGGTCGCCATGCAGCTCAATGACCGTGATGGATTTATCGCTGTGCAGCTCGGAAAAGGAGTACTTCAGCGGCGTGCCGGAGTAGCGGATCCGGCTGGAGCCGATATTCTGCGCATGATGCAGATGTCCCAGGGCAACATAGTCAAACCTGTCAAAGACGCGCGCATCCACCAGATCCGTACCGCCGACGCTGATCTCATCCGTCCCCAGCAGCGCGCAGTCCTCTGAGCCAATCAGCTGGGCGCCGGAAACGAACTGATGCGCGACCAGAACATTTCTCCTGGCAGGATCGATATCCATTTGCCGAATAGCGCAGGCGACAGCGTCGTTTGTGCTATCGATCTTCTCATCCGGGAAAAACGGGCGGACGGACGTCGGCCGGAGAAAGGGGAGCAGCCAGAAATCGACGGGGCCTGCCGCATCTGTGAGCGTGATGGGCGTGATATGCCCGCGATATGCAGGAGAAATGTGCAGACGGCTTTCCTTCAGTGGCCCGGACAGAAAGCCCAGCCTGTCGGCGGAGTCGTGATTGCCGCTGATAACAAAGGTCGTGAGCGGAAGGCGAGTGAGCCCCTCCAGAAATCGGTCGAGAGACAGCGTTGCATAAACGGGCGGGATGCCGCGGTCGTATACATCGCCTGCGATGAGCACCGCGTCAGGCTGCTCCTTTTCGGCGGCTATGCGGATGTACTCAAGTACGGCGTCCTGCTCCTCCTGAAGCGGAAAGCGGTGCAGCTGCCTGCCCAGATGCAGATCGGATATATGAAACAGCTTCAAGTACGTCATCCTTCCTGTAAAGGGTGATATATCACATTATCATATTTTACGCCTGGAAAGTCAAGATGCACAATCTGCATCAAATACCGCTCTTGCCCAGGTATTGCCTTTATGGCTGGAACGATTTGCGTTCCGCATCATTGGGGCTTGACGGGAGATGGAATTATGACCTATACTAAATTGAACGAAAATCCGGGAGGAGTATCGCACATGCGCAAGGGTGAAGCGAAGCGCCAGGAGATGCTGGCTGCGGCTGAAAAGCTGTTCTGCACGAAAGGTTATGATGCAACGAGCGTGCAGGATATCCTTGACGTGCTCCATGCCAGCAAGGGTGGATTCTATCACCATTTTGCCAGCAAGGAAGAGGTGCTGCAGACCCTGTGTGCGCAGCGGGCGGCGCGGATGACCGACTTTGCCCAGACGGCGTTGGCAGCCTCAGGCAGCGCGATGGAGCGCATCAATGCAGTACTCTACGCTTATATGCCGATGCGCCGGGACGAGGCGGAATTCATTGCAATGCTGCTGCCGCTGATCCTCCGCTCCGAAGGGCGCGCTATGGCGATGCTGTATCAGGATGAGCTACGGGCTGGCTTTCTGCCGCTGCTGCAGCGTACGGTGGCTTCCGCAGCGGATGAGGCAGTTGTATTTCCGGCGGTAAAGGGAATTGAAGCTATGCTTCTTCAGCTTGTCAACGGCTGCTGGCTGGAGATCGCATGTGAGATCGCGAAGGCTCCCCAGCGCGTGGATACGGCGGTGCTGCTGACGCTGCTTGAAAGGTATCGCCGGGCGGTGGAGGTGCTGCTGGACGCCCCCTACGGCAGCATCGAACTGATCGGTGTGCAGGAGCTGGACGAGGTCGTCCGCAGACTGGCTCATGCCCTTTGAAAATGAGCGGAATGACGTTATGATATAAGGAACGCGCAGGCTGTTACGATGAGGCCTGCGCGTTTTATGCTGTTGAATCAGGGTTCACTTCCGGCCGCGCTGACGGCTGCGGGGCGTCGGCCCCTTATCGCTGCCGTGTCTGCGGGGCTTTTGCGGCATCTTATCCGCGTGGCGGTAGCTCTTGCGGTCGTGTGCCGGATTATCCCGCTTGTGCTCGGGGGATTTACCGCGCGGCGCCTCCCGTTCCGGCGGAACGAGGCATTCGCGGTCCCTGCCGATCAGATCCTCCCGGCCTGCCAGCCGCAGGGCCTTACGCACCAGCGTGTGATTTGCTGGATTGCGGAACTGCATCAGCGCGCGCTGCATGGCTTTGTCCTCAGGAGAACGGGCAACAAAGACCGGCTTCATTGTCTTCGGGTCGAGACCTGTATAGAACATACAGGTGGACAGGGTACCGGGCGTGGGGTAGAAATCCTGCACCTGATCCGGCTGGAAGCCGATATCCCGCAGATAGCAGGCAAGCTCGATGGCTGCGTTCAGATCGCTGCCCGGATGGCTGGACATCAGGTAGGGGATGAGGTACTGCTTCTTGCCCAGCTTCTCATTGACCTGCTCATAGCGGGCGCAGAAGGCGTCGTACAGCTCGCGGCGGGGCTTGCCCATCCGATCCAGCACATAGGGACAAACATGCTCCGGCGCGACCTTCAGCTGTCCGGAAACATGGTGCTCGCAGAATTCCTTCAGGAAGGAGCTGTCCCGGTCGGCCATGATGTAATCGTACCTCAGGCCGGAACGGACAAACACCTTCTTCACCTTGGGGAGCTCGCGCAGCTTGCGCAGTATCCCCATGAATTCCCTGTGGTCGACCTCGAGGATTTTGCAAGGCCTGGGGTAGAGGCACTGCCGGTTTTTGCAGGCGCCGACCTTCATCTGATTGGGGCAGGCCGGCTTGCGGAAGTTTGCCGTCGGGCCGCCGACGTCATGGATGTATCCCTTGAAGCCGGGAAGCGTGGTCAGGAGCTTTCCTTCCTTCAGGATGGATTCTTCGCTGCGGCTCTGGATGATGCGCCCCTGATGGAAGGTAATGGCGCAGAAGGAGCAGGAGCCAAAGCATCCGCGGGTGGAGGCGATGGAGAACTCTACCTCCTGCAGGGCAGGCACACCGCCGTCCTTTTGATACATCGGATGCCAGGTGCGGGTGAAGGGAAGCTCATATACTGCGTCAAGGGCCTCGCGGGACAGCGGCAGGCAGGGCTGGTTCTGAATGAGGTAACGATCCTTGTCCTGCATCTGGCACATGCGTTTTCCGCGAATGGGATCCTGCTCGTCATACTGCATCAGGAAGGCTTCGCAATACTTTTTACGATCCGTCGAGACCTCCTGATGGGAGGGGAGCTGCAGGCAGGTCGGGTCGGGGGTTTTGCTCATATAGCACACACCGCGCAAACGGGGGAGCTCCGCCGGGTTCATTCCGTCTGCGACCCAGTTGGCGCATTCGATGATGCTCGTCTCGCCCATGCCGTACATCAGCAGCGTCGCGCCGGAGTCCACCAGTACGCTGTGGCGCACCTTGTCGTCCCAGTAATCATAGTGAGAGAACCGCCGAAGAGAGGCTTCCACACCGCCGATGAGGATCGGTACGTCCCGGTAGGCCTGCCGGATGCGGTTGCAATACACGATGGTTGCCCGGTCAGGGCGCATACCTGCTTTGCCGCCGGGGGCATAATAATCGTCATGGCGGCGTTTCTTTGCCACTGTGTAATGATTGACCATGCTGTCGATGACGCCGGAGGAAACAAGGAAGCCGAGCCTGGGCTTGCCAAAACGGGTGAAGGCAGAAGCGTCCTGCCAGGGCGGCAGGCAGAGCATCGCTACGCGGTACCCTGCCTTTTCCAGGATACGGCTGATGATCGCGTGCCCGAAGGAGGGGTGATCCACATAGGCGTCGCCGCACACATATACAAAATCCGGCACATCCCAGCCGCGCTGGCGGCACTCCTCGGGGGTGACGGGCAAGAACTGCTTGTTCATCAGGAAACCTTCTTTCAAAAGGGGCTATGGATATTGTAGAGGAACCCTGCAGGAAAGTCAAGCAGCCGTAAAGAACGTCGTAGACAAAAGGATGGAAACATGCTACAATAGGGACACGCAATCCCTTTGAGAAAGGAGATAAGTTCATGATTCCGACTCCGCATATCACAGCAAAAGAGGGCGATTTTGCCCGCACAGTCCTCATGCCCGGCGATCCCCTTCGTGCCAAGTATATCGCAGATCATTATCTGGAGGACGCTGTCCTTGTCAACAACACCCGCGGTGTGCAGGGGCATACCGGCTATTACAAGGGCAAGCGCGTGTCCGTGATGGCCAGCGGCATGGGTATGCCTTCTATCGGGATCTACTCCTACGAGCTGTTCAACTTCTACGGCGTGGAGAACATCATCCGTGTCGGCAGCGCCGGTATGCTCAGTGAAAAGCTGCAGGTGCGGGATATCGTGGCCGGAATGAGCGCGTATACGAATTCCTCCTTCGGGGAACAGTATGGCTTCCAGGGGCATCTGGCGCCCTGCTGTTCCTGGGAGCTGCTGAAGGCCGCTATGGAGGCAGGCGAGCGTCTCGGCGCGCATATCGTCCCCGGTGCACTGTATTCTTCTGATGTGTTCTATGACGAGCGCCCGAGCGGGAAAATACTGCAGGGCCTTGGCGTGCTGGCGGTGGAGATGGAGGCTGCGGCGCTCTACCTCAACGCTGCCCGCGCCGGGAAGAATGCCCTGTCGATCTGCACGATCTCTGACAATCCCTTTACGGGTGAGGGGCTGAGCGCCGAAGAGCGCCAGAATTCCTTCACCCAGATGATGGAGATCGCGCTGGAAATTGCCTGATGGGAGGATCGTCATGAAGGTTCGGATCCAGTGCTGCAACGGGATCATGTGTGCCTCCGGCGGCGGAGGAAGATACCTGGAGCGTATATTTGAAAAGCATCTGACGGATGCGGGAGTGATTGAATCGGTGGAACTGATTTCCCCCGGTTGCATGGGTTCCTGCGCTGAAGGCCCCTGCGTCCGCATCAATGGGCAGAAGTTCTTTCATGTAGCGCCTGATGACGTGCCTGCGTTGATTGCAGGCGAGGTGATTCCGCTGCTCAAGGAATGAGCGCTTGCACCCTTGTCAAGCAATCTTTTGAGTTCAAATGAATGGAGAGAAACTACCATGGAAGTGATCACGAAGCCCTGCAATCCCAACGCCCTGCCCTGTGTCCATCGGGTGCTGGAATACCTCGGACAGCTTTCCGGCAGCGGCATCCTGACGGGGCAGCATACCAAAACACGGGGAATGGAGGAGCTGCATCACATCGAAGCCGTTACAGGCAAAAAGCCTGCGCTGCTCGGCTTTGAACTGCTGTCCTATTCGCCCAATATCAATTACAGGGACACGGATGACGAGTGCATGACGGAGGTCGAGGAGAATTACGGGACGCTGCGCCAGGCCTGGGAGTGGGCGGCACAAAAAGGCGTACTCACCTTTACCTGGCACTGGTTTTCCCCCTTGTGCGGCCGGAGCAAGTCCTTCTTTTCTGCGAATACCGATTTTGATGCGGTCAAGGCGCTTCAGGTGGGCACTGCGGAAAACAGGGCGCTGCTTTCCGATATGGACATGATGGCCGGCCTGCTTCGCCCCTTCTGCGAGGCAGGCATCCCGATCCTGTGGCGGCCCTTCCACGAGGGCGACGGCGACTGGTTCTGGTGGGGCGTCAAGGGAGCGGATACCGTGAAGGCGCTCTTCCGCCTGATGTATGACCGATATAGCAATCTGCACCATCTGGATAATCTTATCTGGGTGTGGAATTCCCCCATTCCTGCCTGCTATCCGGGGGACGATGTGGTCGACATCATTTCCCGGGATATGTATCCTCCGGCCCACGATCACACGGCGCGTATGACTGCGTTGACGGGCCTGAAGACGATCACCCCTGCGGCGAAGATCGCCTTGATCGGCGAAACAGGTACGATCCCCTCTGCTTCGGCGCTGGCGCAGGAGAAAGCCGAATGGGTCAGCTACATGACCTGGTGTGGCGATTTCTGCATGACCGAGGATTATACGACCAACGAAGTGCTGCGGGAAATGTATAACCATCCCTGGGCGATCACAAAGGATCGCCTGCCGGAGCTCTATTAAGGCAATCACTCAGAATACACGCGGCCTCCCCCGGAAGCAGATGGGGGAGGCCGTTTTAGGTTTCTTCATACCAGTCCTGTTTCAGGCGGCATTTCAGCTCGCGTTCCCGGCGGCTGACCTGCACCTGCGTCAACCCGAGCAGCTTCGCCGTCTCCGCCTGGGAGAGGCAATGTACATGACGAAGGAGCATCAGCCGCCTGTCCGGCGCAGGAAGTCGGCTGATGAGGTCACGAAGCTCCAGGCGCTGCTGCCAGTTATCCTCGTCTGCGATGCTGTCAAGCAGGGACGTACCGCTGTCGGAGGCGGCGTCTGCCGAGGCTACGGTGATATCCTCCAGCATGAATACCATCTCCTCTGCATCCATGTGCAGCGTTTCGGCCAGCTCCTGCACGTTGGGCTCGCGCCCCAGCCGCCGCGTGAGCTCCTCCTGTGTTTTGCGTATGCGCAGGCGCTGTTCGCGTTCCCGGCGGGGGATGTGTACCGCTGGGCTTGATCGGCACAGCATTCGCATTTCGCCCAGGATTATGGCGGCAGCATAGGTGGAGAAGGCTGTGCCGTAGGCGGGGTCATACCGGGCGATCGCCTTCATCAGGCCGATGCACCCCTGCTGATAGAGCTCCTCCGGATCAGCGTTATGATGCGCAAAGCGCCGCACCATGAGCCCCACAAGAGGGAGATTCTGCTCAGCGATGTTCTGCATATCGATGCGACCTTCTTCCGCAAGGTGCCGTGTCATGCAGCGCCGCCTGAGCGGATGCGCTTGCGCATACGGATGCTCGTCCCTTCGCCGGGGGAGGAATCAACGTACAGGTCGTCCATAAAGGTCTGCATGACAGCGAAGCCCATGCCGCTCCGTTCCTGCTCCGGATGGGTGGTGAAGAAGGGCTCCATCGCCTGCTCGATATTGCGGATGCCCCGTCCGCAGTCGGAAACCTCCACGGTCAGCGTCCTGTCGTCGATCGCTGCACGGAGCGTTACCATGCCCCGTGTGCCCTCATAGCCATGCACGATGGCATTGGTCACGGCTTCAGACACGGCGGTCTTGATATCTGCGATCTCGCTGACGGTGGGGGACAACTGTACGGCGAAGGCGGCGATCACCACGCGCGCAAAGCTCTCGTTTTCGGGGAGGGAGAGAAAGCTGGTCTCCATTTTGTTCTGCTGCATCATGCCTTTGCTGCCTCCTGCGTCTGGTCGTATTGGCGGATAACCCGATCCATGCCGGACATGTGGAAGATCCTTGAAATATGCCGGTTCATATGGATAACGCCCACCTGGCCGCCGCGGTCACGCATCTGGCGATAGCGGCCAAGGATCACCCCGATCCCGGATGAATCCATGAACTGAAGTGAAGAAAAGTCCAGAATGAGCGACCGGATGCGTTTGTCGGAGATCAGCGCATCCAGTTCACGGCGAACGGACTGGGCGCAGTAATGATCCAGCTCACCGGCAAGCCGGACGATCAGCCGCTCCCCGTCACGGATGGATTGTAGCATGGTGTAAACCTCCTGATCGAAATTGCTCTGCTCACATTCGATGACACATACATATCCTCCTGCGATGAAAAAGGGCGCTCTTTGCCGAATGTCCGGAATCGTTCGACAAGCTGACGCCAAAAGAAAAAGACGCCGTCAGAAAACGGCGCAGAATATCGGAAGGAGTATCAATTTGTTTTCAGCTTCATCAGTAGTACGCCGCCAACCATCAGCCCAACGCCAACGTACTTGTGCCAGGTGAAGGGCGCTTTTTCCGCACCAAGCCAGCCAAAGGCGTCGATCAGCGCGGCGACGGTCAGCTGTGCCAAAAGGATGGTTGAAATGGCGACGGTAGGGGAGAGTCCCTTGATGGAAAGCATCACCGTTACCGTGATCACAGGGGCGATCACACCGCCGAGCCAGGAATACCACGGCGACTGCGGCAGAAGCCCGATATTTCCCTTGCCGAAGATAAGCGCGATTACAAGCGCCAGTACGAAGCCGACGAGCTGCACAAAGGCATTGGTTTCCAGCACGCCGATCTTCTCGCCAAGGCGGGTGTTCATGACTCCCTGAACGCTCATCGCAGCACCGGCTACAAGCGCACAAATAAAGCCCAGCATACGACCATACTCCTATCAAATGTTTTGGAACAATGGATAGTATGGCAGAATGCCGGGCTGATATTCATGTCGGCTTGTCTTTGGCTTCGTCAGCGCTGATCCGGTCATGCAGGGATTGCATCCGTTTGTCCAGCAGCGCGATATCTGCGCCGACTTCCTGAAGTTCAAGGGAGATATCCTCGGGCACTTCGCCCTCGGCCTTGTAGCGCATTGCGTGTTCAAGCGAGGCCCAGAAGTCCATGGCGATGGTACGCAGCTGCACCTCCACCGGGACATTGACGCGTCCCTCCTGCAGGAAAACGGGAATCTCTACGATCAGATGAAGGCTGCGGTAGCCGTTCGCCTTGGGGAATTTGACGTAATCCCGCATTTCCAGCAGCTTCACGTCGTCCTGACTGGTCAGCAGCTCGGCCACCGTGTAAACATCCTGCAGATAGCTGCAGATGACGCGGATCCCTGCAATGTCACGCAGGTTTTCTACGGCGCTTTCCATGCTGACGGCATGATGCTTGCGCCTGAGTTTTTCCATCATGGATTGAATGGTTTTCATCCGGCACTGCATGTGATGGATGGGGTTGCGCCGGTGCCGAAGCTGGAATTCGTCATCAAGGATCTCCAGCTTTGTCTGGATCTCCCGCATGGCTGCGGAATACCTGCACTGGATCCGGAAAAAGTCGTCCACCATCTTCTGGAACTCAGCAGACATCTGCTGCATTTTGTTTTCATCCTCATGCATTGAGTTGCTCCTCCGTATGTGCATGTCGCTGCGGCCTGACAGGGAGCGTCACCCGGAAGGTGCTGCCCTCGCCAGGCTTTGATGTGACCTCGATCTGGCCGCCGAGCATGTCCAGGATGCGCTTGACCAGGCACAGGCCCAGGCCGACGCCCTCCTGCTTACGGCTCTTATCGGCCTGATAGAAGCGGTCGAAGATCCGTTGGAGAGTTTCCTCATCCATGCCACAGCCGTGATCGGTGATCTCGACAACGGCATTTTCCTTGCATGCGGCGCTGATGGCGATCTCGGAGCCGTCCGGGGAGAATTTCAGCGCGTTCTGGATCAGGTTGATCCATACATGGCTCAGCAGCGCTTCGTCGGATACGATGGTCACTTCCTCCTCCAGATCAAGCTGCCATCCGATGTCGCGGCTGCTCCAGGCAGGCTCAAGCCGCAGGATGACCTGGCGAAGCTGCTCCGTCAGGGAGAACTCGCTCAGGCTTGCCGGTGCGGTCTGCTGCTCAAGGGCGGTCAGGCGTAAAAGTGTTTCCGAAAGCCGGGAAAGGCGGTCGCTCTCCTGGGCGATGAGGCTGATGTACTCTGCCCGCTGTTCATCCGAGATGCCGGGCATCTGCAGGAGCTTGGCAAAGCCCCGGATGGAGGCGATGGGCGTTTTGAACTCATGGGAAATGCTGCTGATGAAATCCTTTTGCAGATATGCCGTTTTGCTGAGGGAGGAGGTCATATCGTTGAATGAACGCATCAGCTCGCCCATTTCGCCCGGAACATCCTCCGGCAGCCGCACGTCGAAGTCGCCTTCCCGCACGCGGGAGTTGGCCACAGTCAGTACCTGTACGGGCTTTGAGATGCGGAAGGACACAAGGGTGATCAGCAGCACCACGATCGCCAGATAGGAGAGCGCGGAGGTGATGACGCGAAAAAATGAAACAAAGTAGAGATTAACGTCTTTTGCAGCTTCGATCCTGACCAGACTGTCGGAGAGCTGTACATAGGTGACGGGCATGTGCGCAAGGTCAACAGTGTGGGTGTAAACCGTTCGCTCGCTGAGGATGGCCTGTATTTCCGGCGGGATGCTCCCGTCGCGGGCGCTGACCTCAACGGCGGAGATATCCCCCTGCTGCGCAAGGTAAAGCATGTCGGTAAGGGAAAGATCCGTCCGCTTTTCCATTTCCAGCAGGGATACTGCGAAGCCCTGCTGCTGGAGCCGGATCTCGCTTTGCACATTCAGATAGGTAACGCAATAGGCGAACAGAAGCGAGATCACGCAGGCGATGATCGCACAGATATAGAGCGCGGACATCATCCGTCCCCGGAAGGAATACGGCGTCAGGTGCAGCTTATCCATTGTTCTTGACCGCCTTATACCCAAGCCCGCGCACGGTTGCGATGGAGAAATCCGGGAAGACCTCGCACTTCTCCCGCAGGCGCTTGATATGCACATCCACCGTTCTTTCGTCGCTTTCTGCATCCATGCCCCAGATCTCGTCCATCAGCTGCCGGCGGGTGAAGATCTGCATGGGGCTGCTCAGGAGCTTGAAGAGCAGGAAGAATTCCTTTTTCGGCAGCGTCAGCAGAATATCCCCGCGTTTGACGGTCAGGCTGTCATAGTCCAGGGTCGTTTCACCGATGGTCAGCTGATGGCTCGTCATCGCCTGGGAGCGGCGCAGCAGTGCGTTCACATGCAGCAGCAGCTCATCCAGGTCGACGGGCTTGGTCAGGTAGTCGTCCGCACCGGCGGTGAAACCGGTGCGCTTATCTTCGATGCTGTCGCGGGCCGTGACCAGCATGATGGGCAAAAGGCGATAGGCGTCACGTAATTCGCGCGTCAGCTCCCATCCGTCCATTTCAGGCATCATGACGTCGGCGATGACCAGATCGGGCATCACCCGTTCAATGGCGTCAAGCGCCTCCTCGCCGTTTGCGGTCGGGATGGTATGGTAGCCGTTCATGCCCAGATATGCGCAGATCATGCGCTGCAGGGCAAGATCGTCTTCCGCGACAAGGATCGTAAACATATCATCGGTACTCCTTATGAAAGTTGATATATTGATTATATCACATCGAGCGCAGCGCATCAATAGGATTCAGCCTGGATGCCTTGTTTGCAGGCGCCCAGCCGAAAATGATACCCACAGAAGCGGAGAAGCAGAATGCCAGCGTGATCGCGCCGATATTCAGGGTGAAGGGGATATCGATCAGCACAGAGATCACATAGGAAAGCACGTTGCCCACGATGATGCCGACCAGGCCGCCCAAAAGAGAAAGAATGACGGACTCCATCAGGAACTGCATCTGGATGAGGGAAGGCTTTGCACCCAGCGCCTTGCGAAGACCGATCTCCATAGTCCTTTCTGTGACGGACACCAGCATCATATTCATGATGCCGATGCCGCCGACCAGCAGGGCAATGGAAGCGATGCCGGCAAGCACGGTCGTCATCATGCTGGTGATGCTGTCCATGGCGTCGAGCAGCGTGTCGATGTTGAGAATGTTGAAGGTATTGTCCCGGTAGTTGAAGAGCGTATCAAGGAGCGTTTCCATATCCTCGATGGCAACGTCAGCAGCGGCGGGATCGTCAAGGTAAACCGTCAGGCTGGTGATCGAGCTGCTGCCGCTCATCCGGAGCGCCGTCTGGTAGGGGATGATGGCTCTGCCGTTGCCGCTGCCGCCCATCATGATGCTCATCATATCGCCGGCGGAACCGTCCTCCAGCAATCCGACGATGGTGAAGGTGTGGCCGGACAGAATGATCTCTTTGCCGATTGGATCCTCGTTGGGAAAGAGTTCAGTGCGCAGGTCGCTGTCGATCACGCAGACGCGGCTATGCCGGTCCATATCCAGGGGCAAAAGCCCGCGGCCCTTCTCGATCGCCGCTTCCTCGCCCTCGAAATAGGCTGCGCTGCGGCCCTCGACGGTCACATTATCCACCTTACCGTCGATCTGCGCTGCATAGGTACGCAGGCTTACGGTGGGATCAACGCCTTTGACGTGTTCGATCTCCGTAAACCGGGCGACGTCCGTTTCATTCAGTCCGCGCTTGAGGGGCGTGCCCGTGACGGATACGCTGATCTTTCCTGCGCCGAGGGCATTGAACTGGCTGGTGATCTCGTCCGTGGCGGACTCGACTACGGTGATCAGCGCAATGATGGCCGTTACGCCGATGATGATGCCCAGCATGGTTAGGAAGGTGCGCATCTTGTTGGCGCATATGTTCTGCCATGACATTTTGAGGCTTTCCTTAAGCATCCTCGGCCACCCCCTCGCTGAGCTCGCCGTCAAGGATGCGCACAATGCGTGTGGCGTGACGGGCGATGTTGATGTCATGGGTAATCATGATGATCGTGCGTCCTTCGTCGTTCAGTTCATGAAACAGCTCCATGACCTGTTTGCCTGTCTGCTGATCCAGCGCGCCGGTGGGTTCATCGGCCAGGAGAATGGTCGGGTTGTTGGCAAGCGCCCTGGCGATCGCCACGCGCTGCTGCTGACCGCCGGAAAGCTGGTTGGGGTAGTGGTGCAGCTTGTCGGAGAGCCCTACGCGCTCCAACATCAGCTTCGCCCGCTTCTCCCGCTCCCGTGCACCAACGCCGGAATAGATCAGCGGCAGCTCCACATTCTGCAGTGCGTCCTGGCGCTTCAGCAGCTGAAAGGACTGGAAAATAAAGCCGATCTCCTTGCTGCGGACCTTGGCCAGTTCGGATTCGTTCAGCCCCTTCACGTCCCGGCCGTGCAGCACATACTGGCCACTGGTAGGGATGTCAAGACAGCCGATGATGTTCATCAGTGTAGACTTACCTGAACCGCTGGGGCCGAGGATGGCGACGAACTCACCACGGGTCACGTCAAGCTCGACGCCCTTCAGGACGGTTTGCTCCTCGTCTCCCATCTTGTATTTTTTGTATATGTCCTTCATGGAAAGGATGACTTCGCCTGTTTCCCGCATTCGTTACCGGCCTCCCCCCATCATCTGCTCGCGCATGGCGGCAGGATCAAAGCTGAAGCTCGGCGGCACAAGGATCGTCTCGCCGGAGCGAATGCCTTCTTTCACCTCGACGATGTGGCCGTCGTTGATGCCAAGCACCACGGACTGCTCGACGATCTCATCGTTGCGGTCATAGCAGTACACGAAGGGCTTGCCATCCTCGTCATACTGAATCGCGGAAAGGGATACGGTGGTGACCTTCTTTGCGCTTTCGCGGGGGATGATGATCTCACAGGTCACGCCCATGGGCAGCGTACCGTCCTGGGGCAGCTCGAGTCTGACCGGATAGAAGGCCAGGTCTCCCATGACCGTCGCTTCCTGGGCAACACGGGTGATCTCCGCATCCAGCTCCTTGCCGGTGGAAAGTACCTTTACGGTCACTTTCATACCCTTGGACAGGGCGGAGACGTCGTATTCGTCCACATTGAAGTTGATCAGCGGGTTTGCGTAGTCCGCCACGCGGAAGAGCGCGGTTCCGGGCATGAAATCATCGCCCTCTTCCAGATACAGATCTGAGATCGTGCCGGCCATCGGCGCCTTGACGACCGTGCCGTTTTCATACCGGACGACGCCGTCGCTGGTAGTGACCTCATCGCCCTCCTCGACCAGCCATTCGCGGATCTTGCTGCGGGTGCCGGCTGTATAGACCTGGAATCCGTTGGCCTCCACATTGCCCTTGAAGGTATAGAAGGTCTCAATGTCCTCTGTCCTTGCGACCTCTTCCTTCAGCTTGATAGAAGAATCACGCATGAAAAAGAACCACACAGCCCCGGCTGCAACAGCCAGGATCAGCACCCAGGTAATCAGCTTACGAAGCTTTTTCATCAAAAACAACCTCCAATCTTGATTGCACGCAACCAGTATATGGCTGGCCTGTGAACTATAGATGAATGCAAAAGAACACGCCAGTGGAAAACTTAAGTTATCTCCACTGGCGTGTTTCTATTCATCTGTATTCCATGCCTCAAAGGATTCGTCCTCGAGCAGATATTCAAATCTTGCATCCGTCAGACGGACCAGATCTGCAATCATTGTATCAGCATCCTTTTCCCGCACCAGCAGTGTAAAGGCCACTGCGGTCGTAAATTCGCTTGATAACAGCTGCACCGGCATGGTTTTCAGCGCGTGCGTCACCCGATCCCACAGGGGATAGGCCACCTCGCACAGATACCGATGGCTTGGCTCCATGATGACGACCTGCGCTGCCTTCAGCGCGATGACGGCGCCCTGCGTGTAGGCACGCACAAGGCCGCCGGCCCCCACCAGTACGCCGCCGAAGTAGCGGGTCACCACCACGCAGCAGTTGAAGACGCCCTGCGCCTTGAGCACCTCCATCATGGGGAGGCCTGCGGTGCCGCCGGGTTCGCCGTCGTCGGAATAGCGCATGATGCCTGCGTTCCGGCCAATGATGTAGGCGTAGCAGTTATGGGTCGCATCCTTATGCTTCGTCCGGATCTTCTGCAGGAAGGCGAGGGCCTCCTCCTCTGTTTCGCAGGGGCAGGCGTAGCCGATGAAGCGGCTCTTGTTGATGATCACCTCATCGGCTGCTTCCTGCCTCAGCGTCTTGTAAGGAACGGCGCTCATTTGAGGATCAGGCGGCGGAAGCCCTTCTTGCCCTTCTGGAGCATCAGGCCGTCCTCGCCGAACATGTCAGCAGCGATCACGGCCTTCTCATCCGTCACCTTTTCGCCGCCAACGGAAACCGCGTTGGACTTGATCTGCTGGCGAGCCTCGCTCTGGCTCTTGCACAGGCCGGACTTGACCAGCATGGTGGACACGCGGGCGTCCTCAGCAAGCTCCGCAGCGGTCAGCTCGAAGGAGGGGATGTTTGCGCCGTTCGCGCCGCCGGCAAAAAGGGCAGCTGCAGCGTCGGCAGCCTTCTGGGCTTCTTCCTCGCCGTGCACGAGCTTGGTGACCTCGAAGGCCAGCACTTTCTTGGCTTCATTGATGGCGCTGCCCTCCAGCGCACCCAGGCGACGAACCTCGTCCATGGGCAGGAAGGTCAGCAGGCCCAGACACTTTTCGACGTCCTTGTCGTCGATATTGCGCCAGTACTGGTAGAAATCGAAGGGGCTGGTCTTGTTGGGATCGAGCCACAGGGCCCCCTTTTCGGTCTTTCCCATCTTCTTGCCGTCATGGGTGAGCAGCAGCTGGAAGGTGCAGGCAAAAGCCTTCTCGTTGTCCTTGCGGCGGACGAGGTCGGCGCCGCCCAGCATGTTGGACCACTGGTCGTTGCCGCCCATCTCCAGCCGGCAGCCGTAGCGGTGGAACAGCTCCAGGAAGTCGTAGGACTGCATCAGCATGTAGGTGAACTCCAGGAAGCTCAGGCCGTTCTCAGACTCCATGCGGGCACGGTAGCAGTCCGCGCGCAGCATGGTGTTGACGGAGAACATGGAGCCGATGTCGCGCATGAACTCGATGAAGTTCAGGTTGCGCAGCCAGTCGCCGTTGTTGACGATGATGGCCTGGCCCTCGGAGAAGTCCAGGAAACGGCTCATCTGCTTCTTGATGCACTCGACATTGTTGTCGATGGTCTCGACGGTCATCATCTTGCGCATGTCGGTCTTGCCGCTGGGGTCGCCGATCATCGCGGTGCCGCCGCCCATCAGGGCGATGGGCTTATGGCCGGCCTTCTGCATGTGGGCCATGGCCATGATCGGGATGTAGTGGCCGATGTGCAGGGAGTCGGCGGTGGGGTCGAAGCCGACGTAGAAGGTGGTGGGCTCTTCCAGCTGCTTGTACAGCTCGTCTTCGAAGGTGGTCTGCGCGATGAAGCCGCGCTCCTTCAAAATGTCAAGAATGTGCATATGTATATCCTCCTGTATGAATTACTTGGTGGCTTCGGCAATGACTTCCCGCAGGATGGCCATGCCGGTGTGGATCTGCTCGACGGTGGAATTGGAGAAATTCAGGCGCAGGGTGTTGTCGTGGCCGCCGTCGCAGAAGAAATGCGTGCCAGGCACATAGGCCACCTTGCGGTCGACGCACTTCTGCAGCAGCTCCAGGGCGTTGATGTGTTCGGGCAGCTCCACCCAGATGAACAGGCCGCCTTCGGGCCGGGTATAGGTCGTGCCGGTGGGGAAGGTCTCCAGCTCCTGCATCATGGCGTCCATCTGCTCCTTGTAGGAGGCGCAGATGCTCTTGATGTGGCCGGGCAGCAGATCGCGGCGCAGGAACTGATCCACGATCGCCTGGGTCAGGTTGGAGGTGTGCACGTCGGCGCTCTGCTTGCCCACGGTGCACTTGCGCAGTATGCGGGGATCGCCCGCCATGAAGCCCACGCGCAGGCCGGGAGAGATGATCTTGGAGAAGGAGCCGAGGAACACCACCCAGCCTTCCTTGTCGTAGGATTTGATGGAGGGCAGCGGCGAGCCGGAATAGCGCAGATCGCGGTAGGGATCATCCTCTGCCACGACCATGCCGTACTTTGCGGCCATCTCCGCAATAGGCTGACGACGCTCGGCGGCCAGGGTCTTACCGGTGGGATTCTGGAAGGTCGGGATGGTGTAGAGCATTTTGGGGTGATGCTCCTTGATCGCAGCCTCCAGCTTTTCCAGAATAATGCCGTTTTCGTCGCTCTCCACCGGTACCAGCTTGGCCTCGTACAGGTGCATACACTGCATGTTACCCAGGAAGGTGGGGTTCTCCACCAGGATCACGTCGCCGGGATTGATCAGTGCCTTGCACAGCAGATCCATGGCCTGGGTGGAGCCGGTTACAGGGAGCACGACGGGGAGCTCGCAGCCCAGCTGGGCCTCCGCGTAGCTCTTCAGGCTCTCCAGCAGGGGCGCATAGCCCTCGGTGGCGCCATACTGAAGGATGGCCTTACCATCCTTTTGCAGCACCTCCTTTGCAATCTCGGCGCAGAAGTCGTCCGGCAGGGCAGACCTGGCGGGGTTGCCGCCGGCGAAAGAAATCATGCCGGGTTTGGCGATGAGCTTGAAGATCTCGCGGATCGCGCTGCCCGTTACGCCGTCAAAACGGCTCGCGTAGGTCAGAGAATCAAGATTCATGTCCGTTGCCTCCTACATATATGATGGACTGTTTTGCTGGAAACAAAAACACCCTCCGCGGCATAAGCCGGGGAAGGTGATGAGTTGCATCACGGTACCACTTCCGTTCAGCTGCATATTTGCAGCCCTCAGCGAGGAACAGTCATTCCTCCGCGCTGTAACCGGCGCACCGGATACATCCTACTTGGCAAACCGTTCAGATGATGGCTCGGAGCTGTACTTCGCCTTGTTGGCACGAACGCTTCCTCACAGCGGCCGGAAGCTCTCTGAAGATCGTGACCGGGTAGGCTACTCGTCTCCTCATTGCCCTGATGCAAGCATTATAGCTGTCTTTTCAACGCTTGTCAAGCGAAGAATTTCCATATCTGGGTCTGTAATCGGGGATAAAGCACAGATTCTTGTATGTTGAATGCCGATTCCTTTGGATTTCAAAGAAAAAAAGCCTTGCTAAATCCGAGAAAATCCTGTATACTACATAATGACCCTGTCTATGGGTATCTTTGGCATGGGATAAGAGAAGGATAAAGACCATGCGGGGGATCGCATCAGAAGGGAAGCCCCTGGCACAAGGAGGTTGAAGCAACCATGGAATGCAAGATCAAAAACGATATTGGCACGATCTTCATCGCCGAGGATGTGATGATGAAGGTTGTGGGTTATGCTGCGCTGGAGTGCTACGGCATCGTAGCCATGTCCTCCAAGCGGGCCAAGGACGGCATCGTTGAATGGCTTGGCCGGGAGAATCTTTCCAAGGGCGTACAGATCCGTGCGGTGGGCGACATGCTCGACGTTGATCTGTTCATCATTGTGGAATACGGCATCTCGATTGCAGAGGTCTGCAAGACCATTGTCGATACGGTGCGCTACAAGCTGGAAAGCATGACCGGCGTGAAGGTGCGCAAGGTGAACATCTCGGTCGAAGGCATCCGCGTCTGACGACTGACCTGAGCAAGCCAGCGTCCGGCACTGCGCCGCGGACTGGCCGAATGGAGGAAGAACCTTTGATAACGCATAAAACAATCGATGGCCTTCTGCTTCGCGACATGGTCGTCGCAGGTGCGGCTCTTCTGGAGAAGAACCGTGAAGCGGTTGATGCACTGAATGTCTTCCCGGTGCCCGATGGCGATACGGGTACGAATATGTCCCTGACGATGCAGAGCGCGACCCGTGAGGTGAACGCGCAGGAATATCTGCGTGCTGACGAGGCCGCCGCCGCCATCTCCAAGGGTGCGCTCAAGGGCGCCCGCGGCAATTCAGGCGTCATCACCTCCCAGCTGCTGCGCGGCTTTGCCACCGCCCTCAAGGGTGTGGACAAGATCACGCCTGTTCAGTTTGCCAAGGCCCTCAAGGCTGGCTCCGACAAGGCGTACAAGGCCGTTATGAAGCCCAAGGAGGGCACCATCCTGACGGTCGCCCGCGTCATCGCCGAGGATGCGATGAAGTATGTCGAGCAGAATCCGGATGACTATGACGGGCTGATCAATGTCATGCTGACCAGCGGCGAGGCCATTCTGCGCAAGACGCCGGAAATGCTGCCTCCGCTGAAGGCTGCGGGCGTGGTGGACTCCGGCGGACGCGGTCTGCTGCTGATCTACACCGGCTATGCCGCCGTGATGCGCGGCCAGGAGATCGCTGATCCTGCCGCCCTGCTGGCAGGCGACTGCGCCGTGACCGAAGAGGACATCCATGACCTCTCCGGCGAGATCCACAACATCTATTGCACGGAGTTCACCATCGTCAATTTCCGCGAGGACTGCGCCGAGGGTGACGTGGATTCCTTCCGCCGCCGTCTCAACCGCATCGGCGACCGCGTGCAGGTCACCGGCGATATGACGGAGACGAAGGTGCATGTGCACACCAATAACCCCGGCAACGCCATTGAGTATGGCCTGGAGCTGGGTGAACTGGTGAATCTCAAGATCGATAACATGCTGGACATGAAGCGCAAGCTGGAAGGGGAAACTGCCCCGAAGGCTGCCGAGGAACCTGCCGCGCCCGCCGAGCCTGAAAGGGAATACGGCATGGTCGCCGTGTCCCTGGGCGAGGGCTTCTCCAACATTTTCCGCGACCTGACGGTGGATCACATCGTTGAGGGCGGCCAGACCATGAATCCCTCCGTGGATGACATCCTCTGCGCCATCAACGCGGTGAATGCCAAGTGCGTGTTTGTCTTCCCCAACAACGGTAATGTGATCTTCGCTGCCAACCAGGCGGCTGAGTTGGCCGAGAAGGAAGTGCATGTCATTCCCACCAAGAATGTGGCGATGGGCATTGCTGCCGCTGTGGCCTTCCAGGCAGAGCTGAGCGGCGAGGAAAACGCCGCCAACATGACCGAGGCTGCAAATCACGTCAAGACCGGCACGGTGACCTACGCCGTCCGCGACAGCGAGTACAACGGCGTGCAGATCCACAAGGATGATATCATCGGTATGCACAACGGCCAGATCGAGTATTCCGGCAATTCCGTGCATGACGTGGTGATGGAGATGATGAAGGCGATCGTCGATGACGAGGCCGAGCTGATCACCGTCTACTACGGCGCTGATACCTCCAAGGAGGACGCGGAGGCTCTTACGGCTGAGATCGCTGAGTGCTATCCTGACTGCGACGTCGACTGCCTGCTGGGCGGTCAGCCGCTGTACTACTACCTGATCTCTGTGGAGTAAACGATGGAGCTTTCAGCCATGCGTGGCGTTGGCCCCGCAAGATTGGAATCCCTTCGCGCAGTGGGCATTGTCTCATTGCGCGATTTGCTTTACTGCCTTCCAGTCCGGTATGAAGACCGCACGAAGGTGGTGCCGTGTGCCGAGGCTTCATCCGGCGAGGTGCTGGTGATGGGCGTCGTCAACGATCCGCCAAAGCTGAGCCGCTTTAACGGATTGACCCGCGTCACGGCCACGCTGACGGACGCGACGGGGAAGCTTGCCCTTGTGTGGTACAACCAGCCCTGGATGATGCAGAACCTGCCTGTGGGGGAAAGCATCATGCTCTATGGCCGTGTTGCATTCAGCCGGAACCGCCGTGTTCTCCAAAGCCCTCAGCGGGTGACGGAGCCTTCCATCCAGCCTGTGTACCGTGCTGTCAAGGGCATTCCTGCAAGGTCCTTCCGCACGATGATGGAACAGGCGCTTGAGCAGGTCGATGACTGCTGTCCGGAGACGCTGCCCAATGCCCTGCGGCTCCGCCATGGCCTTTGCGAGCTGAATTTTGCCCTGCGGGAAGCGCATTTTCCTTCAAACATCGATAATCTGCGCCTGGCCCGTAGACGCCTCGCCTTCGAGCAGATGCTGATGTATCAGGCTGCTCTGGGGCTGATGCGACACCATCAGGAGAATGGCGTCCCCATGCCCCTGTCATCGGCGGATGAAGAAGCATTCTGGGAGCACATGCCCTTTCCGCCGACCGGCGCACAGCGTCGCGTGCTGACGGAGATCCGGAAGGACCTGTGCCGGAGTCGCGCCATGAGCCGCCTGGTGCAGGGGGACGTCGGCTGTGGAAAGACCGCCCTTGCCTTTGGCGCGATCGCGATGGCTTGCAAGGCGGGCTATCAGGCGGCCATGATGGCCCCGACAGAGATCCTTGCACGGCAGCATTATGAATCGGCCAAAGCCATATTGGAGCCTCTTGGCCTTCATTGCGGGCTGCTGATCGGCTCCATGAAGGCGAAGGAAAAGCGTGAGGCACATGCGGCCTGCCGGGATGGCAGCTGGCAGGTGATCTTCGGCACCCACGCCCTTATCAGTGAGGGCGTGGGCTATCGCAAGCTGGGACTGGTCGTCACGGACGAGCAGCATCGTTTTGGCGTGCGCCAGCGATCAAGTCTACAGGAAAAGGGCAAGGAAGAGACATGTGCGCCGCACGTCCTTGTCATGTCTGCAACGCCGATCCCGCGCACTCTGGCGTTGATCCTCTACGGCGACCTGGACGTATCCATCGTCGATGAGCTGCCGCCTGGCCGGACGCCTGTGAAAACGCGTGTCGTGCCGGAGGCGAAGCGCGACGCCATGTACGGCTTTCTCCGGCAGGAGATCGCCAAAGGGCGACAGGGCTATGTGGTCTGTCCGCTGGTCGAGGAGAGCGAGATGCTGGAGGACGTGCGTTCCGCCAAGGAAACCTGGGAGGATCTGGTGCACGGCGTACTGCACGGCCTGCGGGTAGGGCTTACCTGGGGCACGCAGAAGGCTGAGGAGAAAGCGGCCGTGCTGAACGCTTTCTCAACAGGCGAGCTGGACGTGCTGGTCTCCACCACTGTCATTGAGGTGGGCGTAAATGTGCCCAATGCCAGCGTGATGATCATCGAGAATGCGGAGCGCTACGGCCTGAGTCAGCTGCATCAGCTGCGTGGCCGCGTAGGGCGTGGCAGCGCGGAGAGCTGGTGCTTCCTGCTGGCTGAAGAAAATGAACGACTCCGCATCCTGACCCAGACCAACGATGGTTTTGTCGTAGCACAGAAGGATCTGGAACTGCGCGGCCCCGGGGATCTGATGGGCACGAGGCAATCGGGCGAGATGATCCAGGGCTTTCTGCTGGACGGCGACGTCCGCCTGCTGGACGAAGCTGCCCGCTGCATGAAGCAGCTCCGGGAAGACGAAAACTTCCTGGAAGAAAGAAGAGCCGTCGAGGCCGTTGCCATAGCGCACTATGGCGAGCGGCTGGCAAAGGTTGCCCTGAACTGACCGTAAGTATGAATTCGAGTTTTGCATCATCAGGATGCACAAGAAAGGAAGTATCACCGGTATGGACGCGGTGCTGAACTGTCTTGAGAATCGGGAATTGAGCTGGCTCCGCTTCAATGAGCGCGTGCTGGAGGAAGCGGAGGACGAGCGCGTGCCGCTGTGCGAGCGCCTGTCGTTCCTTTCCATTTTCCAGAGCAATCTGGATGAGTTTTTCATGGTGCGCATCGGCAGCCTGCACGATCAGATGCTGCTGGATAAGGAGGCCCGCGAAAACAAAACCCACATGACTCCCGGCGAGCAGCTGGAAGCTGCGCTCAGCCGCATCCGGGAGCTGTGCCAGCGGCGCGACCGCGCCTATGCCTCCCTGCTGGAGAAGCTGCAGGAGCAGGGCGTCAGCATCGTGGATTTCCGCTCGATCAGCGCAAAGACCGAGCACTATCTGGAGGATATGTTCCGCCGGGAATTTCTGCCCCTGATGAGTACCTATATCGTCGGTAAGAAGCAGAGCTTCCCCTTCCTGAAAAACAAGGATATCTATGCCGTTGCGGTGCTCAACACAAAGGCGGAGAAGCAGAAGATCGGCATCGTGCCCTGCGGCAACGGCGTGTTCCCGCGGCTGATCTCCATCCCTGAGCGCACTGGCTGCTACATGCTGGCTGAGGAGCTGATCCTGCACTATCTGCCGCTGATGTTCCCGGGGTATAAGGTGGTTTCGAAAACCCTGGCCCGGATTACCCGCAGCGCGGACATCGATGCGGACGCTGTATACGACGAAGATCTGAATTACCGCGATCACATGGCCGAGGTCGTGAAGCTGCGCCAGAAGCTCTGCCCGGTGCGGCTGGAGCTCTCCCGCGCCATCGACGAAAATGTGATCCAGCGCCTGTGTGCGCAGCTTAAGCTGAGCCTTGACCGGGTCTACGAGTACGACGCCCCCATGGATGTGAGCTTCCTGTTCGAGATCCAGGATGCGCTGCGCAGCCATGCCGAGCTATTCTATGCGCCAAGGCATCCGCAGAAGTCCCCGGATATCGATGAAAGCCAGCCGATCCTCGATCAGATCCTCCGCAAGGACGTGCTGCTGCACTACCCTTATCAGAGCATCCGGCCTTTCCTGACCATGCTGACCCAGGCCGCGCACGATCCCCAGGTGGTGTCCATCCGGATGACGCTGTATCGTCTGGCAAGGGATTCCAAGGTCGTTGAGGCGCTGGTGGAAGCGGCAGAAAACGGCAAGCAGGTGGATGTGCTGGTTGAGCTGAAGGCCCGCTTTGACGAGGCCAATAACATTGAGTGGAGCCGACGGCTCGAACGCGCAGGCTGCCATGTCATCTACGGTGTAGAGAAGCTCAAGGTGCACTCCAAGCTGTGCCTGATCACCCGCAAGACGGATGAAGGCGTGCAGTATATCACCCAGATCGGCACCGGCAACTACAATGAGAAAACCAGCCGCCTGTATACGGATCTGAGCTACATCACCGCCCGGCCTGAGATCGGCGAGGAGGCTCGGCAGATCTTCGAGGCGCTGATGCTGGGCGAGACCGTTGATCATATGCAAACGCTGCTGGTTGCACCCCACTGCCTGCAGGATAAGCTGATCGACATGATCAACGGTGAGATCCTCAAGGTGAAAAGCGGACTTGAGGGGCACATCCGGCTGAAGATGAACAGCCTGACGGATAAAACGCTGATCGACAAGCTGATCGAGGCAAGTCGTGCCGGCGTAAGGATAGAGATGATCGTCCGTGGCATCTGCTGCCTTCGCGGCGGCGTGGAAGGGGAGACGGATAACATCCGTATCATCAGCGTTGTGGGCCGTTTCCTGGAGCATAGCCGCATTTACATATTCGGCGACGGCGACGACGCCCGCTACTACATCTCCTCTGCCGACTGGATGACCCGGAACACGCTGCGCCGGGTGGAGGTGGCAACGCCCATCCTCGACGACGCGGCGAAAATGCGCCTGGAGCGGATCTTTGACGTCATCTGGCGTGACAATGTGCAAGCCCGCGAGCAGCAGCCCGACGGCAGCTACACCCGCCGCTATCCCGGCTCGCAGAATCCCCTCAGCAGCCAGAACTGGCTCTACGATGAGGCATACCGGATGGCCGGGAAGCAATAAGGTGAAGATTCAAATGAAGAATATGCTGAATAAGTATAAAGCACCTCTGACGATGCTGCTGATATTCGAGACTGTGGCAGTCGCGCTCTGGCTGATGCTGGATAATGTATTTTACTTGCTGAATTTCAGCTATATCGGGCTCAGTATTGCGTTGGGTCTGGCTTTGTACATAAACCGCTTTCGCTACGCACGGCATGTGGTCCAGCTGCTGGTCGGACTCTATATGCTGGTATATTTAGGGATCATTGACCGGGAAAACATGCAGTTGGAAGGCTTCTGGTACTACCTGTTCATGGGCGTTTTTGAAGCAGCTACGATCCACTACGCGGTTGCAAAGATCATCGGCCCCCTGCTCTTCGGGCGCGGATGGTGCGGCTATGCATGTTGGACGGCGATGGTGCTGGATTTTCTCCCGTGGAAGCATCCGGCGAGGCCCCGTCGCAGCTTCGGATGGTTGCGCTATGTGACTTTTACGGCTGCAATGGTGTTTGTGGGCGTTCTGTTCATCGCAAAGGTGCCGGGCCTGGAGAGCATCATGTGGTGGAGCTTTATCATTGGTAATGCACTTTACTACATCGCAGGTGTTTTGCTTGCCTGGAGAATGCAGGATAACCGTGCATTCTGTAAGTATCTCTGTCCGGTAACGGTTTTCATGAAGCCGGGTGCATACTTTTCCCGCCTGCGTATCCGGTGCGACAAAGATAAGTGTATCTCCTGCGGGAAATGCCGCAAGGCATGTCCGATGGAGGTGGATATGACAGATGACCGCCGTAGCCGCGCAAACGGAACGGAGTGCATCCTTTGTATGCAGTGTGTGGAAAGCTGTCCAACAAAAGCTCTTGATCTGAAATAACAAAACCGCCTGCACGGTGCATTGACTGTGCAGGCGGTTTCTATGTGCATCAATCATCCATGAGTTCCACGAGGATCGCGTTCTGGACGTCCATACCACGCCGGGTCAGCCGCCAGAAACCATCCTGATGCAGCATCAGCCCCTCGGATTCGAACCTTCGGAGCGTTTTGCCATAGAGCATTTCGAGTGCTGTGCCGTGGGCCGCTTCGAACTCCGCTTCGGATACACCGCGATTCATTCGTAACCCGAGCATCAAAGATTCAAACCGCGCATCCGCTGGCAGGAGGGAAATGCGTTCGCGCCGCCGCCAGGCGTTCGCTTCCGACATGGCGATGTACCCGTGAATGGTCGCAGGATTCGTCAGGCGAAGGCCGCCGCCGGGGGTATTCAGGAAGGACGCTGCAGACGCGCCCAAGCCAATATAGGGCACACGCGTCCAATAGCCGATATTGTGCCGGCATTCATAGCCGGGAAGGGAGAAATTACTGATCTCATATTGCCGGAAGCCGTTCCGGGCGAGGGTATCCAGCGCCATGTCATACATGATGCGCTCATCTTCTTCATCAGGCAGAAGGAGACGGCCTGCATCAAGCTCACGTTTCAACGGAGTGCCGTCCTCGGGGATCAGCCCATAGCAGGAAAGATGCTGAGGCGTCAGGGCCAGCGCTGCGTCAAGCGTTTCCTTCCACATCTCTGCCGTCTGTCCGGGCAAACCGAACATCAGATCAAGGCTGACGTTGCTGATGCCGCCAGCTCTTGCAACGCTCACGGAGGAGATCACATCATCGTGGCTGTGAATGCGTCCCAGTGCTTTCAGCAGCGACTCCTGTCTGGCCTGCATTCCCATGGAGAGGCGATTCAGACCGCAGGATACCGCCGTGTCCAGCCATTGGGC
This sequence comes from Clostridia bacterium, assembly GCA_017399225.1. Next base: position 1,599 of record JAFQEB010000070.1, on the reverse strand, counting down.
AGTAAGGGTTCCCGGGTTGGCTTCACTGGTGAATTCGATACCGTCCGGGATCGTGAACAGCTTCTTCAGCCCCTTCAGCAGCCTATGCAGAAGTGCAGGCGGCAGGAGTGAGGGCGTTCCGCCTCCGATGAAAACGGTTGAAATGGGCGTATCCTTGGCATAATGAGCCATAGACCGGGCTTCGGTCAACAGGGCGTCCACATAGGCAGCCATCGTGGTTTCCTGGCCGGCGTAGGAGGCAAAGTCGCAGTAAAGGCACTTTTGACGGCAGTAGGGGATGTGAATATACAGTTCCATGCGATCACCTGCAAATTTGGGGTGGAAATCTGAAGAAAAATAGTGTACAATGGATTTATCAGACGGGCGTTGCGCCTGAATACGGAGGAAAATATGGAACAGGTCATTTCTTTCCTGCAAGACATCGTTCATGATGCGGCAGAAATCGGCATTGTCATTGCGGAAACGGTTGGCATTGCGATCCTGATCATCACGGCGGTCAAGTGCTTCATCAAATACTTCAAAAAGGATGAACATCTTCGCCTGGAGCTTGCGCAAGGTATTGCGCTGGCGCTGGAGTTCAAGCTGGGCGGCGAGGTGCTGCATACCGTCATTGCCCGCGAATGGGAGGATCTGCTGATCCTGGGCGGTATCATTGCCCTGCGCGGCGTGCTGACGCTGCTGCTCCACTGGGAGATCAAGGTGGAAGAGGATAAGGAGCGCCTGCAGATGCTCGATCAGCAAAATGAGATCATGGCTGCAAAGCTTGCAGATGAGAAAACCGAGGAGAAGAAGGGCTGATCAGCTTTCCCGGATGAATGCTTCGCACGCGTCTGCCATGGCGATGTTGAGCACGGGGCAATCCTCCTGCATGGCGTAGGCTACGGTGGACATCGTGCCGCCACGGCTGTGGGTCAGATAGCACAGGCACAGGGCGCTGCGATCCACCATAAAGCGGTTGCGAACCTGCATACACCCTTCATAGTAATCCGGTGAGAGCACATGGGTCGCATCGGCATGGTAGAGCATTCGCTCATAGCGTTCGCAGTCGTGCGCTGACCAGCGCTGGGCCTGCGTGCTGCAGGGGATCGCCAGCAGCAGGCGTACGTCTGCGTGGCGCTGTTTCAGCATGATCACATGCTCCGCGGCCATCACGTCGAACCCAAGGGCGGCGCCGCTGATGAAGTCACGGTAGCCCCGGCGATAAAGGGCCTCAAGCAAGTCATCCAGACGCTGGCAAAGCTGGGGCTCATCCTTTTTCGGGATCAGGCGGTGCCCGGTGAAGCAAACCGTCAGATCCTTTCTGCCCCGGAGCTGTGAATCAAATACGTCCGCGACCATTTCTCTGGAAATGAAGGATAGCGGCTGACGCATGGCGTCAGCCGCTTTTGCTTTGTACACAGACGCGCGCGGGGAAATCAGTCTGTATTTACGCATGGTATCCTCCGGGCAGAATCAATCTGCATCCATCTTGAGCACCGCCAGGAAGGCCTCGGAAGGAACCTGCACTGTGCCGAACTGGCGCATACGCTTCTTGCCTTCCTTCTGCTTCTCCAGCAGCTTCTTGTTGCGGGTGATATAGCCGCCGTAGCTCTTGGTGAG
>JAFQEB010000069.1 GCA_017399225.1 Clostridia bacterium | reverse complement strand
CGAGAGAGTTGGCGGTGCGTTTCATATTTAGCCTCCCCCTTTGCGGGGGAGGTGTCACGAAGTGACGGAGAGGGCATCGTGGGCGGGGGACGCGGGCGGTTATGCCCTCTCACCCGCTTCGCGGGAGCTCTCCCCAAGGGAGAGCCTTTTGGACTGTGCGGATCTCCAGATCCCCGTAGGGGCGACCAATGGTCTCCCGGCTGCTGCATGTTCATACTACCGCAAAGGAACCCACCCGGCAGCGGCAACGCCCAAAGCCTCCCTCCCCGAGGGAGGTGGCATCGCCGCAGGCGATGACGGTGGGAGCCCGCCCCCACGCCGTGAAAGCCCTCACCCCCATGCGAAAAATTATCAAAGATTTGCTTGCATTATCACGTCAAGTGTGCTATAATGGTATCGTGGATAAGAACGCATATTCCCCTTCTTGGCTGGAAGCATTGGCTCCCGGTCTTTTTTGTTTCACAGGGAAAACGGGGGATGCGGGGTCATCCGCTCCCCTCCCACCAGTCCCAATCCGCAGCACGGCAGGCGACCAATGGTCGCCCCTACGAAAACACGGACCTCCACACGGCCAAAAGGCTCTCCCTCCGGGAGAGCTGTCACCGCAGGTGACTGAGAGGGCTCGCGGCGGCAGCAATGCAGGGCCGTCTGCCCCCCGAATTTGTTACAACGCCCCTTGTAATCCACGGACGTTCGTCCTATAATATAGGCTGAGAAAATATGCGGAGGTCATGCTGCCATGGCGCGTCGTCAGCAATACATCTTCTCCGAAGCGCCCCGCCGGGGCCGGGGATTCCTCATCGGCTTCCTCGTCGTGCTTCTGATCCTGCTGGCAGGGCTGTCCACCTGGAACTTTGCCCTCAACCATTCCGTAAAGTACGATAAGCAATATGTAACGGTCACCAACCTCCCCTCCGATCTGGAGAACTGGACGATCCTGCATCTGTCCGACCTCAACGGCGCCTCCCTCGGCGAGAACCAGTCCGCCCTGAAAAAGGCCCTCGCCTCCCGCAGCTTCAGCTGTGTGGTGCTCTCCGGCGGCATGGTGGGCAAGGCCGGCGATGTGCAGCCCCTGCTGGATCTGATCGGGATCTTCCCGAAAGATACCCCCATCCTGCTGCTGCCCTCGGCCGGGGATCCGCCCCTGTATGCCACCAGCGCCCATGCCAGCCTCTCCCCCTATGCGGACTGGGCTGCCACCCTGCAGGCCGCCGGCGTCACCATCCTGGACGAGCCGGTGTGCTTTGAACGGGGCAAGGCGAAGATCTGGTTCGTGCCCGAGAGCCTGTACAGCCTGAACCTGGACAGCAGCGAGATGGCCTACCGCAACCAGCTCGACACGCTGAACGCCGCCGTGGGCGACCTCACCGCCGATCAGGCTGCCCTGCGCCGCACAGCCGAATACCAGCTGGAGCGCATCGCCCGCATCCGGGAATCCATCGCCGCCATCGGCACAAAGGACATCCAGATCGCCGTATCCCACTACCCCCTGACGAGGGATTATGTGGCCCGGGCCAAGGCGGCCGTTCCCGCCACGACCCGCTTCTCCATGCACAACGTCTCCCTCGTGCTGGCGGGCGGCTATGTGGGCGGGCAGTGGCGGCTCCCCGGCGGCGGCCCCATCTATGTGCCGGGCAAGGGCTTCTTCCCCGATGACGCCACGATGCAGGGGCTGGGCTACCTCGGCGGCGTGTGGCAGCACGTCAGCCCCGGCCTGGACGTGAACCCCATCTACCCCCTGCCGCCCTTCCGCCTGTTCAACAGCCCGGCGGCCACCATGCTGGTGCTCTCCTCCAGCGTACACTGAACAAAGGCAAACAAAAATACATGATGATTCGGGAGGTATCCCCATGCAGCTGATCCAGAACGGTATCGCCCTTCCCTTCGTGGTTGAAAGCTCCGCCCACTCCGGCGTGCAGCGCGTGGCGCACAAGGTCATCGCGGACGTGGAGAAGGTCACCGGCGTCAGGCCGGGCCTGCTGCACAGCGCCCCGGACGCACCCCATATCCTCTGCGCGACCCTGGGCCAGGGCCCGGCTGGCAGCTGCAGCCCCCTGGCCGACGCCCTCATCGCCCAGGGCAAGCTCCCCCAGGCGGAGATGATCCGCGGCAAGTGGGAGTGCTATGCCATCGCTAAGGTGGATGGCAATCTGGTCATCCTGGGCTCTGACAAGCGGGGCACCGAGTTCGGCATGTTCGAGCTGAGCCGCTACATCGGCGTTTCTCCCCTGACCTACTGGGGCGACGCCGAGCCCCTGCACCAGGATAACGTCACCCTCGGGGACGACCTGTGCACCGTGTCGAAGGAGCCCAGCGTCAAGTACCGCGGCTTGTTCATCAACGACGAATGGCCCTGCTTCGGTACCTGGACGAATGTACACTTCGGCGGCTTCAACGCCAAGATGTACGACCACGTCTTCGAGCTGCTGCTGCGCCTGAAGGCCAATTACATGTGGCCGGCGATGTGGAGCGCCGTCTTCGGCGAGGATGGCCCCGGCTCCCTGAACGAGGCGCTGGCGGATGAATACGGCATCGTGGTAGGCAACAGCCATCACGAGCCCTGCCTGCGGGCGGGCGAGGAGTTCAAGCACTCCATCCGCAAGGGCGGGGAATTCGGCACGGACTGGAACTTCCTGCGCAACCGGGACGGCATCACCCGCTTCTGGGCCGAGGGCCTCAAGCGCTCCGGCAAGTACGAGCACCTGATCACCATCGGTATGCGCGGCGAGGCGGACTCCGCCATGCTGGGCGAGGACAGCGGCCTTCGCGCCAACATCGAGTACCTCAAGGACGTCATCACCACCCAGGAGGCCCTCATCCAGGAGCACGCGGGCCCCAAGAGCAAGGATCAGCCCCGGCTGCTGGCGCTGTACAAGGAGGTCGAGCCCTTCTTCTACGGCAATGAGACCGTCCAGGGCCTCAAGGACTGGGAGGGCCTTCGCAACACCGTCTGCATGCTCTGCGAGGACAACCACGGCTTCATGCGCAGCCTGCCCACGCCGGAGATGACCGAGAGCCTCAAGGCCCGCAACTGCGGCTGGGGCATGTATTACCATGTGGACTACCACGGCGGCCCGGTGAGCTACGAGTGGATGCCCTCCACCCCCTTCAGCAAGCTCTGGGAGCAGATGTGCCTGGCCTATGACTATGGCATCCGGGACGTGTGGATCCTCAACACCGGTGACCTGAAGGGCAACGAGGTCAGCCTGCACCAGTTCCTCGACCTGGCCTATGACTATGACAAGTGGGGCAGCCACGACGCGCTGAACTGGCGCAAATGGGTGACGCACTTCGTCCGCGAGACCTTCCCCGGCATGACCGGCGAGGAGCGCGCCCAGGTGGAGGAGGTTCTTATCGGCCTGTACGACATGAACGGCAAGCGCCGCCCCGAGGCCCTGAACGCCAGCGTCTACCACCCCTGCCACGGCGGAGAGGCCGAGCGCATGTATGACCTGGGCGCCCGGCTCTGGCAGCGCAGCATCGATATCTACGAGACCCTCATCCAGCCCGCGGCGGACGCCTACTACAGCATGATCCACCTGCCGGTGAAGGCCAGCGTCAACCTGCTGGACATGCACCTGGACGCCGGCTTCAACGCCCACTACGCAGCCCAGGCCCGCCCCATCGCCAACGTCCATGCCGACCGGGTCGCCGCCTACATGAAGGAGGACGAGGCCCTCTGCCAGGAGTACGCGGCCTTCCGCGGCGGCAAGTGGCGCGGCATGGAGCAGGAGGCCCACATCGGCTTCACCGGCTGGAACGAGGATGGCTGCAAGCTGCCCCTGCGCACCTATGTCTACCCCTGGAAGGAGCCCCGCATGTCCGTCTCCCGGGCGGATGAGGAGCGCATCTGCGGCCGCAACTACTTCCGGCCCATGGTGATCACCGTGGATGACTTCTGCGACGCCGGCGTCACGGAGGCTGTGATCGAGATCGCCAACGCCGGCAAGGGCACGCTGGATTATGAGATCACCGGCGAGGCCGACTGGCTGACCGTCACCGACCGCAAGGGCAGCACCTGCGACATGGACGTCGTCACCCTCACCTGCGATCGAAGCAAATTGACCGAAGAGACCCAGCGCTGCGTGCTGACCATCCGCGCCAACGACGGCGTGGTCGAGGTGCACGTCTCCGCCCGCAGGCATCCCGCCAACGAAAAGCCCGCCTACATGCCCGTGAAGAAGGTCGTCACCATCGAGGCGCACCACTTCTGTGACAAGCACGATGCACAGGGCGCGGCCTTCCGGGTGCTACCGGGCTATGGCCGCAGCGGCAATGCGATGAAGGTCTTCCCCACCACCGCCGCCTTCACCCCCGACGCGGACGCCCCCGCCCTCACCTACCGCTTCCTGGCGGAGGAGACCGGCGACTATGCCTGCGAGCTCTGGCTCACCCCCACCAGCCCCGTGCAGCCCCTGACCGCCATGCGCTGCACCCTCACCGGCCCCGACGGCGTGAGGCAGCTGGTCACCTGCGTCCCGGCGGATTACCGTCCCGGCGAGAACAGCGATCCCCGCTGGTGCGCAGCCATGGTCGACCACATCCGCAATGTGAAGGTGAACATCCGCTGTGAAAAGGGGCTCAACGAGCTGACCGTCGGCGCGGTGGACCCCAACCTCAGCCTGGAGCGCATCCTGATCTTCCCCGCTGCCCACATTCTTCCCAAAACCTACCTGGGGCCGACCGAAAGCACACTGCTGTGATCGACCTTCATCACAAAGGAGTCTTCCATCCATGGCAAAGGCAAGACGCTTTGAAATGGACATGACCCGGGGCCCGCTTCTGCCCCAGGTGCTCATGTTCTCCCTGCCCCTGATCGCCTCGGGCATACTGCAGCTGCTCTTCAACGCAGCGGACATGATGGTCGTGGGCCGCTTCTCCGGCGACGTGGCCGAAAAGGCCGTGGCGGCAGTGGGCTCCACCAACTCCCTGATCAACCTGCTGGTCAATGTGTTCATGGGCCTGAGCGTGGGCGGCAGCGTCTGCGTGGCCAAGGCCTTCGGCGCAGGCGATCATGCCGCCGTCCACCGGGGCGTACACACGGCCATCTCCATCGCAGGCATCAGCGGCCTGATCGTGGGCGTGGGCGGCTTCATCTTCTGCGAGCCCCTGCTGCGCATGATGGGCAACCCGGAGCTGGAGCTGGCAACGAAGTACATGCGCATCTACTTCCTGGGTATGCCCTTCAACATGCTCTACAACTTCGGCGCCTCCATCCTGCGCGCCGTGGGCGACACCCGCCGCCCGCTGATCTACCTGACCATCGCCGGCGTGGCCAACGTGATCCTGAACATGATCATGGTCATCGGCTTCCGCCTGAACGTGGAGGGCGTGGCCATCGCTACCGTCACCAGCCAGATCATCAGCGCGACGCTGGTGCTTGTCTGCCTCATGCGCAGCAACAGCAGCATCCGCCTGGATATCCGCGCCCTGCGCATCTATCCCCAGCAGCTGAAGCTGGTGCTCCGCGTGGGCCTGCCCGCCGGCTTGCAGGGCAGCCTCTTCTCCGTGTCCAACGTGCTGATCCAGTCCTCCATCAACTCCTTCGGCACCATTGCCACGGCGGGCAACTCCACCGCCAGCAGCCTGGAGGGCTTCTGCTACACCTCCATGAACGCCATCCACCAGGCCTCCCTCACCTTTGCCAGCCAGAACCTGGGCGCAGGGCAGATCCGCCGCGTACGCAGGAGCGTATTTGTCTGCCTGGGCACGGTGGCCGTCATCGGCCTTGTGATGGGCAACCTGATGTACCTCTTCGGCCGCCCGCTGCTCTCCCTGTATGTGGAGGACCCCAACGCCTTTGACCCCGACTCGCTACTGACCGTCATCGACTACGGTATGCTCCGGCTGAAATACATGCTACCCCTGTACTGCCTGTGCGGCCTGATGGACGTGATCGTGGGCAGCCTGCGCGGCGTCGGCTATTCCATCATGCCCATGATCGTCTCCCTCACCGGCGCCTGCCTGTTCCGCGTGGTGTGGATCATGACGATCTTCGAGCACAACCGCTCGCTGGATGTGCTCTACCTCTCCTATCCCCTCTCCTGGGCGCTGACCTTCGGGGTACACATGCTGTGCTACTTCTTCCTGGCCCGCCCGAAGCTGAAGGCCCTCGAGGCCCGGATCCCCGTCAAGGCATGATCCCGAAACCTACCCCAACACCAGGAGGAACACACGATGAAGCTGATCCGCCGCATCCTGCTGATGAGCCTCGCGCTGCTCATCACCCTGGGCGCCGCCTGGGCAGAGCCCATCACCAATGAGGAGGAAATCACCATGAATACCTTTACCCCCACCTGGGAAAACGTCAAGCCCCTGGGTCGCACCCACCAGCTGAAGGACTCTCTCTGGCTGTGCTTCTCCGGCGCCGGCGCGGAGTTCACCTTCCACGGCAGCCGGTGCGAGGTGACCATCGCCGGCGATATCAACGCCTACCCCAGCAAGCGGGACGAGCTGGTGCGCATCGCCATCTATGTGGACGGCGTACGCGTGGTGGACGACATGATCGACGCCAAGGAAAAGACCTACACCGTCATGGCCGAGGAGACCGCCCGGGACGCGGTGGTGCGCATCGTGAAGCTGTCCGAGACGGCGATGTCCACCTGCGGCGTGAAGGCCATCAGTGTGGATGACCCTGCCGGCATCCGCCCCACCCCGGCCAAGGCCCGCAAGATCGAGTTCATCGGCGACTCCATCACCTGCGGCTACGGCGTGGATGACGAGGTGGCCGAGCACCACTTCTCCACCACCACCGAGGACGTGACCCGCGCCTATGCCTACCGCACGGCGGAGATGCTGGACGCGGATTACAGCATGGTGTCCATCAGCGGCTACGGCGTCATCTCCGGCTACACCGCCACGGGCGAGGAGAAGGTGACCGCCCAGCAGCTGCCCAAGTTCTACGAGAAGCTGGGCTTCTCCTACGGCACCTACCAGAAGAAGATCGCCGCTGCCACCAAATGGGATTTCTCCGCCTACGAGCCCGACGTGATCGTCATCAACCTGGGCACCAACGACGACAGCTACACCCTCACCCACGCCGACCGCAAGGAGGAATACCGCGCCGCTTATGTGGAGTTCCTCAAGGTCGTGCGCAAGAACAACCCCGACGCCCGCATCCTGTGCACCCTGGGCGTCATGGGCGACCGCCTCTACCCCACCGTCAGCAAGGCCGTGGCGGACTACACCGCCGAGACCGGCGATACCAACATCTCCAGCATGAAGTTCTCCGTGCAGAGCCCCGCTGACGGCTATGCCGCCGACTGGCACCCCACCGCCGCCACCCACGGCAAGGCCGCGGAGAAGCTGGCCAGGGAGCTGCGGAAGCTGATGGGCTGGTAAGCCCGGGAGGAACGCATATGCTGAGCAGCAACGGCTTTGACCTGTGGGCAGACGGCTATGACCGGAGCGTGGGCCTCTCCGACGAGGACGGCTCCTACCCCTTCGCAGGCTACCGGGCAGTGCTGAACCGGATCTACAACCTGGTGCTTTCCGCCCCCGGGCGGGAGGTGCTGGACGTGGGCTTTGGCACCGGCACGCTGACCGCAAAGCTCTACGCCCAGGGCTGCCGCATCCACGGCCAGGATTTCTCCGCCCGGATGCTCGCGCTGGCACAGGCCAAAATGCCCGGCGCACAGCTATACCAGGCCGACTTCACCGCCGGGCTGGCCGCACCCCTGAAGGCGCAGCGCTACGACGCGATCATCGCCACCTATTCCCTGCACCACCTGAGCGACGCCCAGAAGGTGGACTTCCTGCACAGCCTGCTCCCCCTGCTGAAGGAGGGCGGACGCATCCTGATCGGCGATGTGGCCTTCCCCACCCACGCTGCGCTGGAAGCCTGCCGCGCCGCCGCCGGGGACGACTGGGACGATGAGGAAAGCTACTTCGTCTTTGACGAGCTGGCCGCCGCCTTCCCCACGATGCGCTTCGAGCAGCTCTCCCCCTGCGCCGGGCTGATCACCCTGACCCTCTGATATGCGCAAGGCTCCGGCGCGATCCATACGCACCGGAGCCTTACCTTTATCCTGCCGCCACGATACCATGGAGGCAATTCTCTAAAGCGAGGTTCATCCCATGACAGGATTCACCATGCAGCGCATCCGCAGCCCGCTGGACTGGCTGCACGTCCGCCGCCTGTACCGCCGCGCCTTTCCCCGCTGCGAGCGCAAGCCCTTCGGCATCATCCGCCGGATGCACCGTGCCGGCAAGACCGACGTATGGGTCTTCCGGCAAAACGGGCGCTTCGCGGGCCTGGCCGCCACCATCAACAGCGATGCGCTCATCCTCATCGACTACCTGGCCGTATCGGAAAACCTGCGAGGCCAGGGCGTCGGCACCCGGGCGCTGGCAGCCCTCACAGAAGCCTACCCCGGCCGCGGCCTCTTCGTGGAGATCGAGTCCCCCTTCGCCCCCGGAGACGACCAGCCCCAGCGGCAACGGCGTCGCTCCTTCTACGAAGGCTGCGGCTTCCTGCCCTCCCGCACGATGGCCAGCGTCTTTGGCGTCGCCATGGAGCTGCTGTGCTGCCGCTGCCAGGTGGATTTCGATACCTACCACCGCTTCTACTGCACGCAGTACAGCGCCTGGGCCGGGGAGCACATCCTGCCCCTGCCCCACCCGGAGGCCCCGCAGGCAGCGGAGTAAACAAGGGACAAAAAGTCCGCAGCCATTGCAGCTGCGGACTTTTCTATGTCGAAGTGGCGGGATTCGAACCCGCGGCCTTTTGGTCCCGAACGCCGGTTGTTAGTTTCAAATTTATAACTTGTTGTCCGATTTATTCTGAAGCTGTTTGCTGGCGTATAGACCTTGAAAACACGGCGTTTTCTCGCAATTTCACGAACGCATATGGACCCCGCAGAACCACCTCTCTGATGTGTTGGAAGCTAACAGCAGAGGGGTGGATTTCTTTTGTGGCACGCAAGAAACTACGCAAGATAACACTTAAGATGATACCTGTTGCTCTTAGAGCGTAATACTTGCCTCGCCTTCTTTAACAATCACAATTGAACTGCCTTTTTCCTGCAGCTCCATTGCCTTTTTAACCTTGCTGCCGTAGTTGCCAGAGCTCCACATATCACTGCCAAGCTCGCCTACGATCAGGTAGTCAGTTTTCTTCGTGACACTCTTACCGGCGATTCCGCCTTGCGCCACAAAATATGCTTCCACCTGACTGCGCCCTCCAGCTTTGAACTCGCCAGTCAAGCAAAACACCTTAACACGGATATCAAAGCAGCCACACTCAGTTTGCCCAACAGGATCTGTGATCCTTGTAAACAGATCCAGCAATTCTTCCTTTTCACGGGCATCCAGGATACCATGGTAAAGACCTCCGATCCATTTTCTGTGGTTTCAGCCAGTGCCTGTGTCAGAACAGGCTGCGGCTGCCCGACGTCTCTGCCGACGATTGCAGCGCCGCCTGCTCCCAGCAGGATAACAAGCAGCAGGATAACTCCGTTTCGTACATTCTTCCGTTTCTTATTGATTCCATTCATCTCCTTCCGTTAAAACGTTGGATTCGTAGTTTTCTCAATTCGTGATCATATCAATGCCCTTCTGAAGAGTTGCTGCATCGATTACTCCCACCGCCTGCGCGATCACATGTCCTTCCGCGTTGATGAAGAAGGTTGTGGGCAGAGAGTAAGCGCCATAGGTCATTGCTGCTTCAGATTCTGTATCGAACAGCACAGGGAAATCATATCCGTTTTTCTCGATGAATGCAGATGCCGTTTCAACAGTCTCGCGTCTGCCGTCGGTCATATTGACCATGACGAAGTGAACGTCGCCGCCAAGCTCGGCGTACTTTTCATTGAAATCGGGCATCTCGCTCTGGCACGGTCCGCACCAGCTCGCCCAGAAGTTCAGCACGATGGGCTTGCCGAAGAAATCGCTGAGATGCACGGCGTTGCCATCTTTGTCATAAACCTGAAAGTCGGGAGCAAGGATGTCTTTGGGTTCTTCATGTTCAGCAGTTTCGGTTTCTGCTTCCGGTTGAGTTTTCGGGAGCGTTTCTTCCGGTGAAGGTCCGGCAGTAGGCACAGGCGTGGAGTGGACAATCATTTGTTCGGCGGTAACTTCCTGTCCCAGCCTGTCGTACAGTACATATGCACCGCCGAGCAGGAGTACGAAAACCAGCACAATAACGAGTAATGTATTCTTGTTCTTCATAGTATCACCTCATCAGCTGAGCAGACTCAGCAGTCGTCCAAGGGTACCGGTTGCCATCAGGATGCCGATCAACACCAGCAGGCAGCCGCTTGCGATATTGATAATCCTGTAGTTTTTCTTGATCCAGTTGAATGCGGATTTGAGATAGTCGATGAGCACTGCGCTCAGGATAAACGGAATGCCCAGTCCCAGCGAGTAGGCCAGCAGCATCAGCATGCCCTGCACCGCATGTCCCTGCTGGGAGGCCAGCATCAGCGCGGAACCGAGGAAAGCACCGACGCAGGGCGTCCAGCCCAGAGAGAAAATCACACCGAAAACCAGCGCTGAGAAGAAGTTCATCTCTTCCTTGATTACATTGCGCTTGCTGCCCCTGAACAGGTTGATGTGGAACACGCCAAGGAAGTTCAGACCGAAGAAGATCACGATCAAACCGGATACGATGTTCACAGTGGTCTGATGGGATCTCAGAAAGCTGCCGACAGTGCCTGCCAGCGCCCCGAGGATCACGAATATGATGCTGAAGCCGGTAACGAAACCAAGTGCCCCGGTCAGCGTCTTGCGCACACTGCGCTCTCCTCCGCCCGCGAAGTAAGAAATGTAGATGGGCAGCATGGGCAGAAGGCACGGAGAAATGAAGGTGATGATCCCTTCCAGAAAAGCTATGATATATTGCATTTGCTGCACTCCTTTCAAATGTGCGGATGTTTATACGCGATTATTCTCTATCCATTTATTACTTACCACGGTATTTGAGAAATGAATCAGAGACACGCAATTGAAATCAATTTACATATTGCATCTTTTGCATTCCTTAGTGAAAATCCCGGATACCAAATAGCCAATCACGCCCATATACAGCATGGAGCCGAATGGGCTTGAAGTGATGGGACAGCTTCCGCTTGCGCATCCGATAAAGTAATAATATGCCAGTCCCGCCAGCGCGCCGCCCAGAGTGAACAGCGCGGGGCGAATCCATTTCTTAATCTTCATTTTCAGGCACCTCCTGCCAGAAATTCTTCAGCCATGTGAACAGCCATAGCCCCGTCTGCTACGGCAGTGACTACCTGCCTGAGCAGCTTGGTTCTCACATCTCCCACAGCATATACGCCGGGGATGTTGGTTGCAGTGTTTTCACCTGCGACGATGTAGCCGCCCTTATCCAGCTCAACCTGATCTGCGACCAGCTCCGTGGCAGGCTTTCTGCCTACGCTGACGAACACGCCGTCCGCTGCAAGCACCGTTTCTTCGCCGGTCTGTACATCCTTCAGTCGGACACCGATGAGCTTGTCTTCGTGAAGCAGTTCCATTACCACACTATTCCAGCGGAATTCCACGTTCTCTGCTCTCATCAGGGGTTCATGGTAGATCTTCGTCGCCCGGAGCGTATCTCTGCGGTGAACAATGATAACCTTCTCAGCGACGCGGCTCAGAAGCAGCGCATCCGCTGCTGCGGTGTTGCCTCCACCCACGACTACAACAGTCTTTCCCTTGTAGAACATTCCGTCGCATGCCGCGCAGTAAGCAACTCCCCGACCAACCAGTTCCTTTTCATTGGAGACGCCGAGTTCCCTTGGATTTGCACCTGTCGCCAGCACGATGGTCTTTCCATAGAAGGTTCCCTCGCTGGTTTCTACCTTCTTCGGGTTGTCCTTCAGATCAACGCTGCGGACTTCAGCATTCTGAGTCTTAGCGCCGAAGCGTTCAGCCTGCCGCTGCATCTGATCCGCCAGTTCCCAGCCGCCGATGCCGTCCACAAATCCCGGATAGTTGTCGATCTGATGGGTCAGCGCCATCTGTCCGCCTGCGGAGAGCTTTTCGATCACCAGCGTATCGAACCCCGCTCTTGCTGCATACAGCGCCGCCGTGTATCCGCCGGGTCCTCCTCCGATGACGATCATGTCGTAAACGTGATCGTTTTCTTCCTTTATCTGTTCGGGAAGGATGTCGGAAAGGAATTCATCAATGACCGCCTTGGATTCCGGTGCAACGGTAGAGGCCACGGGCTTACCGTCCACATACAGCCTGAGCGTGGGGATCAGTTCGACCTGCAGTTCACTCCAAAGCTTGTCATCCTCGTCCATATCAACCTTTACCACTTCAAGTACGCCTGCGTACTGCTCTGCAATCTGCTCGTATGCCGGGTTGATCTTGCGGCAATGCGGGCACCAGGGCGCCCAGAAATCTACCAGAAAAGTCTTTCCATTT
>JAFQEB010000068.1 GCA_017399225.1 Clostridia bacterium | reverse complement strand
CTTCGTGAACAAGATGGACCGCGCCGCGAAGGACCCCTTTGCCCTGATGGAGGAGCTGGAGCAGGTGCTGGGCATCCGTTCCTGCCCCATCAACTGGCCCATCGGCGTGGACGGCGACTTCCAGGGCGTGTACCACCGCGATACCGAGACGATCACGCTGTACTCCGGTGGCGACCACGGCTCCAAGCGCGTGGACGAGCTGGAGATCGCCCTGGACGATCCGGCCATCGAGCATGTGCTGGCCCAGCACTACCGCGACCGCCTGGAAGAGGAGATCATGCTGCTGGACGAGGCTGGCGACGCCTTCGACCTGGAAAAGGTTCGCAAGGGCGAGCTGACCCCCATGTTTTTCGGCTCCGCCGTCACCAACTTCGGCGTGGAGCCCTTCCTCGATCGCTTCCTGCAGTACACCAATCCGCCGCTGCCCCGCATGTCCGACGCGGGTGAGATCGGCCCGGAGAACCCCTATTTCTCCGGCTTCATCTTCAAGATCCAGGCCAACATGAACCCCGCCCACCGCGACCGTCTGGCGTTTATGCGCATTGTGTCCGGCGCGTTTGAGAAGGGCATGGAGGTCTGGCACTCTGGCTCGAACAAGATGGTGGCGCTCAAGCAGCCCCAGCAGTTCATGGCCGACGCCCGCGAGGGTGTGGAGGAGGCCTGGGCCGGCGACATCATCGGCCTGTTCGACCCCGGCATCTACCAGCTGGGCGACACCCTCTCCACCGGCCCCAAGTTCCACTACGAGAACATCCCGGTCTTCGCGCCGGAACACTTCTCCCGCGTCCGCCCGCTGGACAGCATGAAGCGCAAGCAGTTCCAGAAGGGCATCACCCAGCTGGCCGAGGAAGGCGCCATCCAGACCTTCATCCGCACCGAGACCGGCCGCGAGGAGTTCATGGTCGGCGTCGTCGGCGTGCTGCAGTTTGAGGTGCTGGAGCACCGCCTGAAGACCGAGTACCAGGTCGACATCGTGATGGAGTCGATGCCCTTCCGCTATGTCCGCTGGGTCGTGAAGACGCCCAAGGAAGTGGACAAGCTGAAGCTGACCTCCACCTCCGGCCGTGCCAAGGACAGCCGCGACCGCGACGTGCTGCTGTTCGAGAACGAGTGGTCCATCCGCCTGGCCTGCGAGAACAACGAGGGGCTGGAGCTGGCGGAGACGGCGAACAGACTGTGATAAATTCGGAATTCGGAATGCGGAATTCGGAATTGAGAATGTTGGTACGGCGTCGGCTGCTGCATTCTACTTCTGAGTTTTGGCTTCAGAGATTCCGTCGCAGTAACTAAATTCCGAATTCCGAATTCATAATTCCGAATTTCCTTTAAGGAGATGTTACCTTATGATCCGCGAAGACATTCGCAACATTGCCATCATTGCCCACGTTGACCACGGCAAGACCACCCTGGTCGACCAGATGCTCAAGCAGGGCGGCGCTTATCACGAGAATCAGCAGACCGTTGACCGCGTGATGGACAGCGGAGATATCGAGCGCGAGCGCGGCATCACCATCCTGGCCAAGAACACTGCCGTGCGCTATGGCGACACGAAGATCAACATCGTTGACACCCCCGGCCACGCGGACTTCGGCGGCGAGGTGGAGCGTGTCCTCAAGATGGTGGATGGCGTGCTGCTGCTGGTGGACTCCTTCGAAGGCCCCATGCCGCAAACCCGCTTCGTGCTGAAGAAGGCCCTGGAGCTCAAGCTGAAGGTGCTGATCGTCATCAACAAGATCGACCGCCCCGACCAGCGGTGCGAGGAGGTCACGGGCGAGATCCTTGACCTGCTGATCGACCTGGATGCGGATGAATCCACCCTGGACAACCCCATCCTGTACGTCTCTGCCCGCAAGGGTACCGCGACCCTCTCCATGGAGGAGCCCGGCACCGACCTGAAGCCGCTGTTTGAGTCGATCCTGAAGTACATCCCCGCGCCCGAGGGCGATCCCGACGGCCCGGCGCAGGTGCTGATCTCCACCATCGACTACTCCGAGTATGTGGGCCGCATCGGCGTGGGCCGCGTGGTGCGCGGCAAGTTCCGTCAGGGCATGAACGTCGTCCATACGAACCTGGAAACCGGCGTGACCTCCACCCCCTGGCGTCTGGGTAACCTGTACACCTACCAGGCGCTCAAGCGCGTGGATGCGGGCGAGGTCTCCATGGGCGACATTGTGGCCCTCTCCGGCGCGGAGAACATCTCCATCGGCGACACCGTCTGCGACCCCTCCTGCATCGAGGGTCTGCCCTTCGTGAAGATCTCCGAGCCCACCGTGACCATGACCTTCCAGGTCAATGACTCTCCCTTCGCCGGCCGCGAGGGACAGTATGTGACCAGCCGCCACCTGCGCGCCCGCCTGATGCGCGAGCTGCAGACAGACGTGTCCCTCCGCGTCAACGACACCGACTCCACCGACGCCTTCGAGGTTTGCGGCCGCGGCGAGCTGCACCTGTCCATCCTGATCGAGAACATGCGCCGTCAGGGCTATGAGTTCGCCGTTTCCAAGCCCCAGGTCATCTACAAGGTGATCGACGGCGTGAAGTGCGAGCCCATCGAGCGCCTGGTGGTGGATACCCCCCAGGCCAGCGCCGGCGCGGTCATTGAGAAGATCGGCCGCCGCCGCGGCGTGCTGGAAAGCATGTCCGGCCTGGATCGCGTGCGCCTGGAGTTCCTGGTGCCGTCCCGTGGCCTCTTCGGCTACCGCAGCGAATTCATGACCGATACCCGCGGCGAGGGCATCATGTCCTCCGTGTTTGAGCGCTACGAGCCGGTGAAGGGCGACATTCCCCACCGCTCCGCCGGCGCGATGATCTGCTTCGAGACCGGCACCTCCACCTCCTACGGCCTGTTCTACGCCCAGGAGCGCGGCACGCTCTTCATTGGCGCAGGCCAGGAGGTCTACATGGGCATGATCTGCGGCCAGAACGCCCACAACATGGATCTGGCTGTCAACGTCTGCAAGCAGAAGCACGTCACCAACATGCGCAACGCCTCCGCCTCTGAGGACGCGATGCGCCTGATCTCCGTGCACCCCCTCTCCCTGGAGGAGTGCCTGGAGTTCATCGACGACGACGAGCTGCTGGAGATCACCCCCAAGTCTCTGCGTATGCGCAAGAAGATCCTGGATCATCAGCAGCGCAGCCGCGCCAACCGCCCCAATCAGCAGAAGTAAATATCATGGGAGACGCTTCCGACATGGAGGCGTCTCTTTTCTGCCCTTTGCGGGCCGCTTTGGCGGCGGCCCCATGGCGAAGGCTGCTGCCTGTGCGGCTTTCCTGTCGAAATCCCCATTTCCACCTCCGGATGTGCTACCATGTCGCCGGGAGGGATGAAAATGAGGTGCATCATGCTCACACCGGACGCCCGCATGGGGCGGGATTGGCGCTGTGCCATCGAAAACCTGGGGGAGGACTGGCAGTGCATCCCGGTGGTGCACGGGCAGCAGGCGCTGGAATGCCTGGAAAGCTATGCGGAGGTGCTGCTCCTGACGGCCTGCGGAGAGAGCCGGGAGCTGCTGCGCGGACTGATCACCGCGCCGATGCTCATGCCGCCGTGGGTGCTGGGGATCGGATTTGCCGGCCCCGACGGCCAGGCGGTCGCCCCGGAGGAGCTGCCGGAACGGCTGCAGGAGCTGCGGCGGAGGGGGCAGCTGCCAGCGCTGACCGCAGGGCGAATGCCGGAGGTGGAGGCGGTGGCTGCCGCCTTCCTGCGGACGATGCAGGTGCCCCCGAGGCTCCGGGCCTGGGAATTCCTGCCGGAGATGGCGGCGATGCTGGTGGTGCATCCGCCCCTGCTGACGGATCTGCAGCACGGCCTGTACCCGATGATCGCCCGGCGGCACAGCATGACCCCTGCTGCGGTAGAGCGCAGCCTGCGCCTGTGCGTGGAGTCCACCTGGGTGCGGGGCAGCATCGGCGCGCTGGATCGCTTCTTCGGTTCCAGCGTGGATCCGGAGAAGGGCAAGCCCACCAACCGGGAGTTCCTCTGCCGCATCCGGGAGCACATCACCCTCGGGGCGTTGCGGCTGGGGCGGCAGGCGGCTTACCAGATCAAACGGCGCGCGCAAAATCCGTAGGGGCGCTATCAGCCGTCCCTTGCCGTATGCCCTGCCTGCCCGCGAGGGATTTCCGCCGCTCCGGTTGAAAAGTGCAGGGGGAATATGCTATACTGAACAGAAGATACACTTTCCGGAAAGTAAAGGGGGCGAAGGTATGGAGAAGCTGAACCGGTATCGCGGATGCCTGCTGGCAGGCGCTGTGGGCGATGCGCTGGGGTATCAGGTGGAGTTCGACACGCTGGACCGGATCCTGGTCGATCATGGGCAGCGGGGCGTGCGGCGGATGTCGCCCACGGTGTCGGATGACACGCAGATGACCCTCTTCACTGCTGAGGGGATGCTCCTGGGCCGGAAGCACCGCCTGCCCATGCCGGGGTGCGTGTACCAGAGCTATCTGGACTGGCATGTGACCCAGGGCGGCAGCCGGCAGGGGCTGTTCCACCGGGAAAGCCGGCTCCTGGCCGAGGCCGGGCTGTACCGCCGCCGCGCTCCGGGGCTGACCTGCCTGAGCGCCCTGGACAGCGGCCGCATGGGCACGATGGAGGCCCCCATCAACCGCTCCAAGGGCTGCGGCGGCGTGATGCGCGCGGCCCCCTGCGGGATGCTGAAAATGCCCGACCTCCCGGACGATGGGGACGCCTGGGCTCTGCAGGGCGCGATGGCGGCGGCCATCACCCACAGCCATGTGATGGGCTGGGTGCCGGCGGCGATGCTGGCGGACATGGTGCACATGATCCTCACGGAGGACGGAATGCCGCTGGAGGAGATCGTGCGGGAGAGCCTGAAGCGGATGCTGCGGCTTTTCGGCCCGGAGATCGGCGCGGCGGAGGGCTGCGAGGAGCAGCCGGGTGAATCTGACGGGCGGTTTGCGGCGCTCATGGCCTTCCGGGAGCTGATGACCCGGGCGATGAAGCTGGCTGCCTCCGACAAGCCGGAGCGGGAGGCGATCCACGCCCTGGGCGGCGGCTGGGTTGGGGATGAGGCGCTGGCCATCGCAGTCTTCTGTGTGCTGCGCCACCCGGACAATATGGCGGACTGCCTCTCGGCGGCTGTGACCCACGACGGGGACAGCGACTCCACCGGGGCCATCGCGGGCAATATCCTCGGCGCATGGCTGGGTGCGGATGCCATCCCGGCGGACTGGCTGGACGTGCTGGAAATGCGCGATGTGATCGACGACATGGCCGTGCGGCTCTGCGAGGCGGCCAATGAATGACGGAGGGCCGGAGATGAGGCCTGTATACGATATGCTGCGTCAGGCGGCGGAGCGGCGGAGCTTCCACATGCCGGGACACAAGGGACGGGCGCCCTTCGGCCCTGCGGATCTGTACGCCCTGGATACCACGGAGCTGCCCCTGACCGATGACCTTTATGCCCCTGAGCGCGGCATTGCTCAGGCACAGGCACTCTACGCGGAGGCTGCGGGCGCGGCGGAGACGCTCTTCCTCACCAACGGCTCCACCAGCGGCATCCATGTGATGATGCAGCTGTACTGCCACGAGGGTGATACCATCCTCCTGCCCAGAAACGCTCACCTCTCTGCGGTCAACGGCTGCATCATGGGCGGGGTGAAGGTGCGCTGGCTGCCCCTGTCCATGACGGCGGACGGCCTGTGCTACATGAAGGAAACCGACGTGATCGCCGCGATGGACGCGCATCCGGAGGCAAAGGCGATCTTTCTGGCGAGGCCAGATTATTACGGCTGTATGCTGCCCCTGGAGCGCATCGCCGAGGCCGCCCATGCGCGGAACATCCGCCTGGTGGTGGACGAGGCCCACGGGGCCCACTTCCCCTGGCTGGAGGGCGTGAAGTCCGCCGGAGCGTGCGGCGCGGACGCCTGGGTGCAGTCGGTACACAAGACCCTGCCCGGCCTGACCGGCTCGGCGGTGCTGCACCTGCAGGGCGGGGCTGATCGCGTGCGGGCGCTGCGCCTGCTGCGCCGGGAGCAGACCTCCTCGCCCTCCTTTATCCAGATGATGTCCATCGACGACGCGCGGGCCTGTATGACCCTGCATGGCCGGGAGCGGCTGCAGGCTGTCGCCGCCGCAGCGGAGGAGATCCGCCGGGCGCTGCCTGCCCAGGGCTACCGGGACGCCCACGCGATGTGGCAAGATACCGGCCTGGATTTCGACCCGACCCGGCTGGTCATCGACGCACCCCAGGGCGGCCCGGCCCTCGCGCTGGCCCTGCAGGCCCTTGGGGTGGATGTGGAAATGCACGATCACCGGCGGGTGGTGTTCATCCTCACCGCCATGGATGAGGCGGAACGGGTGCTGTCCCTTCTATCTATATTGAAGGAATGCCCGCTGCAACATGAAGAGATCCCCGTGCTGCCCATGCTGACGGCCATCCCACCGCAGGCGATGGAGGTTCGCGCGGCAGCCATGGCCCAGAGCGAAAACGTCCCCCTGGCGGCCTGCGCCGGACGCATCGCTGCGGCCTCTGCGGGCCTGTACCCGCCGGGGGTGCCGCTGGTCTGCCCGGGGGAGATCATCCCGGCCGAGGTCATCGACCGGCTTACGAATGCCAAGAATCAGGAGCGCTTCGGCGTGGAAGGAGATACGCTCTTATGCGTAAAGCAGTGATATTGGACCTGGACGGCACCCTCACCCGCTCGGAGGAGGGCATCTGGAACTGCGTGAAGTACGCGGCGGAAAAGCTGGGTTTCCCCGAGCCGGACGCTGCGACCCTGCGCAGATTCATCGGCCCGCCGCTGGGCTACTCCTTCCGGGAGTACATGGGCATGGACGACGACATGGCCGACCGGGCCGTGGCCACCTACCGCGAACGCTACAATGTAGTGGGCCTGTTCGAGAACCGGGTGTTCCCCGGCATCCGCCGCCTGCTGCGCACGCTGAAGCAGGAGGGCTGGTACATCGCCGTGGCGACGGGCAAGCCCCAAAGGGCCTCCGAGCGCATCATCGCCCACTTCGGCCTGGACAAGTATATTCAGAAGATCGTCGGCCCCGAAGGCGACCGCTCCTCCGACAAGGTGGGGCTGATCACCGAGGCCCTGCCGGAAGACTGGGACGAGGCGTGGATGATCGGCGATCGCAAGTTTGACATCGAGGGCGCCATCGGCACGGGCAGGAACCTGGGCCGGGAGGTGAAGTCCATCGGCGTGGGCTACGGCTACGGCTCCGAAGAGGAGCTGCGGGAGGCCGGCTGCACGGCCTACTGCGCCACGGTGCAGCATGTGATCGACCTGCTCTGCCCTGAAGCCGAAACCCCGGCGGGCGCGTTCCTCTCCATCGAGGGCCTGGACGGCAGCGGCAAGGGCACACAAATCCGCCTCCTGACCGACGCCATCGACCGCTTCGGCTTCGAGCTCGTCCTCAGCCGGGAGCCCGGCGGCTGCCCCATCTCCGAGAAGCTGCGGGAGATCATCCTGGACAAGAACAATACCGAGATGGACGACATTACCGAGGCGATGCTCTACGCGGCGGCCCGCGCCCAGCATGTGCGTCAGGTCATCCGCCCGGCCGTCAAGGCGGGCAAGGTGCTGCTGTGCGACCGGTTCGTGGATTCCTCCGTGGCCTATCAGGGCGGCGGTCGGCAGCTGGGTGTGCAGCGGGTGCTGGACATCAACGCCCCCGCCGTGGACGGCACGATGCCCATGGCGACCATCTACCTGGACGTGGATCACGAAACGTCCATGGCGCGCCGCGCCGCCGCAACGGAGCTGGATCGGCTGGAGCTGGCGGGGGATTCCTTCCACGCGCGCACCGAAGCCGGCTACCGGGAGCTCATCCGCCGCGACCCTGACCGGTTCATCGTCGTGGATGCGACCCGTACCCCGAAGGAAATCGGCAAAGAGGTGGCGGAGCACGTCATCGCAAGGCTCATGGAGGCGGAATAAGTGGCAGAACGTATTGTGGTGGGCATGTCCGGCGGGGTGGATTCCTCGGTCGCGGCGCTGCTGCTCAAGCAGCAGGGCTACGACGTGGTGGGCGTGTTCATGAAAAACTGGGAGGAAGACGGGGACGACGGCGTCTGCACCGCCGAAGCGGACTGGAACGACGTCCGCGAGGTCTGCGAGACCATCGGCATCCCGTACTATGCGGTCAATTTCGCCCAGGAATACTGGGATCGCGTGTTCAGCTACTTTCTGGATGAATACCGCGCGGGCCGCACGCCCAACCCGGACGTGCTGTGCAACCGGGAGATCAAGTTCAAGGCCTTCCTCGACTTCGCCATGCAGCTGGGCGCCTCCCGGATGGCCACGGGGCATTTTGTCCAGACCAACGAAAGCGGCGATCTCCTGCGCGGCGCAGATCCCAACAAGGATCAGAGTTACTTCCTTTATATGCTGCACTCGGCGCAGCTCAAAAAGGCGATGTTCCCCGTCGGTCACATGACCAAGGCGGAGGTGCGCGCCATCGCGGAGCAGCACGGCCTGATCAACAGCAAGAAGAAGGATTCTACCGGCGTGTGCTTCATCGGCGAACGGCGATTCAAGACCTTCCTGCAGGAGTTCCTGCCCGCCCAGCCCGGCGATATGGTCGCCCCGGACGGCGCGGTGGTCGGCCATCATGACGGCCTGATGTATTATACCCTCGGCCAGCGGCGTGGCCTTGGCATCGGCGGCTGCGGCGACGGGCGGAGCTGGTTCGTCATCGGCAAGGATCTGGAGAGGAACCGGCTGCTGGTCGCCCAGGGGGAGGATCATCCGATGCTCTACTCGACCCTGTCCATCGCCGGCGGCGTGACCTGGGTGGGGGATGCGCCCATCAGCACGGG
This sequence comes from Clostridia bacterium, assembly GCA_017399225.1. The sequence goes on along the minus strand of JAFQEB010000068.1, from coordinate 640 downwards.
CGAAACCCTGCGCTGCACCTGTAAGTACCGCTATCGCCAGGTGGATACGCCGGTGGAGGCGACGCTGCAGGCGGACGGCAAGCTGCTGATCCGGGCGCTGGAGCCTCAAAGGGCTGTGACGCCCGGCCAGAGTGCAGTGCTGTACCTGGGAGATCGCTGCATTGGCGGCGCCGTGGTGGAGCAGATCCTGGATGCTGGAAAGACGAACATCCCTGGCGTGTGACGCCGGGGATGTTCGATTAATTTGCAGAACGTTCGGAAATGCCCCAAAAGCGAATGTTCGATATGCGAAAAAGAGATGAAAAAAGTTCAAAAAAACTGAAAAAAGGTGTTGACTTTTCCCAGGGATGGTGATAAGATAAACAAGCTTGCTCGCGAGAGCGGGCACTGAACCTTGAAAACGATACAGAACAGAAAGAACGCAAACAAGAGACAGTAATTCCGAATGAGTTGAGTCTTGCCGGTAAAACCGGTTAAGCATAAAGGATTAAACGCAAGAGTTTGATCCTGGCTCTGGACGAACGCTGGCGGCTTGCTTAACACATGCAATTCGAGCGGGGATACGAGGGAGCTTGCTCCTGAGTTTTCTAGCGGCGGAGGGGTGAGTAACGCGTGAGCAACCTTTCTCTCAGTGGGGAAT
>JAFQEB010000067.1 GCA_017399225.1 Clostridia bacterium | reverse complement strand
GGCCTCGCCCGCCACGGCCTTGGCCAGCAGGGTCTTACCCGTGCCGGGAGGGCCGATGAGCAGCACACCCTTGGGGATGCGCGCACCCATCTCGATGTAGGTACGGGGATTGCGCAGGAAATCGACCATCTCCTGCAGTTCTTCCTTTTCCTCGTCCGCGCCGGCCACGTCGTCAAAGGTGACCTTGTTGCGGCTGGGGTCTGCCACGCGGGCACGGGACTTGCCGAAGTTCATCACCTTTCCGCCGCCGCCATTCTGGGCGCGCATGAACATGAAGAACACCAGCACCATGCTGCCGATGAGCAGGAAGCTGGGGATCATCGTCACCCAGACGGACACGGTTTCCGGCGGCATGGGGATGATGCTGAACGTCAGGTCGCCGTCGCCCACGGAGTCAGGATTGACCCCCAGCTTCTTCGCCTGGCGCTTGTAGGCCTCCTGCCGGAAGCTCTCGATATCGGTGATGGTCACCTCAAAGTCATAATCTCGCTGGGGGAAGTTCGTTTCGGCGACCTTGGTCTCCGTATACAGGCCCCACAGGTTCGTCTCACGGATGGCAACGCTCTTGACCTCGCCAGCCTCGATCTTTTCCCACATTTCCGCATAGGTCAGCCTGCGGTCACGCTGGTTCAGGCCGCCATTGAGCAGAATGGCCGTGAGCAGGAAGATGGCAAGCACCATGACAAAGCCTACCCAGCCCCTGTTCTTCTTCAATGTTTTGGTCCTCCTTCAATAAATCAGCGCATATGCGCCATAGCACCGGATCGGGCGAATCGCCCTCCCCGAAGGGTATCACAGGAATATTATCCCAGCGTGAACTGCGCCGCCTGCGCTTCATCAGCCTATGCACATTCTCCTGCGCCGACGCATTTCATCTGGTTTTCGTCAGAAAATCAGCTGTTTCCATAAATGCGGGGATCCAGCACGCCGATATCCGGCAGATTGCGGTACTTCTCCGCATAGTCCAGGCCATAGCCGACCACGAATTCATCCGGGATGGTGAAGCAGAAGTAGTCCGCCTTGAGGTCGACGCGGCGACGCTCAGGCTTGTCCAGAAGCGTGGCGATCCTGATGGAGGCCGCACCGCGGGTGGACAGGTACTTCTTCAGGTAGCTCAGCGTCATGCCGGAATCGACGATGTCCTCCACGATCAGCACATGCATACCGGTGATATCCACGGTGATATCCTTCACCAGGTTGACAACGCCGGTGGTCTTGGTGGAAGCGCCGTAGCTGGAAACTGCCATAAATTCCATCTTCAGCGGCAGATCGATCTCCCGGACCAGGTCGGAGAAAAACACGACCGCGCCCTTGAGGATGCCGACCAGCATCAGCTCCTTGCCCTGATAGTCCTCGGTGATCTTCCTGCCCAGGGCACTGACTGCCTCCGCGATCTCCTCGCGGCTCACCAGCACACGGGAGAGATCGCCGTAGAGTGCTGCATTGGGTTCCATCATGATTATCGTGCCTCCATCCTGTTTTTCAATTCCTGCGCCACGGGAATGCCGTTGTCCAGCACGCCAGCACGCTGTCACTTTCTTCTTCAAATCTGGGAACGTCCCCTGCGCCCACGCCGCCGACCAGCAGCACCTCGCTGCCCCGGCAAACCAGCGGTACACGATCCCGGAAAGGGGCGTCCACACGCCGGTTGACCAGATAATCCTGCAGGGACTGACTGCCCTCTGCGCCGAAGGGGCGGATCCAGTCGCCCGGCCTGCGGCTGCGGACGGTCAGCTGCCCCAGCAGGCTTCGCGGGAGCGCCTGCGACTCAAGGCCGTCGCCCGCCGTGCCCTCACAGGGCCGGATACAGATCAGTTCGCTTTGTAAAAGGGGCTTTTCTTCCAGCGGAGCCTGAAGGGAACCGCCGGTCAGATGCAGATGCGTCCAGCCGGTCCTGCCCTGCATTCCCATGGGAAGGTTGCAGGCAGCCGCCGCCGGGGCGTCGATCAGCCGCGCCAGCGCATCGGTCTGCTGCGCGGAGAGGCAGCGCTCCCCGTTTTTGCCGCCGCATTGCTGCTGCCACCAGGCCCGGACGATCCTCCGGCGCATGGCTTCCGGCTGCTCGCGGAGCATATGCAGCGGCAGATACGCTTCGCCGCAGCGCTGCAGGAAGCTTTCCGCCATGCCAGCCAGCACAGCCTCCTCCCCTTGAAGCATCTCCGCCGTTGCAGCGAGGCGCTTTGCCGCGCCGGGGATCAGCTCCTCCAGCTTTGGCAGGACGTCCAGCCGAAGGGCATTGCGCAGGTAGCGGGGATCAACGTTGCTTTCATCCTCCCGCCAGGGCTGGCCAAGGCGCAGCAGCAGCTCCCGCAGCTCCTGCCGGGAAAACTGCAGCAGCGGCCGCACGATCCGCAGCCCATCCACCACCGCGTCAGCCGCCATGCCGCCAAGGCCGGTAAGTCCGGAGCCCCGCAGCAGGTGCAGCAGCAGCGTTTCCGCCTGATCGTCCCGGTGGTGGGCCAGGGCGAGAGCCTCAGCCCCCGTTGCCGCCATCGCTTCCCGAAAGAAGCCATAGCGCGCTCTGCGGGCCCAGTCCTCTCCCGGAGCATCGGGCGGTACGGCCCGGTATACCAGGAGCGGCACCTGCAGCTGTCCGCAAAGCTCGCGCACAAAGCGCTCATCCCCGTCGGAGGCTTCCCCCCGCAGGCCGTGGTTCACATGGACTGCCGTGACCCTCACGCCCCGCTGCAAAAGCAGGTGCAGCAGCGCCACAGAGTCCGCGCCCCCTGACACGCCGGCCAGCAGATGCTCCGGCAGGGGCGGCATACGCCGGGCCGGCATCAGTTTTCGCGCCGGGGCGCGCCGCAGGCCTGGCAGTACTGCAGTTCATTGTAGGGCCAGTCGTTTATCTGGGAGAAATAGAACTTCGCCATGTACGGCTGATACCTCGGCGCGATCTCGCCGCAATCCGCCTTCAGGTGATAATAGCTGCCGCCCTTGGTGTTGTAGTACAGCTCCGTGGTCGGCTGTCCGGGCATCCGGACGGGCTGGGTGGGCGTAACGTTGGCGGCCGCCTTGGTGGGCGTCTCCTTTTCGTTGCTCTCCAGCGAACGGGGATCGATGTACCACGCGCCGTCCTCCTTGAGCAGCAGCACATTGAAGGAATAGCGCTCCGGCGCACGGTTGATGTTCTTGTCGATGCTTACCTTGACCTTCGCGGTACGCATGGCGTCCGCATCCGTACCAGAGATATGAACGATCTCGCAGTCATCCTGCGGGCTGCGGTTGGCACGGATGCGCCACAGCTCGTAGGCCGGGTCCTCATACATCGCCCGCCAGGAGGGGGCGGTGAGCGCCAGCATGTCATCCTCATCCTTCATATGCCAGAAGAAGAAGAAGGAATACAGCCGCTCCTCGGCCTCGCTGGTCTCGATGGGCGCGGGCGTCGCGGTAGCAGAGAGCGTGGGGCTGGGCGTCGCCTCCCAGGTCATGCCCGTGCTGAGATCCCCGCCCTGCTGGGCTGCATTGGCGCCCGGCACGCTGGCGGTCCCGTTCTGCTGCGTCTGCCCGTCCTTCACCGGCGCGCCGTTGAAGGCGACCACCAGCGCGACCACTGCCAGCACGCCGTACACCAGCGACGCCGTCAGCCGAAGGTTGGGAGCAACGAGTTCCTTGACCCACAACGCTGCCACCGACAGCGCGCTGGCGATGACAAAGATCCAGCACAGCGCCGGAATCTTCAGCCAGATGGCCAGGATAAACAGCACCGGCAGCACGCCGTAGAGCACGACCTTGGCAATGATCTCCAGCGAGATCTCCGGCTTCTTCCCCTTGGGCTGGCTGACGTATCCGCTGTAGCCCTGCGCGGGATAGAACTGCCCCGGCACCGGCTCCTGCGGATTCTGCATGGTCTGGCCGTAGCCCTGCAGGGGCTGGGCGTTCTGCATGGTCTGCTGATACACATTTTGCTGATACCCCTGCTGATAGGGGTTCTGATAGGGCTGCTGACTGTAGGCCTGCTGGCCGTAGCTCTGCTGCCCATAGTTCTGCGCCTGTCCATAGGGCTGCCAGGACTGCTGCTGATAGCTCTCCTGCGCCTGATGCGCCTGAGGCTGATAGGTCTGGGGCTGATAAGACTGCTGCCCGTAAACCTGCTGATATCCGTTCTGCACAGGGTACTGCCCGCTGTAGGGCTGTGCAGGATCATACTGTGCGGAGGGATTCTGCCCCTGCACGGGCTGCTGTCCCCACTGAGAGGGATCGCCGTAGGGAGGCTGACCGTTATTCATCCGTGTTCCGTTCCTTTCTGCCGCCGGAGCGGCCCGCAGCAAACGCCGGTGCGCCGAAATTTGCGCAACGCAAAGAAAGCGTGTTCTTAGCCACAGTTTACAGTATATCACAAAAACTTTCAATGTAAACAGCGAAATGTAAAAAACTGCGGTTTTCCATGGATTCTCAGCATTTTGTTCCTTCGGCATAATCCGCATGGGCGCGCATATCCTCAATCGACCACCCATGGAAAGGAGCTGCTTAAATGAGCCATCAAAACTGCACCAGATCGCCCCAGGAAAAGGTATGCGGGTATGAGTATACCGTGCGGCGCGGCGACAGCTTTTACCTCATCGCCAACCGGCTCGGCGTCCCGCTGCGGGATCTGCTGGAGGCAAACAGCGATATCAACCCGGCCCGGCTGATGGTCGGCGACGTGCTCTGCATCCCCACCGAGGAGAGTGATGCGCCCCCCGCCCCCGAAGCGCCCGTTCCGCCCACACCCGAGACCCCGGAGGTGCCGCCGGAAACCGCGCCGGACGACCTCGACTCCCCGGCGACCCTCCCCGACCAGCCCGCCTCGCCCGACGACGCCGTTCAGGACGACGCCATTTTCGTCTGCCCGGAAAGCAGCCGCTACACCGTTTCCGAGGGCGAAACTGCCGCCGATATCCAGCTGCGCCGGAATCTCAACCTCCGCACCCTGCAAAGCGCCAACCCATCGGTCGACCTGACGCGCCTGCACGCCGGGCAGACGCTGTGCATCCCGGAAAACAATGTGCCCTGCCCCGTCCAGCGCACCTACACGCTGGCGACGGATGATACGCTGGAGAGCGTTGCGCTTCGGCTCAACGCCTCCCTGAGCGCGCTGCTGCGGGCCAACCCCTGCCTGGCCCCCGGCGATTTCGTCGCCGGAGCTTGCATCTACATTCCCGAGGACTGAGAAACTTCATTAAAATAGACAGTAAGGCCGCCGGAGCATTTGCCCCGACGGCCTCATGATTGTCATCCTTATTCAAGCCTGTAAGCGCTGGGATCCGCAAAGCGTCCCAGCCTGCGGTGATGCAGGTGCTTTTCGGCATACATGCTGTTGTCCGCCCGCAGGATGAACTCCTCAAGGCGCTCCCCGGCGTCCGGCACAGCCACGCACGCGCCCATGCTGGCGGAGATATCGCACAGCCACGGGTCGTTTTCATTCAGCGCATCAATGCTTCCGCGCAGGCGCTCCAGCAGCTGCTCCGCCGTGCAGCCCTGCTCCACGCAGCCCAGCGCCAGGAATTCGTCGCCGCTGATGTGGATGCACTTCAGGCCATCCTGCTCCAGCACCTGGATCGCACGGCTCAGCCGACAGATCGCCTGATCGCCCGCCTGATGTCCGAAGCTGTCATTGACGGTCTTGAGGCCATCCATATCGCAGCAAACGACCGCAAACTTCTTATGTTCCTTCTTCGCCGCCTCAAACACCGGCGGGATCAGCTGCCGCATACCACGGCGGTTGTGCAGCCCCGTCAGCTCGTCGCGTGACGAGATCCGCTCCAGCCTTGTCGTATACTCCTGCACCGTTGCACGAAGGGACATGCTCATCATCGCACTGGACACCAGCAGCAGCAGGGACGGCAGCATACCGCTGACCACATGCGTCACATCAAAGGTGATGTAGCCGATGTTGCGGTTCATGTAGTGCAGGGGCGCAAAAACCAGCGCCAGCGGCTCGTCGCGCTCCTCCTCCAGCAGAGGCAGCATCTTACGGGTGGCAAAGCGCTGCTGCGTCAGCTCCCGGCCGTTGCTCAGTCCAGAAAGCAGCATCATTTCATCCGGGTAGGTCTCCCGCTCCTGCTGCTCCTGCGCATCGAAGAAATCCGGGTCCACGCAGACATGCATCTCCCTGGCCTCCCAGGATCGGGCAAAGGCAGTCAGGTGCTCCCCCGCCTCACGCTGGGTCGACACGCTGGCCAGCGCCGTCGTAAACTCGACCGTCTGCTGCAGCACTTTTTCCCGCAGGCGGCTTTCTGCGCTCAGCGCGCGCACGCTGGTCTTGGCACGCATGTTATGGGAGGCGCAGCCGCAGCTCTCGCCGTAGATGATCTCGGTCGGCAGCACGATCTCGTCCACTTCGGGGCGGCCCTCTGCCATCCACTTCATCAGCGTCTGGATTGCCAGTTCGCCGGCGCCCTCCACAGGACGCACGATGGTGGTCAGCCCACGGCCCAGCGCCTCGCGTCGGGCATCAAAGCCGGTGACCAGCACATCGCCGGGCACGTCGTAGCCCTTACCCTGCAGTGTATCCACCACGCCGAAGGCCATATCGTCGTTGCCGCAGATGATCACGTCCGGCAGGCCGTCCTTTCTGTTCAGGAACTGCTCCGCCGCCCTCTGGCCGCCCTCGCGCACCCAGCTGCCATCATAGACCGCATCCTCCGGCAGCTCAATGCCGCGCTCGGCCAGCACCTCGCACACCGCCTTATACCTAGCGTCCGCCACGCGGGCTCCCCGGGGGCCTGTCACGACACAAAAGCTCTTTGCGCCGTGAACGTCCAGCATGTGCCGCGTCAGCTCTTTCGTGCTGCTGATATCGTCAAAGGCCAGCTGCACGCTCTGGGCGAACTGCACATCAATCGTCACGATGGGCATATCCGGCTCCATCAGGATCATATCGCGGATCTGATCCCGGCAGATCCGGGTCGGGATCGTCGCCAGCAGCACGACTGCCGCGTCAAAATCCGATACGGCCGGCAGGCTGAAGATGGCCCGCTCGCCGCGGTCATTCCGCACGAAGCCGTCCGCCTGTCCCTGGCAGTTGAAGATAAACAGATCCGCATCTGCTTCCCTTGCCGCCCGCGTCATACCGCTGGTCAGGGCGTGCTGATACTCGCGGTCAACGCCCGCAAGCAGCACTGCAATGCGCTTTCTTTTCATTATATATCTTGAGCCTCCTAATAAGTAACCGACCGGTGATCACGAACCAGACCTCCGCGCAAGTTTACACAGAGGTTACACATTTTGGTTACATCCTCCCGTATCTTGTGACTATTATACCACAAATACAGAAAAAATGCAATCCCTATTTCCTTATTTTCCTCCGCAGCGGGCACTGGAGAAATTTTTCAGAAAAACTTCTCAACTTTCCGGGAACAATTTCACGCTTCATTCGTCTTTATAGGTGTAACCCGCAGGAAGCGGGCACTACCATCAAGGAGGAACCCATGAAGAAGATGATCGCAACCCTGCTGGCCCTGCTGCTGGCCCTCACCGCCCTGTCCGTCTTTGCTGAGGACGAAGCTTATGTCCCCGAGACGGACGACCTGATGAACGTCGCTGACCTGGCCGGCTTCGTGCTGGAGATCCAGGATGACCGCATCCTCATCAAGACCCCCGACGGCCTGTATGCCGAAGCGCTGCTGAACGACAAGACCCGCTTTGAAGGTCTGGACGTCATGATCGGCGATTTCGTGCATGTGACCTACAACGGCATGATGACCCGTTCCCTGCCCGCGCAGATCACCGCGATGGCCGTCAGCAACAACAAGCTGCAGGGCGTCGTGAGCGAGATGACCGAGGAAGGCTTCACCCTGACCTTCGGCGAGGACGTGTGGCAGGTGAACGCTGACGTTGCGCTGCTGGAGGGCATCCAGAACGATATGTTCGTCACCGTCTACCACAGCGGCATGATGACCATGTCCCTGCCGCCCCAGATCGTTGCGGAGCACATCCGCGGCCACGAGCTTGTGGGCGTTGTGACCGAGATGACCGAAGGCGGCTTCACCCTGACCGTGGACGGCGAGGAGATCCCCTACGCGGTTTTCCCCAAGGAGGACGCGCTGCTCTTCGTGCAGCCTGAGCCCGGCATGGAGATCATCGTCGTCACCGACGGCCTGATGACCGCCGGCCTGGACGCCATCACCGTCAACGCCGTGGAGATCCTGCCCCTGCCCGTCGTGCAGGAGGTCTTCGATATCGCCGGCGTGGTGACCGAAGTCAACGACGATTTCATTCTCATTGAGACCGCCGACGGCCAGCAGGTTCAGGTCAACCTCTTCGAGGAGACCCTGTTCGAAGGCAAGGACGTTGAAGCCGGCGACTACATCCACGTCAGCTACAACGGCATGATGACCTTCTCCATCCCCGCCCAGATCGCGGCGATGAAGGTGGGCTGCTACACCCACACGGGCGAGATCAGCGACCTGCACGAGACCGGCTTCATCCTGAACACCGAGCTGGAGCCCATCGTGGTCAACGCCTCCGCCGAGCAGCTGACCGGCCTTGCCGATGGCATGACCGTCACCGTCTACTCCAACGGCGCGATGACCATGTCCCTCCCCGCCCAGATCGGCGCGGAGATGATCACCGCCACGGAGACGATCGTCGACTGATCCTTCGGAAAAAACTGAAATTGGAGACTGCCGCGCTTATGGCAGTCTCCATTTTTGCTGTCCGCTTGCTCAGCTATGCAGCACAGGCGTTCTTACGCTTTGGGCAGCTCGCTGGTGCAGTGGGCGCACTTGGTGGCCTCCAGCGGGATCTCGCTCAGGCAGTAGGGGCACTTCTTGGTGGTGGGCGCCTTGGGAGCCTCGGGCTTCTTGCCGATGGTGGAGATCTTGTTGAAGAGCTTGATGATGATGAACAGCACCAGCGCAGTGATCAGGAAGTTGATGATGGTGCTCACGAAGTCGGACGCAGCCAGGCTCCAGGACCAGGGCGCCTCGCCGATGAGGATCTCCTCAGGCTTGGTACCCATGATGTAGGCCAGCAGGGGCTTGATGAAGTCGTTGGACACGCCATTGACGATCGCAGTGAACGCGCCGCCGATGATCACGCCGACAGCCAGGTCGATCACGTTGCCGCGCAGGGCAAACTTTTTGAATTCTGCAAAGAACTTCTTCATGCCATTATCCTCCTTTTGCTTGAACGGATTGTATCCAAAGACAAGTATACCACAGCAAATCCTTGGGCGCAAGGGATTTTTTGTGTAATTCCCTGCGCCCGTTGACCTGAAGCGCCATTTGTTCTATAATATAATTGGTGTATTATTTTCAAGCAAAGGAAGATGACTTATGGATTGGGTCGAACTGACCATACACACCACCACCATGGGCGCGGATATCGTCTCCGAGGCCCTGATTTCCGAGGGCGCGACCGGCACCATGGTCGAGGATCGTGCTGATATTCCCGACCCCGACAAGCCCAACGGCTACTGGGAGATCATTGATCCGAACCTCATCAACACCCTGCCCGAGGACGTGGTCGTCCACGCCTGGTTTGAGCCGGACGAGAAGTTCGCCGACCGCATGGGCGCGCTGAAGACCCGCATGGCCGAACTCAAGTCCGCCGACCTGGGCATCGACATGGGCACGCTGGAGATCGGCACTGCCAACGTCCACGACGAGGACTGGTCAGAGGTGTGGAAGAAGTTCTACAAGCCCTTCCGCGCCGGCAAGAGGCTGGTGGTCAAGCCCACCTGGGAGCTCTACGACGCCCAGGAGAACGACCTGGTCATGGAGATCGACCCCGGCATGGCCTTCGGCTCCGGCACCCATGAGACCACCGGCATGTGCCTGGAGCTGCTGGAGGACGTGATGCTGAAGCAGCCCGTGAACACAGTCATCGACGTGGGCACCGGCTCTGGCATCCTGGCCATCGGCGCGGCGATGCTCGGCGCAAAGGACGTGCTTGCCATCGACATCGACCCTACGGCCGTCAAGGTGGCCAAGGAGAATGTGGAGCACAACAACCTGCAAAACGTCATCCGCGCGGTGGAGGGCAACCTGCTCGAATCCACCGACGGCGTGTGCGAGGTCTGTGTGGCCAACATCATCGCCGACGTCATCTGCATGTTCGCAAAGCCCCTCATCCCCCACATCGTCGAGGGCGGCCTGTTCATCTGCTCCGGCATCATCAAGGAGCGCGAGCAGGACGTGGTCAACGCCCTGACCGAAGCCAACTACACCATTCTTGAGATCCGCCGCAAGGGCGAGTGGGTCGCCATGCTGTCCAGGAGGCCTGACTGATGCACCGCTTTTATGCTGACGACCGGGGCGTAAACGGCGAAACCGCCTTCCTCTGCGAGGAGGACGCCCGCCACGCCACCCGCGTGCTGCGGATGCGTCAGGGCGAAGCCTGCGAGCTGTTTGCTGTCGGCAAGCGTTTCTCCGGCGAGATCGCGTCCATAGGAGACGGCGAGGTACAGGTACGCATCACCGGCGAAATGCCCTCCACCGAGGCCAAGCTCCGGATCACCCTCTACCAGGGCCTGCCCAAGGCGGACAAGATGGAGCTGATCGTGCAGAAGTCCGTTGAGCTGGGTGCATGTTCCGTCGTGCCCGTCGCCATGAGCCGCTGCGTGGTGCAGCTGGACGCGAAGGACGGCCGCAAGAAGCAGGAGCGCTGGCAGAAAATCGCCCGCGAGGCCTGCAAGCAGTCCGGCCGGTGCGAGATGATGCAGGTGACGGAGCCCATCAGCTTCAAGAACCTGCTGACGAAGCTCGCGGCGCATCAGGCGGCCATCGTGCCGTGGGAGGACGCGCGGGGGTATTCCCTCGCCCGCTTCCATCAGGAGCACCCGGAAGTCACCGACCTGGCCATCGTCATCGGCCCGGAAGGCGGCATGTCCGAGGATGAGATCGCCCGGATGAAGGACGCGAACTGCCAATCCGTCACCCTTGGCCCGCGCATCCTCCGCACCGAGACCGCCGGTCTTTGCGCCTTGAGCGCGCTATTCTGCCTCTACGGCGATATGGAGTGAACCATGAAAACCGTTGCTTTCCACACCCTCGGCTGCAAGGTGAACCAGTACGATACCCAGGCGATGCTGGAGAAATTCCGTGCGGCCGGGTACGAGGTCGTTCCCTTTGAAGCGGCTGCGGATGTGTACGTCATCAACACCTGCACCGTCACCGGCACGGGCGACAAGAAGTCCATGCAGCTCACCCGCCGCCTGCGCCGGGAGCACCCGGAGAGCGCCATCGTTCTGGCAGGCTGCCTTGCCCAGCGCAAAGGAGCGGAATTGCTGGAGACCGGCGCGAAGCTCATCATCGGTACCCAGCACCGGGATCAGGTGGTCGAGCTGCTGGAGAAGGCCATCACGGACGGCCCCGTCAGCGCCGTCAACGAGCTGAACGCCGCCACCCCCTTCGAGGAGCTGACCATCACCACCCAGGACGAGCACACCCGGGCGACCCTCAAAATCCAGGAGGGCTGCAACAACCACTGCACCTACTGCATCATCCCCAGCGTGCGCGGGCCGATCCGCAGCCGCAGCCTTGACAACATCCGCGAAGAGACGAAGCGCCTGGTCGCCGCCGGATACACCGAGCTGGTGCTGACAGGCATCCACCTGAGCAGCTACGGCAAGGATCTGGGCGACGGCTCAACCCTGCTGGATGCCATCCGCGTGGTGCATGAGGTGGAGGGCGTGCAGCGCATCCGCCTGGGCAGCCTGGAGCCGACCATCGCGACGGTAGAGTTCTCCAAGGCGCTGGCAGCAATGCCCAAGGTTTGTGCGCAGTTCCACCTGGCGCTGCAGTCCGGCAGCAACACCGTGCTGGCCCGCATGGCCCGCCGCTACAACATGACCATGTACATGCAGGCGGTGGCGAACCTGCGCGCGGCCTTCCCAATGGCCGCCTTCACCACCGACGTGCTGACCTGCTTCCCCGGCGAAACCGAGGCGGAATACGAGGAAACCCGACAGGTCATCCGGGACGTGGGATATGCGAAGATCCACGTCTTCCCTTACTCCCCCCGCGAGGGCACAAAGGCAGCGGTCATGCCCGGCCAGCTGACGAAGGCCGTCAAGGAGCGCCGCACCCGGGAGCTCATCGCCCTGGGCGAGGAAACCGCCGCGGCCTATCAGGCGCAGTGGGTTGGCAAGGAATCCACCGTACTGATCGAGGAAAAGATCGGCGGCCTCTGGCACGGCTATACGCCGGAGTACATCCCCGTCACCATCGCCGACTGCCCCGCCTGCATTCCGGGGCGCATCGTGACCGTCCGCCTGACGAACCCGACGGCGGAAGGCATGACCGGGGAGATCATCTGACAATATATTTAGGAAGGAACTGATATCATGGATAACTGCCTGTTCTGCAAGATCATCAAGGGCGACATCCCCTCCACCTGCGTGTACCAGGACGAAAAGACCTACGCCTTCCGCGACATCAACCCCATGGCCCCCACCCATGTGCTGGTAGTGCCCAAGCAGCATGTGAGCGGCATGTCCGCCGTGGATGAGCTGGACGACGCTGCCCTCGCCGCCTGCCTGCGCGCGGTAAAGAAGGTCGCCGAGCTGGAAAAGCTGACCGGCGGCTTCCGCACGGTATCCAACTGCGGCGCCGACGCCTGCCAGAGCGTGAGCCACCTGCACTTCCATGTGCTGGGCGGCAAGCAGCTCAGCGAGCGCATGGACTGACGCCCCGCAGGTTTTTCCGTGCCGGATGACAAAAAATATCTGTAAAATCGGAAAATTAGGCATTGACGAGCGAATCGCTTTATGCTAAAATGTCTGTACGGTTTTCGCCATCCGTCTGTCTATTTGGCTGATGTCAAGGCGAGATGAGCGAAAGGAGGGAGAACAGTGTCCGAGGTACGCGTCCGTGAGAACGAATCCCTGGAGAGCGCCCTGAAGCGCTTTAAGCGTCAGTGCGCCCGCGCAGGCGTCATCCAGGAGGTCCGCAAGCGTGAGCATTACGAGAAGCCCAGCGTGAAGCGCAAGAAGAAGGCTGAGGCTGCCCGCAAGCGCAAGTATTAATCTTTCTGAACCGAAAGAAACGCCCCTTCCCGCTTTGGGAAGGGGTTTTTCGTTATGTGTACAAGTTTCAAATTTGATCTGTACAGCAAAATTCCTCTTGCGCGCCGATTCAATCTTTGCTATACTGATTACATCATATATCATTGCCAATAATCACCCGAAGAAAGAGGCTTTTCATGCTGTTCTTATTTCAATTGACGCCGCACGCGAATATCCGTTACCGCGAAGCACAGCTGAAGCTCGGTCAGGCCGAGCTTCGGTGTATTCTTGGCGCGCTGGGGATCTCCGGCGAGGTTTCCCACACCACCGTCGGCGGCGTTGCCTTCCTCTCCTTTGAGGCGGACGCCCTGACCGACGTGCAGCTCTCCGCCCTTTCCCGGCACAGCGCGGCACTGATGATCTGCGAAAAGCAGGGGGAATTCCTGCGCCCGCTGGAGAAGGCGGATCACAATTACCTCACCGAGGATCTGGCCGAGGTACTCAAATACAAGGGCAAGACCAGCGCGGTCTTCACCCGGATGATGCTCAACTGCGCCCATGCCGCCAGCGATTTCTTCGCCGCCGATGAGCCGCTGACCGTCCTCGACCCCATGTGCGGCCGGGGCACCACCTGCTTTGTGGCCCTGCAGCAGGGCATGAACGCCGCCGGCGTGGACATCGACCGCCGCGACCTGAAGGAAGCCGCCGATTACTTCGAGCGGCACCTGCAGTTCCACAGGCTCAAGCACAAGCTGGATCAGGGCAGCCGTACCGTCCGCAAGCACGCCGTGCCCGAGGCCATTTATACCATCGCAGATACGAAGGAGCATTTCAAATCCGGCGACACCCGCACGCTTTCGCTCTATCTGGGCGACACGGCGCTGGCGGGCGAGCTGATGAAGAAGGCCCCCGCCCACCTGATCGTCAGCGATCTCCCCTACGGCGTACAGCACGCCCCCCAGGAGGGCCGCCGGACGGAGAGCTTTGCCCAGGTGATGAACCGCGCGCTGCCCGCATGGCGGCAGGCCCTGCGCCCCGGCGGCGCCATCGCCCTGAGCTTCAACACCCTGACGCTCAAGAAGGCGGACCTGTGCCGGATGCTGACCGACGCAGGCTTCACCCCGCTGACCGAAGCGCCCTATGATGATTTCCAGCACTTTGTTGAGACGGCCGTCACCCGCGATTTCATCGTGGCCCGCCGCTGAAGACGCTTTTCCGCTTGTTTAAGGAGGCAATCCCATGTCCGAACAGAACCTTTCCGCAATGACGGTGATCGAACTGCGCAAGCTGGCCAAGGAGCTGCACGTGCCGCTGAGCGCCGGCATCTCCAAGCAGGGCATCGTCGAGCGTCTGAGCGCCGCCATGGCCGAAAGCTCCGCCAAGGACGAAGGCCACGCAGAGGCGGCCACGCCCGCTGCGCCCGCTGCCCCCGAAAAGACGGAAGCTCCCGCTGCGGAGACGCCCGTGCCCAGCTTCCGGCAGGCCTACGTCGCCCCCCGCTTCAACAGCAAGCCGGCCTATCAGGCCCCGGCCTACAACAGCCGCCCCGCAGCGCCCCGCACGCCCGCCGCTGCGGAGCCCCAGCGCACGCAGACGACCCGGCCCGTGGGCTTCACGCCCCGCTTCGGCCCCGCCGCCCAGGAGCCCGCCCCTGCCGCCCATGAGGAGGAGCGTCCCATCCGTGCCGAGCCGCCCGCCCGTCCCGCCTATGAGCAGCGCCCTGCCTATCCGCAGGAGCGCCGTCCCGCTTACGGCGATGCGCCCCGGTTCCAGCAGCGCCCCGCCTACGACCAGCCTGCCCGCCCGGCTTACGAGCAGCGCCCCGCCTATGAGCAGCCCGCACGGCCTGCTTACGAACAGCGCCCCGCCTTTGAGCAGCGTCCCGCCGCCCCTGCGGCAAGCGCCGCCCCCAGCGAGATGCTCACGCCCAGCGAGTGCCTGGATGGCAGCGGCGTGCTGGAACTGCACCCGGACGGCTACGGCTTCCTGCGTTCCGACAGCCTGCTGTCCTCGGTCAAGGATATTTACGTCTCTGCCGCACAGGTGCGTCGCTTTGCCCTGCGCACGGGCGACCGTATCACCGGCAAGGTGCGTCCCCTGCGCGACGGGGATAAGTATGCCGCGCTGCTCTACGTCACCGCCATCAATGGCGCCCCCGCCGACGGCCCCATCAATCGTCCGCTCTTTGAGGAACTGACTGCCGTTTACCCGACCCGCCGGATCTGCCTGGAATCCCGCAGCGCGGAAAAGCTGCAGGATATGCGGCTGATCGACCTGATCACCCCCATCGGCTTTGGCCAGCGTGCCCTTCTCCACTGCCCGCCCAAGACCGGCAAGCGCCTGCTGATGAAGCACCTGGCCAACGTCATCACCGAGAATCACCCGGAGGCCGCGGTGCTGGTGCTGCTCTTCAACGAGACCCCCGAGGACGTGACGCTCCTGCGGGATCAGGTGAAGTGCCCCGTGCTGGCCACCACCTTTGACATGCCCCCGGAGAATCACCTGCGCCTGGCCGACCTGGCGGTGGAATACGCCCAGCGCATGGCGGAGCAGAAGCGCGACGTGGTGCTGCTGGTGGACAGCCTGACCACCCTGGCAAAGGTCTACACCACTGCCGCAATGCAGCAGGGCCGCCAGGTGCCCGGCATGGTCAACCCTGCCAGCCTGCAGAAGGCCAAGCGCCTCTTCGGCGCTGCCCGCAGCCTGCGGGAGGGCGGCTCCCTGACCGTCATCGCCGCGATGAACAACGACGGCGTCAACAAGGTGGACGAGGCCATCATCAGCGAGTTCCGCGCCGCCGCCAACCTGGAGCTGGTGCTCAGTGCCTACCACGCCAAGGCCGGGGTCTATCCGCCCATTGACCTGCGCCTCTCCAGAACCAGGCGCGCCGAAAGCATCATGTCCCCCGAGCAGATCGAAGGTCTGAAAACCATCCACAGCCTGGTCAGCGAGCTGCCCCGGGAGGAGGATGCGATCCCCGAGCTGCTCAAGCTGCTGGACAAGACCGGCACCAATGCGGAGCTGCTGTCCCGCATCAAGGACTGGGCTGCCGCCCTGCGGGGCTGATCGCCCAAAAGAAAACCCGCAGGACTCGAAAAAAAGCCTTGCAGACCCCTTGCATTCCCCCAATGAATGTGATACAATAGGGGTCGCGGCTAATAGAGCCGATCATTGCATACGCGAAAGAGGTGAAATCGCAATGAAGGAAAAGATCCATCCCAACTACGGCAAGTGCATCGTTCGCTGCGTGTGCGGTGAGACGTTTGAGACCGGTTCTACCAAGAAGGAACTGAAGGTGGATATC
>JAFQEB010000066.1 GCA_017399225.1 Clostridia bacterium | reverse complement strand
CACGGCGATTTCAGATAGTTGAGCAAGGTCCAATTTCGTATTGAGTTTCCGCCCCCTATTGACAAACAGGCCGATTTTTGAGATACTACACTTGCCGCGCCATAAGGCGGGCAGGGAGTGTCGATGAACATAACAGTGCGTCAGTGCATGATAGGCGAGACCGAGTGGTTCCGCAACCTCGAGGGGGAGTACCACTACATGGGCGAGTCCCACGGGGCTGGCGACCTCGTGCGGCTCGTGTTCGAGGAGGACGGCAGGCCGGTGGCGCTGATGACGTGGGCCGCAGCGTGCTACTGCCTGAAGGCGCGCGACGAGCGCATCGGGTGGAACCCCGCGATGCGCGCTGCGAGGCTGAAGCTGGTGGTGAACAACCGCAGGTACACGGAGCTTGTGCCGAAGGGGTCGCGTCCGAACCTCGCCTCGCACGTCCTCGGCATGGCGGTGCGCGAGCTCCCGGCGATCTGGGAGCGGCAGTGGGGGTACAGGCCGCTCCTGGCGGAGACGTTCTGCGACATCGAGCGCTCGGCGGGGACGTGCTACCGCGCGGCGGGCTGGGAGGAGGTCGGGAAGACGAAGGGGTTCTCCCGCGTGAACCACGCGAGGGACTTCTACATCCCCAACGGCAGGCCGAAGGTGCTGTTCATGAAGCCGTTCAGGAGGGACGCATGGGACCTGGTCGTGTCGAACGACCTCCCCGACGAGTACGACGTCGCGGCGCACTCGAAGTCCGACGGCATCCTGCCGTTCTCCACGGGGCAGGTGGAGAGCCTGCACTGGGAGCTGTGCCACGTCAAGGATCCCCGCGGCTCGAACAAGTCGATCGGCATCGGCCCGATCCTCTCGATCTTCACGATGGCGGTCGCGGCGGGGGCCAAGGACCTGAAGGAGGCCCACGCCTTCGCGAAGCGGCTCAACAACGCCCAGCTGAAGGAACTCGGGTGCCCGAAGGCGAAGGACGCACTCGGGAACGAGGTCTGGGGCAAGCGCGTCTGCCCCAGCTACAACGCGTTCTACCACCTTCTGCGGCACAAGGACAAGGCGGGGCGGTACGACTTCGACGTGGCGGACTACGCCGCGCACCTCTCGAAGTGGATGACGGCGCAGCACGGGAAGCTCGCGCGGCATCTCGCGGCGGACGGCAAGTTCGTGGACGAGGTCGTTGGGCTTGTGTCGGTCGTGGACACGGATGGCGGCGATGTGGTCGCGGTCGCGCCCGCGTCGAAGAAGGAGGGGCTGAAAGGACGCTGCGAGTACCCCGTCCTGCGGGATACGCTCTCCGGAATGGACCTTTCCGGCGCGGTCGTCAGCACGGACGCGCTGAGCTGCCAGGACGACACCGCGCACACGGTCCTCGCGAACGGCGGCGACTACGTCCTCCAGGTCAAGGGCAACCAGAAGGGCGTCCTGAGGCAGTGCGAGGAGCTCTCCCGCATCCGTCCCCTCGTTGGCTCCTCAAAAAAAAAGAGCTGAACCGGGGTCGGCTGGAGATCCGCGAGACGAAGGTGTTCCGCGTCCAGGACGCGGTCGAGGTCGGGTTCCCCGGTGTCCGGACGATCATCAGGACGTACCGGGAGGTCTGGCAGACGCGGAAAACCGGGAAGAAGGACAAGCACGGCAGGGACATCCGCAAACCCGTCGGCAAGCCGACGAAGGAGGTCGCCTGGCACGTCTCGTCGCTCGACCCCGACTCGCGGAGCGCGGAGAAGTTCGCGGAGATCGTAAGGACGCACTGGTACGTCGAGACTTACCACGGCAAGCGCGACAACGGCTACCACGAGGACGTCTTCACGCGGAGGTGCGACCTGAACGTCATGTCGGCGATGATGGTGGCGAGGTCGCTTGGCATGTGGATATGCGCACGGAATCCCGAAAAGACGACGGGGCAGGTGAAAGACGACCTGAAGCTCCATCCTGCGAAGCTTGTGCGAATCATGATGAAAGGCGGCTTGCAGTGACATAGCGCGCGGCGACGGTTGGCGGCCAGCGGCCTCGGCATGACTCCGAGGCCTCGGCCGGCATGCTCGCGGAGTGTCCCGATGGGCCTCTGCGCCATGCTCGGAGGGGCTTGGAGCCGCTGAATGGACGGGATTGAGGGCTGGGTCCCCGCTCTCGGACCATCAGGCTGGCAGGGCGGTGAAGTTTTCAGCGAAGTGCAGCGCTGGAATCGGATAGAAGTGCACAGCCAAATGAAAACTCCATGGCGCGTAGACAGGCGAAGGCGAAATATGATATAATTCGCAAACTATGTCCATCACTCCATTCCTTCCTTCCCGAAGCGTCACATATTGTACCAAAAACGCAGCCGGATGTGAAGCCTGCCCTCGACTGGCCGGGATGCGCAGCACGGAGTTTTCATTTGACCGTCTGCTT
>JAFQEB010000006.1 GCA_017399225.1 Clostridia bacterium | reverse complement strand
TGTCTCCTGGGATCGCGCGGTCGATGTGATTCCCGCGTCCAGCGGCAAGGGAACTGCCATTACCAAAGTGCTTGAGCACTTTGGGCTGGATGCATCACAGTCAATGGCTTTCGGCGACAGTCAGAACGATCTGGAGATGCTCAAGACGGTGGGCGTCGGTGTGGCCATGGGCAACGCCACGACGCTGCTGAAGGCTGTGGCGGACGATGTGTGCGGCGCCGTTTCCGAGGACGGAATTTACCATTATTGCCTCAGCCGCGGTCTGATCTAATCCCGTGCGGCGAAGATTCACAACTCGATTCTACTGGTATATACAAACAAAACGAAACATAGGAGGCAAAATTCAATGTTTTTCAAGAATGCCAGAATTATTTGCAGTGATTTTTCCTTTCGCGAAGGTGCATTTGAGGTGATTGACGGAAAGTTTGGACAGATCCTGCCGGATGCTGTTTCCGGCGACGCCATTGATCTGCAGGGCGCTACCGTCATACCTGGCCTCATCGACGTGCATAGCCATGGCAACTCCGGCGCGGACTTTTCTGACGGCGATTATGAGGGGCTGAAGGCCATGGCTGCCTATTATGCCAAGGTCGGCGTGACCTCCTTCGCACCGGCCTCCATGACACTGCCCTACGAGGTGCTGGAAAAAGCCTTCGACAACGCAAAACGGCTGGCAGACGAGGCTCCAGCCGGTCTGTCCGTGCTGCGCGGCATTCAGATGGAAGGCCCTTATTTCTCCTACAAGAAGCGCGGCGCGCAGAATCCTGACTACCTGAAGGAGCCGGACTTTGAGGGCTTCAAAGCCCTGCAGGACGGCTGCGGCGGATTGATCCGGATCGTGGACGTGGCTCCGGAGCTGCCTGGCGCGGAGGAATTTGTGAAGCAGGCAAAGGAACTTTGCACCGTTTCTGTTGCCCATACCGACGCGGACTACGACCATGCCAAGGCAGCCTTCGATGCCGGGGCGACCCACCTGACCCATCTGTACAACGCTATGCCTGCCATTCACCACCGGAATCCCGGTGTCATCCCGGCAGCGGCGGAAAATCCGAACGTCCGGGCAGAGCTGATCTGCGACGGTCTCCACGCCCACCCCGCCATGGTTCGCTTTGCCTTCAACCTCTTCGGCGGCGAGCGGATGGTGCTGATTTCCGACTCTGGCCGCTGCTGCGGCATGCCCAACGGAAGCAAGTTTGAGCTGGGGGGCCAGGATGCCTGGCTGGTGGATGGCGTGGCCAGGCTGGCTGATGGCACGATTGCCTGCTCAGCGACCAATCTCTATGATTGCATGGTCAATGCGATCCGTTTTGGGGTTGCGGAGGAAGACGCAGTCCGCGCGGCAAGCTACAATCCAGCCTGTGCCATCGGTGCAGATGCGCTGGTCGGCTCCATCGAAACGGGTAAGGTGGCGGACTTCCTTGTCTGCTCTGCGGATTATGCGAGCCGCCGGGTCTTTATGGCCGGACAGGAGCTGTAAGCACAGAAAGACGCCCTTCGAACAACCCGAAGGGCGCCTTTCTCAATGCATCAGCGCTCGTCCCTGTAGGTTCTCTTGAAGTACCTGTAGGTATCCACTTTCAGTTCACCGCAGGCAACCTCGTCGCAGGCGATGATTCCATCGGGATGCAGCTGCAGGGCGGAAATAGTCCACGCATGGTCAACGCGACCTTCCACGCAGTGACGCAGCGCGCGGGCCTTGTTGTGGCCGCTGATGAGCAGCAGCACCTGCCTGGCGTCACAGACCGTGCCGACACCCACGGACAGGGCGGTTTTCGGCACCTTGTCAGGGTCATTGTCAAAGAAACGGGAGTTGGCGATCAGCGTATCCTCGTTCAAAACGCGGACGCCGGTGCGGGAATTCAGCGAGGTGAAAGGCTCGTTGAAGGCAATGTGACCATCCACGCCAGCCCCGCCCATGAACAGGTCGATACCGCCGCAGGCCACGATCTTTTCCTCATAGCGTCGGCATTCGCCCTCGGGATCATTGGTCATGCCATCCAGGATGTTGATGTTTTCCGCAGGGATGTCAATGTGATCAAAGAAGTTGTGGTGCATGAAGTACCAGTAGCTCTGATCATGTTCTCTGGGCAGGCCGATGTACTCATCCATATTGAACGTGATGACGTTCTTGAAGGAAACCTTGCCTTCGTTATACATCTCAATGAGACGCTTGTACACGCCCAGAGGAGAGGAGCCGGTGGGCAGGCCCAGCACGAAGGGCCGCTCGCCCTTGTGGTTGTTGATGGCGTCCGCAATGTGCTGTGCTGCCCAGGCGCACATCTCATTGTAGTCTTTCTTGATGATCAGTTTCATTTTATATACCCCCTTTATTTTGCAGAAAGGTCTCACAGCTTCTCCTATTGTTTATATTATACACGCAATTTGGGGATTTGTCCATCGCTCTTCACTTATTTGTTGACTATTCTATTCAGCAATGCCGAAAATTACAAGGAGGCGCTACGATGGCGGGAATGCTGGAAGTTGCGGTTGATTCATTGACATCAGCGAGGGCTGCGATTGCCGGAGGTGCGGACCGGCTGGAGCTTTGCTGCGCACTGGCAGTGGGCGGCCTGACGCCTTATGCGGAGCTCCTGCAGCAAATCCGGACGGAAAGCGACATACCCGTTCGCTGCCTGATTCGCCCCCGCGGAGGTGACTTCCTCTATACCAGCGAGGAAATCATGATGATGGCAGCACAGATCGGACATTTGCGCGAATCAGGCGCAGATGGATTTGTCATCGGCTGCCTGAATGCTGAAGGTTATCTGGATGCATACGCTATGGAACCTCTGCTGAAGGCGGCAGAGGGGACAGGTTTGACTTTGCATCGATGCATTGATGTATCACGCGATCCTTGCAAAACCTATCTGGATGCCCACGCGCTGGGCTTTGATACCGTGCTGACCAGCGGCGCAGCAAGCAGCTGCCTGCTGGGGATGGAGACCATTGGTCGGCTGCTGCGGCAAAGAGAAGAACACCAGGGGCCTGAGGTGCTGATTGGCAGCGGCGTGAACGCCAGCGCCATTGCAGCCTTCAGGGCAGCATATCCCCAGGCCAGGGCGTTCCACATGAGTGGC
>JAFQEB010000065.1 GCA_017399225.1 Clostridia bacterium | reverse complement strand
TCCTTGCGAGGGTCGGCGGGGGAGACCCTCTCAGTCACCTTCGGTGACAGCTCCCCCCCAAGGGGGAGCCTTTGGCCGCTCACCTTGCGGCGTCGGGTTTCCTTGCGAGGGTCGGCGAGGAGACCCTCTCAGTCACCTGCGGTGACAGCTCCCCCCAAGGGGGAGCCTTTTGGCCGTTCACCTTGCGGCTTGTTCTGTGCTGCTGCACAGGAGTGTCTGTTTTTCCCTGAGAGGAAGAGGGGACTGGGTTCCCTTTGTTCCCTGGGTTCCCTATGCTCCCATGCTCCCTATGTTACCCTATGCCCTCCGGGGGCACCTGTCGGTTATTATAGCAGGAAAATGCGGAAAAGTCAAGAGAAATGCAAACGGATGTTCTCTTAAATTTGTGTTACAAAACTGGCATCGCCCTTGCAAAGATTAGCAAAGATTAGCTTGCATTATCACGTCAAGTGTGCTATAATGGCATCGTGGATAAGAACAAATATTCCCCTTTGACGGACGGGGGGACGGAAAGGGCCGCATCCAGCAGCGAGGATGCGGCCCTGTTCATATCCGGTTACTTGGCGTTGCGGATGCAGTCGAAGTTGCGCACGAAGTAGTCCACGCCGCTCCAGACGGTGATGACGACCACCCACAGCACCATGATCCAGCCCAGCACGTCCACCACGGTCAGCAGCACGGCGACGTCCGGGAAGAAGAGCGGGGCCAGGCGGCCGGCCAGCATCAGGAAGAGGATCATGACCATCTGGCTGACGGTCTTGATCTTGCCCAGGGGCCCGGCGGCGATCACCCGGCCCTGGCCGACGGCCACCATGCGCAGGCCATCCACCGCCAGCTCGCGGGCGAGGATGACGATCACGGCCCACTGGGGCAGCAGGCCCGGCAGGGTCAGCATGATCATGGCGGAGAGGTTGAGCAGCTTATCGGCCACGGGGTCGATGAACTTGCCAAAGTCGGTGACCAGGCCGTCGCGGCGGGCGATGTGGCCATCCAGATAATCGGTGTAGGCGGCTGCGCCGAAGACGGCGGTGGAGAGCAGCACCATCGGCCAGCCGGGGAGGTACATCAGCAGCACCATCACGGGGATGAGCATCACGCGCAGCAGGCTCAGTTTGTTGGGGGTATTCATGCAAGCATCTCTCCCTTCAGGTCGTAGGTATCCGCCTGGGTGATGCGGACGGAGATAAAGGAACCGATCTGGGGCAGAGGCGCGCCCTGGGGCAGAGGCGCGCCCTGGGGCAGGGTGATGAGGATCTCGCCGTCGGTCTCCGGGGCCTCGCGGTGGCTGCGGCCCAGCAGGAGACCCTCATCGGAAACGTCGGTGACGAGCACCTTTTCCACCGTGCCGACGCGGGCCTGGTTGCGCTTGAGGCTGATGCGGGCCTGCATGGCCATCAGGCGGTCAAGGCGCTCCTGCTTCACTTCCTCGGGGATCTGGTCGGGCATACGGGCGGCGGGGGTATCCTCCTCCGGGGAGTAGGTGAAGGCGCCCAGCCGGTCGAACTCGGCATCCTCCAGCACCTGCAGCAGCTCCTGGAACTGTTCCTCCGTTTCGCCGGGGAAGCCCACGATGATGGAGGTGCGCAGCGTCAGCCCGCGCTCCCTTGCGCCGCGGATGCAGCGCAGGATATCCGCCTTGTTGCCCCGGCGGTGCATCCTCTTCAGCACGGTATCGTTGACGTGCTGGATGGGCAGATCGAGGTATTTGCAGATGTTGGGGGTGTTTGCGATCACGTCCAGGAGGCGGTCGTCCGTCTCGTCCGGGTAGCAGTACAGCACGCGCAGCCACTCGACCCCGGGGATGGCGGCGGCCTTCCTGAGCAGCTCGGGCAGGGTGGTGTGTCCGCCGTTTTCGCCCGCCGGGCCCTGGTCGGTGCCGAAGCGGGTGGTATCCTGGGCGACGAGGATGTGCTCCTTCACGCCCTGCCCTGCCAGCTGCCGGATCTCGGCAAGCACGTCCTCCTCCGGGCGGGAGCGGTACGGGCCGCGGATCAGCGGGATGGCGCAGAAGGTGCAGCGGTTGGAGCAGCCCTCGCCGATGCGGGTGTAGGCGGTATAGGCCGGGGTGGTCAGCACGCGGTCGTGGGCATAGTAGGTGTGATCATCCGCGCAGTAGGCCTTCTTTTCGCCCCGGAGCGCCCTTTCGATGGCGGCGGGCAGCTCCTTGTACTGGTTGACGCCCATGAGCAGGTCGATCTCGGGGATCTCCTGGGTCAGGGCTTCCTCATAGCGCTGGGCGAGGCAGCCGGTGACCACCAGCAGCTTGCAGCGGCCGCTTTGCTTGTACTGGGCCATTTCGAAGATGGCGTCGATGGACTCCTCCTTGGCGGATTCGATAAAGCCGCAGGTGTTGACCATCAGGATATCCGCCTGGGCGGGGTCGCCGGTGAAAACATAGCCATGATCCCGCAGCAGGCCCAGCGCGGTTTCGGAATCCACGCGGTTCTTGTTGCAGCCCAGGGAGATCATGCCGACCTTGAGGGGTGTTGTCATGGTTGGCTCCTTTCAGGAGATGGGGCAGCGTCCGCCGCTGGGGAGGATCCCGCAGGGCGGTGGGAAAATTGCAGCAGACACAGGTCTGCGATCCTATTGTAGCACGTTTTGTCGGATTTGAAAAGATGCAGGGCGCTGGGAATCGGGGGAAGGCGTGCCAACCAGCACGCGATTGCGGTGAGAGCCTCCCTTGTGTAAAGGGAGGTGGAGCGCCGACAGGCGAGACGGAGGGATTGCCTGCAGCAGGCTGCTTGCGCCTGGAGCTATGTAGGACAGGGGGAGCAATCCCTCAGCCCCTGCGGGGCAGCTCCCTTCACACAAGGGAGCCTTTGGGTGTTTTCCCTTGCGGCAGGCTGGGGATGTGGCCGGGCGGGCGACCAATGGTCGTCCCCTACGGGTATATGGACATCCGCGCAGCCCCAAGGCCTCCCTCCCTGAGGCGCGACGCGTTAAGAAAACATGCCAGTGGCATGTTTTTAGCCAAAGCGGGGAGCAATCTATGATTGCGACCGGGACAGGTGGCATCGCGCGTGCGCGATGACGGTGGGAGCCCCTGCTGGACATTCCGCGCCAACGTGGTATAATGTAGAAAAAGCCTGACAGGAGTACCCTATGAAACGCAAGCGCCTTGACCGGGACGGCTGGGGGTTCCAGCACTTCCCGTATTACCAGATGCGGGTGGATCTGCCGGAGTTTCATGGCATGGTCTGCCTGATCCGCATCCTCAGCGGGGAGAAATGCTGCTGGACGCTGCCCCGGGCGGGGCGGGTGCCGGTGTGCGGCGCGGGGATGACCTGGATGCAGCTGATCCCCGACGGGCAGCACCGGGTCATCACCGTCAAGTATCGCCCCCGCGACCGGGTGAGCCTGTGGTATGTGGACGTCATCGACCGTGTGGAGACCGACCCGGACGGCGTGCTGGCCTTTGTGGACGCATACCTGGACGTGATCTTCTCCCCCAAGGGCGACGTGCATGTGGACGACCGGGATGAGCTGGACGCGGCCCATGCCTCGGGGGAGCTGACGGACGTCCAGTATGAACGCGCCCTGGCGGAGGGGGAGAGCATCCTCAGGGAAATGTGCAGCGATATCTCCTGGACGGAGAAGCGGTGCAGGGGGATCCTCCGGCATGTGCGCAGGCGCCTGGGGGACGAGGATGTGCTGCGCCGGAACGTGCCCTGACGGTTTTGCAGGGCAGCGGCGGGCGTCCTGCACTTTTTGCCGGAGGATGCAGGCAGGAACGTGCAATACGGCCGTTAAATTCCCATTATTCCCGTGTTGACAGGGGCTTTTCCTTCATGTTAATATGGATACGATCGAAATAAGTGGTGGAGTCTGTCATCGCGTGCCGAAAGGCCGTGATTTATTCCGATCGTCAGCAGGGGAGGAAGGCATGGCCTTCCCATATCCCCGCGGCGAATCGAAAAAAAGGCTGGCTCCCCACAGGAGTCTGGCCTTCTTTTTTTGCAAGGAGCTCCGGGCAGCCCCGTACCCCGTTTTCCCCTGCGACCACAGAAAGGAGCCCCGGATGACCCCCAAGAAGCTGTTCTTTGAAAAGTTCAGGGAGGCCGCTGCCTCCGTGCTGCCCATCGTCGTGATCGTGGCGGTGATGTGCCTGACCTTCGTGCCCATGGATACGGGCCTGATGCTGTCCTTTATCGTTGGATCGGTGATGCTGATCGTCGGCATGGGCCTGTTCACGCTGGGCAGCGAGGTGTCGATGACCCCCATCGGCACGCACATGGGCGCAAAGCTGACCAAATCGCGGAACCTGCCGCTGATCCTGATCGTCAGCCTGCTGCTGGGCATTGCGGTCACGGTTTCCGAGCCGGACCTGACGGTGCTGGCGGAGAGCGTGCCGAGCATCGACAGCATGGTGCTGATCGTGACGGTGGGCGTGGGCGTGGGCCTGCTGCTGATGCTCTCCATGGTGCGCATCCTGTTCCGCATCCCGCTCAAGTGGCTGCTGATCGGCCTGTACGGCGCGGTGTTCGTGCTGGCGGCGGTGGTGGCGACGATCAAGCCGGATTACCTGGCTGTGGCCTTTGACTCCGGCGGCGTGACCACCGGCCCCATGACGGTGCCCTTCATCATGGCGCTGGGCGTGGGCGTTGCGTCCATCCGTTCCGACGCCAGCGCCCAGGAGGATTCCTTCGGCCTGGTGGCGCTGTGCTCCGTCGGCCCCATCCTGGCGGTGCTGATCCTCTCCTTCTTCTCCGCCGGCAGCCCCGATGAGAGCGCGGCGGTGACCGAGCGTATCCTCCACACCGTTCAGCTGGGCGAGGCGTACCTGCACAAGCTGCCCCATGAGATCGGCAATGTGGTGATGGCGCTGCTGCCCATTGTGGCGTTCTTCCTGATCTTCCAGTTCACGGCCCTGCACCTGCGCCGCGTGCCCTTCACGAAGATCATCATCGGTCTGCTGATCACCCTGGCGGGCCTGGTGCTGTTCCTCACCGGCGCAAACGTGGGCTTTGAGGCGCTGGGCCTGGCGCTGGGCGAGCACCTGGCGGGCATGGGCCCCTGGCGGTATCTGCTGATCCCCATCGCGATGGTGATGGGCTGGTACATCATCAATGCCGAGCCCGCCGTGCATGTACTGAACAAGCAGGTGGAGGAGCTCTCCGCCGGCGCGATCTCCGAAAACGCGATGCACTACGCCCTGGCCATCGCCGTGGCCTCCGCCAACGGTCTGGCGATGCTGCGGGTGCTGACCGGCATTTCCATCCTGTGGATCATCGTGCCGGGCTACCTGATCGCCCTGGTGCTGACGCTGGTGGTGCCCCCGACCTTCACGGCCATCGCCTTCGACTCCGGCGGCGTGGCCTCCGGCCCCCTGACGGCCACCTTCATGCTGCCCTTTGCCATGGGTGCCTGCACGGCCATGGGCGGCAACATCATGACCGACGCCTTCGGCCTGGTGACCCTGGTGGCCATGATGCCGCTGATCACCGTGCAGGTGATGGGCCTGATCTATGTGCTCAAGACCCGCAAGGCGGAGGCTGCACCCGAGTTTGCCTATGCCGATGACGACGTGATCGAACTGTGGGAGGTGCAGGGATAATATGGAACTGAATATGGTGATGGCGATCATTAACCGAAACCGCCACGAGGCGATGGAGGATGTCATCCACAGCCTGAAGCTCCCCCTGGCGATGACGCTGTATGCCCGGGGCACGGCCCAGGATGAACACCTGTCCCTCTACGGGCTGGTGGCGACGGAGAAGGCGCTGGTCTTTACCGTCGCAGACCGTGACCAGACGGCCCGGCTGATGCGGGCTGCCAAGCTGCGTATGTTTATCGATATTCCCGGCAACGGCATCATGATGTCCGTGCCTCTCAAGAGCGTAGGAGGAGGAAGAACCATGGCGTACCTGACCGACAATATGAATATGAACAGCGACAAGCCCACCATGGACTTCAGCCACGAGCTGATTTGTGTGATCCTCAACGAGGGCTGCTCGGACATGGTGATGGCGGCGGCCCGTCCTGCGGGAGCCACCGGCGGCACCGTGCTTGCCGGCAAGGGGACCGGCGCCCGCGAGGCGGAGAAGTTCCTGGGCATCAGCCTGGCCAGCGAGAAGGACGTGGTGCTGATCGTTGCCGACAGCGCGAAGAAGGCGGCCATCATGAAGGCCATCGTCAAGGAGGCGGGCCCGGGCACGGAGGCCGGGGCGATCTGCTTCTCCCTGCCGGTGTCTGCGGTGGAGGGCCTGCGCCGCCTGAATGCGGAGGAGGCTGCGGAAGCCGGGAATGCCGCCCAGGCCCCGGAGGCAGAATAACAACAATCCCGCACGTGCGCGGGAAAAGAGCTCTTCCCGTGCGCGTGCGTGACCATATAGCCGGATGTTTCCTGAACGACCAAAGCAAGCTGATCCTTAAGCTTCAAGGAGGCTTAACCAATGGACATATTTGACGCACTGACACTCGTCGGCGGCCTGTGCCTGTTCCTCTTCGGCATGAACATCATGGGCGAGGCGCTGGAGCGCCGGGCGGGCAACAGCCTGCAGGCGATCCTGGGCAAGCTGACGACGGGCAAGCTGGCGGGCCTGTTCACGGGCCTTGCGGTAACGGCAGTCATCCAGTCCTCCTCTGCGACCACGGTCATGGTGGTGGGCTTCGTCAACTCGGGCCTGATGAATCTTTCCCAGGCCATCAACGTCATCATGGGCGCCAACATCGGCACCACGGTGACGGCGTGGATCCTGTCCCTGGGCGGCATTGAGGGCGGCACCTGGTACACGGATCTGCTCAAGCCCATGTCCTTCACGCCCGTGCTGGCGCTGATCGGCATCATCTTCTACATGTTCTGCAAGTCCAACAAGAAGAAGGACAACGGCCTGATTCTGCTGGGCTTCGCGGTGCTGATGTTCGGCATGGACATCATGACCAACGCCGTTTCCGGCCTGACGGTTGAGTCCTGGTTCCACCAGCTGTTCATGATGTTTGAGAACCCGGTGCTGGCGATGCTCGCAGGCGCGGTGCTGACGGCAGTCATCCAGTCCTCCTCCGCGTCGGTGGGTATCCTGCAGGCGCTGGCGGCGACCGGTGCGGTCAGCGTGGGCGCGGCGATCCCGATCATCATGGGTCAGAACATCGGCACCTGCATCACGGCCATCATGTCCTCCTTCGGCACGAACAAGAATGCCCGCCGCACGGCGCTGGTGCACCTGAGCTTCAACGTCATCGGCAGCGTGGTCTGGCTGACGGTGTTCTGCATCCTCAAGGAGGTGCTGGGCGGGGGCGAGAATGCCTTCACCAGCCTGATCGGCCTGCAGGCGACCCGCGCCAACATCGCCATCTGCCATTCCGCCTTCAATGTGGCCTGCACGCTGCTGCTGCTGCCCATGTCGAGGCTGCTGGAGAAGATCGCCTACATTCTCGTGCCCGAGGGCAAGCAGCCCGAGAAGGTGGAGGAGCTGGACGAGCGCCTGCTGGCCACGCCCTTCGTGGCGCTGGAGCGCTCCCGCAGCCTGACGGTGGAGATGGCGGACTGTGCGGAAAAGGCCATCGGCGCTGCGCTGCTCTCCCTGGACGGCGTGGACGCGAAGAGGGCCGAGGCCATCCGCGAATGGGAGGACAGGACCGACCACTACGAGGACGTGCTGGGCACCTACCTGGTCAAGCTGAGCGCCAGCCGCTCCAGCGATCAGGATTCTGCCCAGGCCGCCATGCTGCTCAGGGCCATCGGCGATTTCGAGCGCATTGCGGATCATGCGTCCTCCATCCTCAAGGCGGCGGAGGAAATGAAGCAGAAGGAGATCCGCTTCACCGAGGCGGCCAGCGGGGAGCTGGCTGTGATGCGGGAGGCCGTGAGCGAGATCGTCACGCTGGCCTGCCGTGCCTTTGCTGAGGACGACGTGGCCGCCGCATCCCGGGTAGAGCCGCTGGAGCAGATCATCGACAAGCTCCGCGAGCAGCTGCGCCGCCGCCATATCGGCCGGCTGCAGCAGGGCCTTTGCACCATCGAGGCGGGCTTCGTCTGGGCTGATCTGCTGACGGACCTCAGCCGCGTCTCCGACCATTGCTCCAACATTGCCGGCGGCGTGATCGACCTGCAGGGGAACAGCATGAACATCCATGAATCCCTCCGGGCCATCAAGTCTGACAGCGAGGCCTTCAAGGCGCTGTACCAGGACTACACCGCCAAGTACCTTGACCGTGTGCTGGCCGCCGAGCCCGTGCCGGTGAAGGCGTAAGGGGATACAACGGCAGGGGATCGAGGGTGTTTTGTCCTTCATACCTGCCGTGGGAAAAACGGAAACCGCAAGCCATTCAAGGCTTGCGGTTTCTTGTGCTGTGATGATGGATGGAGGGATAAATTTGAATTTGCTGAATACGAGTGCTTTACGGCTTGGCGTGTAAAGCAACTCGCGCGTGCTCCCTCAGTCATTCGGCTGCGCCGAATGCCAGCTCCCTCCGGAGGGAGCCTTTTGGCCACCTTAAGCCGCAGCCTGCAAAGGAAAGTACAGCGAGCATATTGCCAGCCCCCAGCGGCTGCAGTACAGCCCGCAAAGGAACTGTTGCGGCGAATTTGCAGAGGGTTTCTTCCGCTGAAAGCGGAAATTCAGAGAAACCCTCTGCAACCCGAGCCGCCCAGCACCGCAGCCGCAAAGCGGACTA
>JAFQEB010000064.1 GCA_017399225.1 Clostridia bacterium | reverse complement strand
TATAGACGGTGTTTTCGTGTCCAAGGGAGACGTAGTAGCCATCGCCAAAGGGCGTTTCGTCGCCCATGGCGTAGGTGGTGGATGTACCATCCGACCAGCTGGCGGTAACGGAGAAGGCCGGTTCTGCCAGCCCGTAGGCGGCAAGGTCAGTCACGCCATCCAGCTGACGAGTGCCGACGAGTGCCAGCAGGTCGTCCGCTATGGACTGCACATCCTCCTGATTCAGCGGGAAGGCAGGATCGGCAGCGACAGACCATGCGCCGCCAGTCAGCGTGAAGGCAAAGCTCTCGTCGCCGTTTGTCCAGTTCAGGCCCGTCAGATCATCAGCCGTGTGGCTGTTCAGCACGAAGGTGCCTGCTTCCTCCGTTACAGAGGCGGTATCGCTGCCCAGCAGCTGCATGCCGCAGTATCCGCTGACGCACAGCACCAATACAATCAGGAGCAGCAGCATTTTCTTGGTTCGTTTCATCGACGCTTCCTCCTTGCCCAGATGATGATGCCAACCGCAACCAGCGCAGCAGGGATCACGCCGATCATCACGGCGCTCCAGAAGCCGCTTTCGCTCTCGGTGACGGACAGGCCGGTTTCATCCAGCGACTTGGCTCGGATGGAGATCGACTCCTCCTGGCCGCCCATCCAGTTTAGCGTGTTGAGCAGCAGATTGCTGTTGCCGCCGGACACTGCGCTGTCGATGTATTCGTCAAACATACCGTCGCCGGTCAGCCACAGGAGCTTGCCGCCATTCTCAGCAATGGCACCCACATTGAAGGGGCCGTCCGCGTCGCCGTCCTCCTTGGAGGTGGTGGTCATGTTCAGCGCATCCACCTTGGCATAGGCGGAATCGGAGGTGGACAGCAGCCAGGTGATATCCGCGGTGGAGTCAGCAGTCTCCACAATGGGCTGGGCCAGCGGAGACAGGATGTAATAGCCCGCATTGATGATGGAATCCGTCACGTCATGGCTGGCGGCATCGGGCAGGATGTAGTAGGGATAGCGGGTCAGACGCATATTGCGGTCGCCCTCAATGATGATGCCATCGCCCAGTTCAAGACCCATCGCGCGGGTGACGGAGAGCAGGTTGGGCATGCTGTCAGCAGACATGTAGCTTGTGACCAGCACCACATTGCCGCTGTTCTCCAGGTAGCTGGTCAGCAGAGCGGCCTCGTCTTCATTCAGGTCGGTGGCGGGCTGGTGGATGATGACCGCTGCGGCGTCCTCGGGCAGGGCTTCGGCAGTCAGGATGGACAGATCCTCATATTCAAAGTTATCCTGTTCCAGCATGGCCTTGATGGAGTCGCTCAGGGCTTCCTCGCCATGCCCGGTGAGGGTGTACACCTTGGGCAGATCATCGCTGGAAACGTAGTGGATGGCGTTGGTCAGCGCATTCTCGCCCTCGAAGGTGGTCGTGGTGGTGTAGTTGTAGGAGTAGTAGTCCATCGAATATTCGGTGACGAAGATCTTGTCATAGCCGACCAGACGGCTGCGGTTGCCGCAGACCACCAGCACGCTGTTTTCATACAGCTGGGTAATCTCCAGCTCATACTTGGTCAGGAAGGTCGGGTCGTTCGTGGGATCAACGGATGTCACCTTGATATGGCTGTTCAGGTCAGCATAGCGGTTCAGCAGCCGCTGGATGGTGTCATCCTCGTTGCCCTGATTGCAGATGATGTACAGGGTCACATCCTTGTCCAGCGATGCGGCGATGCGCTTGGTCTGGTCGGACAGGGCATAGATGGAGTTCGCCGTCATGTCGATCTCCGTCATGGTGGAGGGCAGGCTGCCGACGATCAGGTTCAGGAAGATGGCGATGGCGATGACGACAGCCGCAGCAGCCACGGAATAGCTGCCTGCACGGAAGCGTCCGCCGAACATGGCCTTGATGCGTTGGCCGAGAGGCTTTTTCTGCTTGTTCATTCAGACCACCTCCTCTTTTCCATCGCCTGCGTGGTCAGGAAGAGCATCACGCCAATGATGGACAGATAATACACGATGGCAGTCACGTCAAATACGCCGTTGACGAACACGTCGAAACGATCAAACACGCTGATGGCGGTCATCATGCTGGCAAACAGGCCGGAGAAGGCGCTGCTGTCCAGGTGATACCACAGCTGCAATCCGCCGATGAGCGCCGCGCCCACGATGACGGAGACGATGGCATTCTTCGACATGATGTAGAAGATCACCGCCGCGATCACCGCCAGAACCATCAGCGCAGTCAGGGAGGCGGAAGCTTCGGCGGACACCCAGGAGGCCAGCGAAGACATGAAGTAGAGTAGCATCATCGTCAGCAGAGTGATGACTGCCGCCGCCACCTGGCTGTCGGTGATGGAGGAGATGAACAATCCGACGGACAGGAGGCATCCACCCATGAGGAAGAACGCCAGCAGCGCGCCATAAGCCGTACTGTATGCCACTGCGCCGAACTGGCTGAGGATCAGCGGATACAGCGCCATGACGCCCACAGGCAGCGCCAGCACGGTCAGCATGGCCAGGTACTTGCCCATGACCACGCTGCTCAGGCTGATGGGCAGGGAGTAAAGCAGTTGATCGGTCTTCTGCTTCTTTTCTTCTGCCACAGAGCGCATGGAAATGATAGGAACTGCGATCAGGTAAATGAACCCGATAGCGGACAGGACATATTCAAAATTGGAATAGTAGCCGCTGAGGTTGTAGACCATGCAATAGATGCCTGCAAACACCAGCAGAAACGCACCAAGCAGATAGCCCAGCACGCCCTTGAAATAGGAGCCGACTTCACGCCGGTAGACTGCGATCATTCCTCTGCCACCTCCGTTTCATCGACTGTTTCGGCCGCCATCTCCGCAGCAGGTTCGGGCTGAATGGCCGCCGCCTCACCGCTGGTCAGCTCCAGGAAGACATCCTCCAGGCTGGCGCGGATGCGGGTCATTTCGAGGATGGGCAGCTTCGCATTGGCAAAGGCGTTGAAAATTGCAGGACGGGTATCCGTGTCACAGGTCTGCTTGAGTTCACAGCAGGCGAGGCCACCCTCTGCATCCATGGAGGTGATCTCAATGCCATCTACGGTGGACAGGAGGCTGCGCACCGCGTCCGCATCGCCCATGACCTCCAGCTTGATGGTGGTCGTCCCGGCGAAGAGGCTGGTCAGGTTTTCCGGGGTGTCGCTGGCGACCAGATGGCCCTTCGAAATAATCATGATGTGGTCGCACACCGCCTGCACTTCGGACAGGATGTGGCTGGACAGCACCAGCGTGTGTTCCTTGCCCAATTCACGGA
Source organism: Clostridia bacterium (assembly GCA_017399225.1). Next base: position 349 of record JAFQEB010000064.1, on the reverse strand, counting down.
TCAGCTCGCGGATCTCGATGATCTGCGCGGGGTCAAGGCCGACGGTGGGCTCATCCAGAATGATAACCTCCGGATTCCCCAGCAGCGCCTGCGCAATGCCCACGCGCTGCTTGTATCCCTTGGATAAGTTGCGGATCAGGCGATCCTGCACATCCACGATGCGGGTCTTCTCCATCACCATGTGGAGCTGGCTGTTCCACTCCTTGTGGGGGATGCCCTTGGCCTGCGCGACGAACCGCAGGTATTCCTTGGGGGTCATCTCCTGGTACAGGGGCGGCTGCTCAGGCAGATAGCCGATGAGCTTCTTGGCTTCCATGGGCTCGTCCATGACGGAATGCCCGCCCACGCG
>JAFQEB010000063.1 GCA_017399225.1 Clostridia bacterium | reverse complement strand
GTTCGCCGTTAGTTAACTTGCTTTTTTGCCCAAGGCGAGCGAAACTGTGGTTGCGCCGGGGGAAAACCCCGCCGCGAAACCCCGCCGCCCCGCGCGGCCTCCCAAACGACCGTGACCGGTCCCCGGCCGTGCGCAAACCAGCGCGCGCTCCGAAACCCGGCGACCCCGCCCCAGCCTGCCTACTCGAGAAGGCTCTCTGGGTGCCCCCAACGACCGACCCTTTCCGCTGGGCGCCCGGCGGAAAGCCCGAAAAGGGAAAACGAAAAGGAAGGAGGAACCCCCGATGGCACGACCGCCCCCGCTTTGCCCACGCCCGGTCTCTCACGACCACTCCGCCTGACGATGGCTGGGAGGGCTCCCAGCCGAAACGCACCAAGCGTCGCGGAAAGCCCGCGAAACCAACGAAGGAGGTCTCTACCATGAAGCAAGAAGTCCGCACCGCCTTTGCGGTGGCCACCGCAGCCAACGCTGCCGCCCAGTTCGCCCGAACTGCCGAAAACCTGGCAAGGGTCAATCCCTCCGAGTGGGAACTCGTCGACCAGGCCTACTGGCTCTGCCGGGCTGCCGCTTCAAAGGCGGAAGCCGCTGCCGACGCTCTCGACCCAGAATGGGCCGATCTGGACGAAACCGTGACCTACGCCCATGCCACTGCCAATGGCGCTGCGCAGCTTGCCAACGAGGCCGCTGACGACCTGGTCTCCCTTGCCGAGGCCAACAACCACTCCATCCGCCGCTGAGTCGGCGGATTTACTTTTTCAAGGAGGAATCCGACCATGAAGGACTATACCTATCGCACCTTCCGCATCAAAGGCCAACTCTTCAGCGCGAGGACCTACGTCGACGGCCGCATCTACGTGCAGAGCATCCATCCCTACGACGAAACCGAGTACCACTGGGCATGGTTCCCTGGTTGCGAGGACGATTACTGGGGAATTTACCGAAACGGCCAGTTTGTCGCTCGGACCCGCGACTTCTACGACGGTGCGGACCTTTCGCCCGAAGACGTTGCTGCGGTGCTGCTTGATCTGGACGAACGCGCCAACCTGAAACCCCGCATGGTTCACAACTAACTTTGAAATCGAGGAGGCAACCGCTATGAGGAAACCGTTCAGTGAAACCCGCGCCTGTGAGCGCATCGTGAAGGAAACTTTGACCTCCGGCTGGGAGAACCCCTCGCTGGAAACCTTCAATTCCGACAGCTATGACTTTTTCGACAACGACCGCGGCAGCATCGCCATCTGGGAGCTTCGAAATCTGATTGACCGCGTCTATGAAGCCGGCCTCAAGGCTGGCAAATCCGAAAAATGACCCGCCTGACGATGGCTGGGAGGGCTCCCAGCCGAAACGCTCCGCGCGTCGCGGGAAGCCCGCAATATCTCTCAAATAGAGGAGGAATCACCATGACCCGTGCATACAAAATCACTCATCTGCCGGAAGGCTACTCCAAGCTGGCCGTCGCTGCCTGGAAATCCCTCAACGACCGCGAACTCTTTGAAATCGAGGGGAAGCTGGTTTTCACGGACAGCCTGGAGGATTACCTGCTGGAAAACGATACGACCGGCTACTGCGTCGATGAATTCGATTCCCACGCAGACTTCGAAAAGTGGCTTCTGAATGCGGTAGCGGAGTGGATCAAGGACGATCCGCTCATGATCGAGGACCTCGACCAGTATCTGAAACTCGCCTGACGATGGCCCCTTGGCAAGGGCCGAAACGCGCCCCGGCGCGTCGCGGGAGCCAAAGCTCCTGAATCAAGAGGAGGTATCACCATGAATCAGAACGATATCAATCGCATCTTCACCGAGAAGGTCGCTGAGCTGCTCGACCAGGGCTTTCAAATCAACCCGGCCACGATGAGTGGCTCTCAGGGTGAGTATGGAAAGGTCGACC
>JAFQEB010000062.1 GCA_017399225.1 Clostridia bacterium | reverse complement strand
GGCTGCTGGTAGGTCTGCTGCACCGGCTGCTGATAGGTCGGCTGCTGGACGCTCTGCTGAGCCTGCTGGTTTGCGTTATTGTTATTCATCTGGCCGATCGCGTCATTGAGCGCCTTGCCCAGACCCGCGCCGATGCCGTTACGGATACCTTTCTTCAACTGACGATCCAAAAATCCCATATTCGTTCCTCCTCTCAAATTTCAATGGGGCTTAGAACTTGAACAGGCCGCCCAGAGCGTTGTTCAGACCTCCGGTCACTTCGCCCAGCGGATTGTTCAGGCCCTTGTTTTCTTCCTTGTTGCTGCGGCTGGCCTTGATGATCTCATCGGCCATGCGACTGAAGGGCAGGGACTGGAGCCAGACCTCGCCGGGGCCGGTCAGGGTTGCCAGGAACAGACCCTCGCCGCCCAGGAAGCCGCTCTTGATGTCGGACTGGAAAGCCACGTCGTAATCCACCGTCTCGCTCATGGCCACCAGACAACCGGTGTCGATCTTCAGCATCTCACCCGCCTGCAGGGTCTTCTTGATAATGGTGCCGCCGGCGTTCAGGAACACGATGCCGTCACCGGTGAGGCGCTGCATAATGAAACCCTCGCCGCCGAACAGTCCCGCGCCCAGCTTCTTCTGGAGGTGGATGCCGATGTTCACGCCCTTGGCCGCGCAGAGGAAAGCGGACTTCTGGCAGATCAGGGTCTGGTCAAAGGTGTCCAGATCCACGGGGATGATCTTGCCGGGATAGGGAGAGGCAAAGGCCACCTTGACCTTGTTGACCGGGTCGGTGTTCTGGAACACGGTCATGAACAGGCCCTCGCCGGTCAGGGCACGCTTGCCGGCGGAGAGGAGCTTGCCGCCCAGGCCCTTGTTGGCATCGGCGCCGCTGCCGTCGCCGAAAATGGTCTCCATCTTGATGCGGGAGTCCATGTAGTTCATGGCTCCTGCCTCGGCCAGAACGCTCTCGCCGGGGTCCAGTTCGATCTCCACCAGCTGCATATCGTCACCGAAGATCTCATAGTCGATGACATCGGCGCGGGTGAAGATAATACCGTTTTTCTGCATCTGGTTGGGACCGAGGACGGGCTGCTGGCCCTGCTGCACGGGGGCCGCCGCCATGGGTGCGCCCTGCTGGGCACCGCAGTTTCCGCAGAAGCGGCTGCCGTCGGGAAGCTGATTACCACAATTCATACAAAATGCCATAACGATGTACCTCCATTATTTTGAATTTGATTTGTTGATCGTGTACTTAGCCGTCCAGCCGCTGGCCGCAGCTGTTGCAGAATTTCGTGCCTGCGGGAAGCTGTGTGCCGCAGCCGGTGCAGAAGATGCTCTGGGTCTGTGCTGCAGGAGCGGCCTCGATTTTACAGCCACAACCTGAACAGAACTTCGTGCCTGCGGGAAGGGATGCCCCACAGCTGGGACAGGTGATGCCACCGGAAGGAGCAGCGGAAGCGTGCTTCTGCGCCTCGTTCTCCGCCTTGATGCGGTCGATCTCCGCCTGCAGCTGGTCCGCGGTATCCAGATGGCTCTTTGCCGCCCGACAGTATTCCAGGATCACCTCATCTGCCTGACCGACCAGATAGAGGTCGTAGTAGTGCTGGCCGATCTTCAGCAGCTCCTCATTGGCCGCCAGCTTCTCCGCCGCGATCTTGCTGTTGAGCTTGGTGGTCTCGATGGCGTCGGTGGTTCTGTCGCCAATATTCTTTGCCACCTGATTCAGCTTGTCGAAAAATGCCATTTAAATACCCCTTTCGTGATGATCAAAGATTTTTGGATGTTCATTTATTTTCTGTTTTTGCCGCGCACTCGATGCAGTGATCCTGCTCTCCTTCGATGTTGAAGCACGCATCACAGACCCATTTCCCACAGCCGCGGCAATAGTTGAACCG
>JAFQEB010000061.1 GCA_017399225.1 Clostridia bacterium | reverse complement strand
CCAGAGTCAGTCCCGTTACACTAAAACGAAACCTGGCGTTGATCAACGCCAGGCCTCGTAAGGTGCTCAATTTCCAGTCACCTCAATTCCTTTGGGATCTTGAACTTTATAATGTGTTGCACTTGGTTTGACAAATCACTAGGCTTACTTGAGATCAAGAATTACCTGAGAAGGGGCAACTGCCTCATAGGAGACGAACCGGAGCATCAGTTGTGCAGGAGCCTCAGCGGTTGGGCCGAAGCCTCCGTGCCAGGTGACCAACTGGCCGTTCTCTTTGAGAAGGTCGCTGCCGCCGACACCCAGTACGCCGCGCGGAAGGGGATTTCCCTGCGCATCCAGGAGCTCAATGCGATGGGGTTGATCAGCCTTTTCGATATCGGTGATGGTGTATTTCATCTCATAGTAGGACTGAAGCACCGTGCCGATAACAGTCATGCCCTCGATACGGACGCCGTATTCCGGCAGATCGAAGGTCTGCTCGCTGCTGATCTGCCAAAGGGGGGCGGCTGCGGTCAGCTCAATTTCTGCCGATGCGGAAGCGCGTTCGCCTGTCCAAATACCGTTTGAATGACAGGGCAAGGCCGTGAAGTCAAAAGTCAGGGGAAGAATGTCATCGGTTGCGTTAAAGCTCATCATCAGGGTCAAGGTGCCATTGTCCCAGCTGTCGATCACCATGCACTCACCGTTGAAGGAATTGCGCATGGTGGCATATACGACGGTCTGTTCATGTTCGATGGCATATTCAAGAATGGTCTGCGTGCTTCCTTGCAGCTCGGGTATATACCAGGCGATCAGATCTTCTTCAGGGGCACACGTTTCATCAACCAGCAGGATATCATTGCGCTTAGGCTTTACGTCCACCATGATAACGGCACATTGACCGTCATAGGCGGCCTGGCGCACATGGTAGGTCGCGTATTCGTTTTCAGCAATGGCCATATTGTTCTGCACGATTTCTGTCGCCTGAGGCAAAACCTCCTGGCCCATTTTCTGCGCGAGCAAATCGAACATGCCCAGTCCTGCTGCAACACCTGCGGTTGCGCTCAGGGCCAGTACCGTTACCAACAGGATGGCAGCAAATCTCTTCATTTTCACAGTCCGTTCCTCCTTTGTCGCCAGGCGGATGCTCCGCCGGGCCGCGTCAGAGAGGTGCACGTCCTGTACGCTTTGGCTCAGTACGCGGGTGAGATCGCGTTCAGTCATGCTCGTTCCTCCCTTCGTCATAGTCAATGCGCAGCTTATCCAGCGCTTTGTGCAGGCGGTGATGCACAGCGCTCCGGCTGATGTCCAGGGCCTCGGCTGCCTCGTCCAGGCTCATCCCTTGATAGTAGCGCAGGATGACGACTTGCCGGTACTTTTCCGGCAGCTGACGGACGGTGAGGAGCAGCGTCCTGTCCTCCTCCGGGGCAGTGAGCGGAAGCTCCTCTGGAGTGACGGAGCGGTCATTGCGGCGGAACCAGGCCGTGCGGCGGAGATTGCGGCAGACATTGATGGCGATGCGGGTGAGCCATGTCCTGGGGGACGCATCCCCCTTGAATTGCGTCATCGACTTCCAAGCGCGGATGAAGGTCTCCTGCGCGGCGTCCTCTGCCAGCGCCCTGTCGCCCAGTAGCAGGCAGCATGTGCGGTTGATCAGGTCGCCATATGCCTCCAGCCATTCGGACAGGGTTTCGTCGCGGGTCATGGTTCATCACCTCCTTGCATCCTATTTGACACATCACAGGCGCGTTTTGTCCAATGCAGGTGAGAAAAACTGTGCCGTGTATCGTTCATAGCGTGGCGCGCGTGGATGTGTACATAACAAAACCGTCCGGAGATCCGGACGGTTTTGTTGATATGCAAGCCGGGCTTCTCAGCCGTGCTGGCCCTCGGACTGCAGCTGCATGTTCTCCACCACGATGTCGTGGATCTCGCCCAGGGTGGCGCAGTATTCCAGCACTTCCCAGGGCTTGTTGGTGTGGAAGTGGATCTTGATCAGCTCGTCGTCGCCAACGGCCAGCAGGCAGTCGCCCTCGAAGTGCTCGGTGATGTAGTCGAAGATCTCGTCCTCATCCAGGTCGTGGCCCTCGATCAGCAGCTGGGTGTCAAACTTGAATTCCAGAATCTCAGCCATATGTGTATGCTCCTTTGCGGTGTTTTCAATGCTTATATTGTCATGCGCATGTGCAGACAATCATATATTCGTCACAAATGTAAAATTTCCTGCCGATCCATCGGATTTTCAGAAGCTTGTCAGGCGTTTTACTTGGCCTCGGCCCAGTTCAGGCCCTGATGCACCTCGGCCTGCAGGGGCACGGACAGGGTGATGACGCTCTCCATGGCCTCCTGCAGCAGGCGGGCGGCGGCGTCGGCCTCCTGGGGCGGGCACTCCAGAAGCAGCTCGTCGTGCACCTGCAGGATCAGGCGGCTTTGCAGCCCCTCGCGGCGCAGTGCCTCGTGCACGCGCACCATCGCCAGCTTGATGATGTCCGCGGCGGTGCCCTGCACGGGGGTGTTCATGGCGGCGCGCTTGCCGAATTCGCGCACCATCGCGTTCCCGGCGGTGAGCTCGGGGAGATACCGGCGGCGGCCCATCAGGGTCAGGGCATAGCCGTTCTCCTGGCCGTCGGCCACGGCGGCGTCCATGAAGCGCTTCACGCCCGGGTATTTGCTGAAGTAGCGGCTGATGAAGCTCTTCGCCTCCTGCTGGGTCACGCCGGTGTTGCGCGCCAGGCCGAAGCCGCTGATGCCGTAGATCAGGCCGAAGTTGACCGCCTTGGCCCGGGAGCGCAGGGTGCCGTCCACTTCGCTCAGCGGCACCTCGAAGATCTCGCTGGCCGTGCGGGCGTGGATGTCCTGGCCGGTGCGGAAGGCGTCCAGCATGTTTTCGTCCCCGGAGAAATGGGCCATCAGGCGAAGCTCAATCTGACTGTAGTCCGCGTCCAGCAGCACCCAGCCATCGCGGGGCAGGAAGGCCTGGCGGATCTCGCGGCCCTCCGCGGTGCGCACGGGGATATTTTGCAGGTTCGGTTCGGAGGAGGAGATGCGGCCCGTCGCCGTCGCCACCTGGTCAAAGGTGGAGTGTACGCGGCCGTTGCTGCCGGTCAGGCGCAGCAGGCCCTCGATGTAGGTGGAGTTCAGCTTGGACAATTGGCGGTAGCGCAGCAGGGGATCGATGACCTCCGGTGCGATGTCCCGCAGGTTTTCAAGGACCTCGGCGCTGGTGGAGTAGCCCTTGCTGGTCTTTTTGCCGTGGGGCAGGCCCAGCTGGTCAAAGAGCAGATCGCCCAGCTGCTGGGTGGAGTTGAGGTTGATGGGCTTCACGGTCTGCCCGGCCATCCGGCTGCAGGCGGCGTAGAAGCCCTGCTTCGCCTCCTCGATTTGCGCGACGTAGCGGTCGCCCAGCTGGCGCAGGAAGGCGGTGTCCACGGCGAAGCCCAGCACCTCCATGTCGAACAGCACGCGGGAGAGGGGCATCTCGACGTCCTGCATCAGGTGCGTCATCTGGTCGGCCGCGATCTTCTGCTGCTGCCATGCCGCCAGGGACAGGATGCCCCGCGCGTCCTCGGGCAGCTCGCCCCGAAGCGCCGCGAAGGAGTAGCTCTTCTCCTGCGGGTTGATCAGGTACGCGCCCAGCATTGTGTCCCAGGCGAACTCCTCCGGCAGAGGCAGATTCATCCTGTTGAGCTGATGCCACAGGCGCTTGCCGTCGTGGACGATCGCGGGGTGCGCGGCCATCACCGGCGCGAGCTGCGACAGCACCTCAAGGGGATCCAGCCCGGGCATGAGCAGATCGCCGCCCAGGGAGACGACGCAGCATGCCCCGTCCTGCGCCGCGATGGACATCGACACATCGCCCGCATACACCGCAATGGGGAGGGCCTTCTCCGTCAGCGCCCCCAGCCACGCGGCGAGCGCCTCAGCAGTATCAATAGCCGCCGGCTCCCCGAAGCTCAGCAGCACCGGCGCGGCGACCTCCGCCGACTCACTCAATTCCGAATTCCGAATTCCGAATTCCGAATTCTGCGAATCGCTCGCGATTCGCTTAACGAGCGCGTTCAGCCGCAGCTTCTTCAGCGCGGGGATGGCGTTTTTGAGGTCCGGCAGGGAACAATCGCTCAGGCGGAAATCCACCGGCGCGTCCCGGCGGATGGTGGCCAGCTCCTTGCACATCTTGGCCTGCTCGGGCCAGGTTTCCAGCTTTTCGCGGAGCTTACCCTTCTCCTGGTCGGTGGAGGCCAGCACGTTCTCGAGGGTGCCGTATTTCTGCAGCAGCTTCACGGCGGTCTTGTCGCCGATGCCGGGGATGCCGGGAATGTTGTCGCTGCTGTCGCCGGCCAGGCCCTTCCAGTCGGTGACCTGCTCGGGCGAGAAGCCGTACTCCTCGTGCACCTTCGCCGGGGTGAAGAGGATGGTTTCGGAGATGCCCTTGCGGGTGAACATCAACTCCGTCACGCCGTCCACCAATTGCAGGGCGTCCCGGTCGCCGGTGAGCAGCAGGGGACGCACGTCGGAGGCTTCTGCCTTCAGGGACAGCGTGCCCAGCAGATCGTCCGCCTCCCAGCCCAGGAGGGTGTACCACTTCACGCCGATATCCGTCAGCAATTGACGGATGGTGCGGAACTGCTGGCGCAGCTCGTCCGGCGTGGCGGAGCGGCCCGCCTTGTAATCCGGGTAGGCGGTGTGGCGGAAGGTGGGGCCGTGCTCGTCGAAGCACACGGCGATATAGCGCACATCCTCCTCCTTAATGACCTTGAGGAGCATGTTCAGGAAGCCGTAGATGGCGTTGGTGTAGACGCCGTCCGCGTCCATCAGGGGCAGGGCATGGAACGCACGGTGCATCAGGCTGTTGCCGTCAACGATCAGAAAGGTGTCTCGCATATTGACGCCTCCGGAATGAATAGTCTTGCAGCAAGTATACCACGTTTTCCGTGCGAAAAAAAGGGGGGAGTTCATGCGAATCCTGCTGATGGGGCTGATGTGCGCCCTGCTGTGCTGCGCGCCGGAGGTGATGGATGCGGCCTCGGCGGCCTGCCGGCTGTTTGTGGAGGCGGTGCTGCCGGGGCTGCTGCCGTACATGGTGCTGTCGCTGATGCTGGCCAGCCGTTTTTCCGGCCGCATACCGGCGTGGGGAATGCTGCTGCTGGGCTGGGGAGGCGGGTCGCCTGCCGGGGCGCGGCTGCTGGCCCTGCGGGAGGATATGCCCCGGCGGCAGCGGATCGGCCTGGCGGCGGCCACGGCGACCATGAGCCCCATGTTCTTGCTGGGAACGGTAGGGGGATGGCTGGCCTCGCCGGGAGCTGGACTGGCAGTGCTGGTCAGCGTGCTGGCGGGGGGCGGCCTGACGGGCCTGGCGGCATACGCCCTGGCAGGGCAGGGGAGAGCAGCTGGGGAGACGCCTCCGCCTCCGCCTGTGCCCCTGACCTTCGGCATGGCGGTGGATCAGGCGGCCCGCACGATGCTGCTGGTCTGCGGGACGATGGTGATGCTGCGCATCTTCGCGCGGCTGGCGGAGATCATGTTTCCGGCATGGGCGCTGGTGCTGACGACGCTGCTGGAGGTGACCACGGGCGTGCAGGCCATCGCGTCGCTGCCATTACCCCTGGCCCTGCGGACTGCCCTGGCGGCGGGTGCAACGGGCTTTGGCGGCATGGCCGTTGTGATGCAGAACCGGGCGCTGTATCCGGCGCGGTTCATGCCGCTGGCGGCGCAGCTGGGCTGGCAGGCGCTGCACGGCGGGCTCTCCTTCCTGCTGGCACTGGGGCTGATGCAGCTGGCGGGCTGACAGGATTTGCAACAAATCGCGCAGCATCTTGCAAAGACGCGGAAAAGCGACTATAATGGATACTGGGTCTGTATGTACCGGCCCAATGTGAGATTCAGGAGATACTTGATATGAATCAGCTGAACGCAAAGAAGCCCTGCGGCGTGTGGGGCCTTGTGACGGGCGCGGCGGCGGTTATTGCCGTGCTGGCGCTGCTCTTTCTGGTGCCCACCTCCCCGGCGCTGCTGGTGGATGAGCCGGTGAAGCTCTTCACCCTCGTTTCCCCCCAGACGCTGGAGGCAGTCTCCTATGGCGAAATGGATATCTACTTTGACCCCGTCGGCCCGGCGGTGACGGCCTATGCCGTGTGCATCGCGGCGGGCGCGGCGCTGGCCATCATCCTGACGGCGCTGCTGGCGAAGCTGCGCGGCCGCTGCGCGGTCAATGGCGCGGCGCTGGCCCTGGTTTCCGGCGCCTTTGGCCTGGTGTGCTCCCACCTGCTGTTCTGCGCGGTGCGCTGGAGCTACATCGTCAATGACCTGGGCAGCACGGCAGCCTTCCTGGGCCAGTTCTGGCAGGGCGGCTACACCATGTACGGCGCGATCCTCGGCGGTCTGCTGGGCGCGCTGCTGTACGCGAAGGTTTGCCGTCAGAAGGTGACGGAGGCGCTGGAGCTGATCGTTCCCGGTATGCTGCTGCTGATCGCCTGCGGGCGCTTCGGCGAGCAGTTCACGCTGCAGGGCGTGGGCAGCTACCGGGCGGCGGAGGCCCTGCAGGGCCTGCCCTTCACGGGCCTGGGCGAGTGGGGCGACCCCTTCCTGAAGGTGTATGCGTATGAGGCGCTGATCGCCGCTGTCGCCTTTATTGCGGCGCTGGTGCTGGTGCTGTGCCGTGCCCCCTGGGGCCGCGCGGCGGAAACGGGCCTGGCCATCGTCAGCGTGTGCCAGATCATGTTTGAATCCTGGCGCGGGGACGAGCTGATCAAGTTCGGCTTCGTGTGCCTGAACATGCTCATGGCGGCGGCTGTGCTGGTGTTCATCCTCGCTACCCGCATCGTCCGCGGGGTGAAGCAGCAGGGCTGGAAGCTCTGGAGCATCCTGCGCATCGTGCTGTTCGTGCTGGGCGCAGGCCTGGTGATCTTCCTGGAGTTCGGCCTGGACGGCAAGATGGGCATCACCATCTCCAACACCATCCTCTACGGGGTGCAGGCTGTTGCCATCGCGATGATGGGCGCAGCGGTCATCGTGCAGGACGGCCGCACCGGCAGGGCCGGTCAGTAACCCGACAGCTACAGAAAGGAATTGACAGCTATGCAGGTGACCCATCCGCAGGAGCCCTTTATGAACGTCCCGCCGGAGGACGTGTTTGTTGCCGTCAGCGAGCTGGGCGTGCAGGCCGGTTATGGCTATGTGATGTACCAGTTCCAGCCCGGCGTTTACCCGGATCGCCCGGTGAACATCTTCTTCACCATGGATTGTACCCCCGAGGCGGAGTATCTCCTCTTCGGCGCGCTGGTGGCCCGCGCCCGTCAGATGCGGCAGCAGAATCCCACCGTGCCCGCCCGGCTGTATACCTCCGTCAATCCCGGGGATACGCGCAAGATGAACTTCTACCTCCACAACGGCATGACCATCGCCAACACGGAGGATCTGGTGCGCCTGGACATGCCTATGGACGCGGGCCCGGAGGCCTTCAACTGCACCTTTGCCCCCATGCCTCTGAACACCGCCCAGGAGCAGGCCGCCCTGCTTGAGCGCCTGAACAGCAACGGCATCACCTACATCGGCGGCAACTATCTGCAGCGCCTGCGCGCCAATCCGCATTTTGTGGGCCTGGGGCTTCTGTACGGCCAGCAGCTGGCGGGTGAGTGCATCATCTCCGGCCGGGGCGACGGCACGGCGGAGCTGGCGGCGATCTACATCAAGCCGGAATTCCAGCGCCGGGGTCTGGGCAGGAAGCTGCTGCAGCGCGCGCTGGCCATCAGCGCCCATGAGGGCGTGACGGAGGTGCGGGCCCGCATTATGAGCGCCAGTCAGCCCCAGGTGCGCCTCATGCGTTCCTTTGGTGCGGAGCTGGTGGATCAGACGCTCCTCTTCCCTGGCATCGATCTGTGACGAGGCTTTCGATGTGGATGTAAACGATATTGAATTGCAATAAAAAACGGTTGACAGCCGATGCTCTCCTGTGCTATCCTTGGGATGATACAGGAGGGCTTTTATCATGTCAAAGCGGATCATCAGGCCTGACCTGAACGGAAATATCGACCATGAGGAAGCGCTGCCCCGGGACAGGCGGCTTCGTCGGGTGGTGCTGCTGGCCAACTGGGCGGCGGCCTTCGGCACGGTGCTGGGGGCGATCGTGATCCTCAGCCAGGTGCTCCCTGCCTACGGCCCGGGGAGGGAACGACCGCTGCTGCTGGTGAAGGGGCTGTGCTTCAGCCTGTGCCATGTGCTGGGCTTTCTGCGGGTGCTGCGCCGGTGGAGCTGGCTGGGCTACGGTGCATCGCTGGCGGCCTATGCCTGGACGCTGGATGCGTGCTACCGTGCCTATGGGCATGAGACCGGCGTGATGGACGTCATCCCGGGGCTGGAGATCATCATGCAGGCTGGGCTGACGGTGCTGCATGTGCTGTGGAGCCTGTTTGACCGCCCGGCGGGAGACAATGCCTCATGACCGGCCGGGAGCGTGCTGCCCTGACCCTGCGGCGGGCGATGGGCGTTATTGCCGCGTCTTCTGCCGTGCCTGCCGCAGTGTGGCTGACGATGTGCCTGCTGACGCTCCCGCTGAACCTGCGCAACGATGCGCCGCTGTTCTGGGGCGGGCTGCTGCTGGCAGGTCCGTGTGCCGCCTGCCTGACAGGCGTTGTCCTCGCGGCGAGGCGGCTGGCGGGCCGGGAGCTTCCGGCCTGGAACTGGTGGCTGCCGGTCCTGGGAAGCGCCACCCTGGCTGCTGCGGCACTGTGTTGGTTCCGGGAGCCTGTCCTGTACTGGGGGATCGTCATGACGGAGGCTCCGGTGCTGCTGCTGGCCTTGCTGGAGGCCATGCTGCGCTGGACGGAACGGGGCCTTGCGCCGGACAGAGCGGCCCAGGCATCCGGCTGCGCACGCTGCCTGCGCAAGCTGCTGGGACTGATGGTAGCCCTGGGGGCGATCCCGGCGGTGATGCTGGTTTTCTATGTGCTGCTCAGCCTCTGGCAGGGAAATGACCTGCGGGGCTGGCTGTGGCAGGGCGTGCGCATCACGGCGGTGCTCATGCTGCTGTCTTCGGCCCTGCGGCTGATGGGAAAACGCTGTGCACGGGGTATGTTCTGGGCAAGCGCGGCTGCCCATACCGGCGTCATGACGGCCCGGCTCTTTATCGTGGGTGGGCTGGATCGGCATGGGGTGGAATGGATGTACATCGGCCTGGCAGCGGCGCTGATGCTGCTGAACGGCCTGTGGAAAGCGAAGGAGGAAATGGAGTATGAACAAGAAGCCTGAGCGCCCGTTGGCGCTGTTCACCTTTGTGCAGGTGATGGGCATGTGCGCCATGGCGGTCGTCGCCGGCGCGATCGTGATGTGCGCCCTGGGGCTCTTCGGCGGCCTGACAGCCGTCCCGAACTTCCTGCTGATGGAGCAGATGGGACTGCTGGACGTGCCGCTGCCGATGCTGGTGCTCCAGGAGGTCGCGGCAGCATCGGTGGGCGCCTGCCTGCTCTGGGTGCTGGCGGAGTTCGTGTTCATGTGCGGCCGCGTACGCAAGGAAACGGCCTTCACCGCGGCGAACGTGCGCGCGCTGGGGCGTATTGCGCTGGCGTTCTTCCTGGCCGGCGGCCTGATCCTGCCGACGGCGGCGCGGCTGATGAGCTGGCTGCTGTTGGGGATGCGCGGGGTGGATTCCCCCGTATGGCAGCTGCTGCCAACCTTCATGGCCTGGGTAGCTGCGCTGATGATCAGAGCCATCCAGGTGCTGCTGCGCCGGGCTGTGGAGATGCAGACCGAGCAGGACCTGACGGTGTGAGGAGGTGCGCGTATGATGAAGTGGCTTGATTCTCCGAAGCATCTGTTCCTTCTCCTGGCCCTGACGGCTGTGATCGCCATCCTGGGCGGCGTGTGGCTGAGTCTCTCCTGCGGCGTGGTGCAGGTGCTGGATGCGCTGGCGCAGGGGCCTGCCGAGGCCTCCGTGGTGGTGGAGACGGCCTCTGCCGGGCTGATGCAGGTGACGGACGCCTCCCGCCGGGTGACGCTGGCGAGCGCGGTGTATGTCGTGACGGCGCTGATCAACTGCGCACTGTGGGTGACGGCGTGGCTCAGCTTCCTGCGCATGTGCCTGCGCCTGAGAAAGGGCGGCACTGCCTTTACCCGCGTCAACAGCCGGACGCTGAAGGTCATCGGCGCCTGCGTGTGCCTGATCGGCGCGGTGATGTGCCTGCGGGCGCTGCCGCGATTGCTCCGGGGGCCGGATGTGTACCTGGCCATTGAGGCGGTGATCCTGCCCGGCACCTTTGTGACCATCGGCGTGCTGGCTTTTATCCTCAGCAGGCTCCTGGATCATGCAATGGCACTTGAAGCGGAGCAGGCAGATGTGATATAATTGGAATATACAGACCTTTGCGAATGATCAAGGAGGCCTTTGCAATATGATTCGAGTAGACCTGGACGTGATGATGGCACGCCGCAAGATGTCCCTGACGGAGCTGAGCCAGAAGGTGGGCATCACGATGGCGAACCTCTCCATCCTCAAAAACGGCCACGCCAAGGCGGTGCGCATGGTGACGCTGGACGCCATCTGCCGGGCCCTGCGCTGCCAGCCCGGGGACATCCTCGTGTTCGAGGAATCCGAGGACCCCATGGAGTGGGAGCATACCTGACGGGGTAGGATACGGGAATCCTGAAATATACCCCATGAATATCAATGCTTACGAAAGACGAGGTGCGGGATGTGTACGGCAAGAACGTTGGCGAAACGCTGAAAAGCATGGCTGCGGTCATCTGCGGTTTCTTTATCGCGGCAGGTGTGATCGCCGGGATCGGGATGGCAGCCTCTACGGAGAACTTCTTTACGTTCATCCTGGTGGTGCTGGCCGGCACGATCGCAGGCTGGTTGTCCTCGGTGATGCTGTATGCCTTTGGCGATCTGGTATCCAACACCCAGCAGATCCAGGAGTGCATGATGTCTCTTCGGGGGGAAGTGATGCAGCTGCGGGATGATGTGGATTACCTGTGCAACGTCAAGGAGGCGGAGGTCAAGCTGGCCAACCGCGAGCGCCGGGAAGTCCTTGAGGATAAGTCCTTGCTGTAAATGCAGCGTGATGTTTTGAAAGTGTGATGAAGATGCGCAGATGGAAGCGCGCACTGGGAGTGATAGCGCTGCTGCTCGTCGTCGCGCTTCTCGCCGGCGTGCTGATCCGCCAATGGCGGGCGGACGCGGAAGCGGAACTCCTGCAGGAGCTGTATGCGGCGCATCAGGTGCTGGTGCAGCAGCCGGATTTCATCCGGATGAAGGCAGAGGGTGAGTGGCTGCGCCTTCTCCTCGCAGACGGTACGGAGCGGGTGATCGGCTCGCCGACCGATATGCTGTC
The DNA here is from genome assembly GCA_017399225.1 of Clostridia bacterium. The sequence continues at coordinate 16,873 of JAFQEB010000061.1, read as the reverse complement.
CCGGTTCATGCGCCCGTGGCCGCACCCGTACCGCCTGGTGGGCGGGTGGAAAGACGGAGACGACGTGTTCTTCATGACGGGCGGCGCAGTGGACGACTGCTGGGGCTACGTCGTATCGGAGAATGCGGAGGGCCCGATGGACGGGCTGCATGTTCTGCGACGGGTGGGCGGTAACGCCTACTATTTCTCCACGATGGCCGAATAAAGAAAGGGCGACGCACCCATGGGTGCGCCGCCCTCAGACGGTCAAAAAACTTCAGGAGGTGTCGGAGGGCCCGCAGGCCCTCTGACTGTAATCGTATCGCGGGGCTTTGCCGCGCGGGCGGGGTGTTTTTTGCGAAGCAAAAAACTCACCTTACACGGAGGAACGGCCGTCAGGGCTGCTTGCAGCCCTGACAGTGACGGAGTGCAAGTTCTCGAAAAAGTGCCTAAAGCACTTTTTCGACACGCAAAGGGCGGCTCACCTATAGGTGCGCCGCCCTTTGCGTATGTACTTACAGTATCAGCCCCATGGACTTGAGGCCGAAGATCATCAGGAAGATGGTCAGGATCGCGAAGCCGCTGGTGAAGACCACCGCCGATGCGGCCAGATCGCCGTCGCCGCCCATCTGCTGGGCCATCGGGTAGGAGGAAACGGCTGTGGGCGCGCCAAACATGATCATCAGCGGCACGAGGAACTCGTTGCGGAAGCCCAGCGCCACGCCGATGCCCACCATCGTCACCGGCAGGATCACCAGGCGCACCAGCACAGTCAGGAAGAGCTGGAAGCGGAATTGCTTCACGCTGGAGATGACGAACTGGCTGCCCAGCGCCACCAGGGACAGGGGCGTGGCCACGTTGCCCAGCTTGACCAGGGTGGCCTGATGCAGCGCTGCGGGCAGGATCAGCCCCGCGTAGGTCTTCAGGCAGTAGAACACGATGCCCAGCAGGGACGCGATGATCAGCGGGTTGGTGGCGATGCCCCGCAGGATCTTTTTCACCGAGGGCTTTCCGCCCCGGAAGGTCTCCAGGGAAATGACGGCGAGCACGTTGAAAATCGGCACCGTCAGGCCCAGCAGGAGGGAGGTGGGGCCGATCATCTCGCCGCACAGCGTCTCCGCCAGCGGCAGGCCGAACAGCGCGAAGTTGGAGCGGAACATGGCCTGGATCATCACGCCGCGGCGGGCGTTCTCCTTCTCCACCCGGGGGATCACCAGCATCAGCACGCAGAAGGCGACGATCAGTCCCAGACAGGCAAAGAGGATCAGCTTCAGGTCAAAGGCCTGCCGGATGTCCTTGATGCCGTAGATGTTGTTGAACAGATAAATGGGCAAGAACACCTTGAAGCACAGCTTGTTCAGGCTCAGGCGGACGCTTTCCTCCAGCATACCGATGCGCCGCAGCAGCATACCCAGCAGGATGCACAGGAACAGTGGCAGCACCGCTTCAAAGGATGTGACGAGATTCTCCATACAGATGGCTCCTTTTGCATGTCATCCCGGACATTATAGCACAGCTTTGTGCCGGATACAATCGAAAATCGGAATGTTTGGAATGTAAATTCCGAAGCCTTCCTGTTTACAGAAACAGAAAAAGCATGGTATAATGAGCCGAAATCGTCTTTGGATTAGGAGGAAGCCAGTAATGAAGAAATGGCTGATGGCGCTGACCGCGCTTTGCCTGATGCTGATGTGTACGGCGGCTTTTGCGGCCAGCAAGCCCACCGTGTCCTTCACTGCCAAGAGCGGCAATGTCAACGGCGGCTTTGAATATGAGCTGGGCGTGAAGGTCAACAAAGCGCAGGCGGAGGATTTGTCCGTTGAGATCAAGAATAACACGACGGAGGAGCTCCTGACGGTCGTGATCCCTGCCGGGGAAACCAAGGCCTCCGTCATGATCCCCACCGAGGGGGTGGAAAAGAAGGGCAAGGAGACCTTCTCCTTTGTCAAGTCCCAGGATTATGAGGTGGGCACCATGCACACCATGAACATTCTGCAACTGCCGAAGGTGCAGTTTTATCTGGGCGTCAACTTCGGCACCGTGGGCAAGGAGATGTCCGTGCAGGTGCAGTGCAACAACGCGGGTACGGTGGTGAAGGGCAACAACGTCTTTACCCTCCGGGATACCGACGGCACGGTGCTGGCGGAGAAGGAGTGGGGCAATGCCAAGAATCGCCTGACCTTCAAGTTTGACGTGGATGAAACCATGGTCGGCCGCCACAAGTTCACCGTCTGGCTGGGGGAATATGAGGTCTCCGTCGACGACGGCTATGGCACCATTGCGGATCCCGAGGCCAAGGTCGTGGTGGAGCTGGAACCGGAGCAGCCCCTGATGGCCATCGGCATCGACTGCGGCTTCAATGGCCGCAAGACGGATGATATCCTGGCGGTGCTGGAGAAGCACAATGTGAAGTGCACCTTCTTCATGACGGGCTATTTCCTCCGCGAATTCCCGGAGGAGGCCAAGCGGATCTACGAGGCCGGCCATGAGATTGCCAACCACTCCAACACCCACAAGCATATGAAGACCCTCAAGCCCTATGACCAGTACCGTCAGCTGACCATCCCCACTGAGGAGGCGGAGGAGCTGCTGGGGGTAACGCCGCGTCTCTTCCGTCCGCCGCACGGCGAGTATAACAGCCAGATCACTTCCATTTCCCGCTCCGAGGGCATGGAGGTGGTGATGTGGTCTGCCACCTACCACGATTCCACCGGCAAGTATACCGAAAAGCAGATCTTTGAATGTGCCACCACGGGCAATGACTACAAGCCCGGTTCCGTGGTGCTGTGCCATCTGGATGGCTATTATCAGCCTGATTCACTGGATGCCGGTCTGACGCACTATGAATCCCTGGGCCTGCAGGTGGTGCCGATCAGCGCCCTGCTCTATGCCTCCGGCCGCGAGCTGCCTGCCATGCCCACCGATAAGGAAGCGATGGTGTACACCAACGAATACTGGGAAAACTGGCTGGCCAGCAACCTGCCGGCGTATGCTCCGGCTGAAGCAGAATAAAACCGATGATGGAGCCTGTCCCCGTGCGGACGGGCTCCTCTTTTGTGAGGAGGGAAGAGGGGTGATGGAGAACAGTGCCATGTCGCTAAGCCAACACGTTCAGCACTCATACCTGTAGATAAGTTCCCCTTTCCACATGGCCCCGAGTATGGTATAATCAACATATTAGAGGAAAGGGGGGCGAAGACCCTGGCCAAGGAGAAGACGCTGTTCGCCTGCACTGCCTGCGGGTTCGAAACGCCCAAATGGGTCGGCAAATGCCCCGGCTGCGGGGCTTGGAATACAATGGAGGAGGCCGCTGTCATCACCGGCACGGCCGCCGGAAAAACGGGGAAGCTCGCGGCCAATCAGCGGCCCGGCACCGGCGCGGCCCCGATGCTCCTCAAGGATATCCCTGAGGATGTGACCCAGCGGGTGTCCACGGGCATCGGCGAGCTGGATCGGGTGCTGGGCGGGAGCCGCAATGCCGACGGCACGGAGAATACCGGCATCGTCGAGGGGGCGCTGATGCTCATTGGCGGTGATCCGGGCGTGGGCAAATCGACCCTGCTGCTGCAGGTGTGTGCCCATCTTGCCGGGAGCGGGAAGCGCGTGCTGTACGTCAGCGGCGAGGAAAGCGCCAGGCAGATCAAGCTGCGCGCCAACCGCCTGGGGGTCACCGACCTGCCGGGATTGTATGTCCTGGCGGAGAACGCCCTGGACGCGGTGGAGGAGAAGCTGCGCCATATCCAGCCGGACGTGGCGGTGATCGACTCCGTGCAGACCATGTACCGGCCGGAGCTGCCGTCGGCCCCGGGCTCTGTCAGCCAGGTGCGCGAGTGCACGAGCCTGGTGATGCGCGTGTGCAAGGAAACGGGCATCGCGGCCTTCCTGGTGGGCCATGTCACCAAGGATGGCGCCATCGCCGGCCCCCGTATGTTGGAGCATATGGTGGACGTGGTGCTCTACTTCGAGGGCGACAAGATGCAGGAATACCGCCTGTTGCGGGCGGTGAAGAACCGCTTCGGCTCGGTCAATGAGCTGGGCGTGTTCCAGATGACCGGGCAGGGCATGGTGGAGGTGCTCAATCCCTCGGAGCAGCTGCTGTCCCGCAGGGCCAAGGGCGCCAGCGGATCGGTGGTATTCTGCGGGCTGGAGGGCACCCGGCCCCTGCTGTGCGACGTGCAGGCCCTGGCCAGCCAGAGCTATTTCGGTACGCCGCGCAGAACCGTCGGCGGTGCGGATGCCTCCCGTGTGGCGCTGCTGCTGGCTGTGCTGGAGAAGCGCGCGAATCAGAAAACCTATAATCAGGATGTGTACATCAACGTTGCCGGAGGCCTGGAATTGTCCGAGCCGGCGGCGGATCTGGCGCTGTGCCTGGCGGTGGTCTCCTCCCTGCGGGACGAGGCCATTGCGGCGGACGTGGCAGTCATGGGCGAGGTGGGCCTGGCAGGCGAGGTGCGTGCCATCCCCCAGTGTGAGCGGCGCATCGCCGAATGCCAGCGCCTGGGCTTCACCACCATCGTGCTGCCCCGGGAGAACCTGCGCCGCATCAAGCAGCCCGAGGGTGTCAAGCTGATCGGCGTGGACACGGTGATGCAGGCCATCAGCGTGATGTTCTGAGATACTGTTAAAGAAGGTTGTTAGGATGAAATCCAGGCATATTCAAAATCTGCTGCGTCTGCTGCTGCTGTGCGCGGGCGCAGGTGCGGGCGCAGCACTGGCGTTTCTGTGCATCCAGGTGCACCGGCTGACCACCAATTCCGCCGTGCCGCTGGTGATGCTGGTGGTGCTATATATCGGTATGGGTGCCCTGGGCGCTCTGCTGGGGCATCTGGCGGCGCCCAAGGTGATCGAGTGGTGCAGCGAGGGCATGGGAAAGCTGGAACGGTTTATGGACACCCTGTCCACCGCGCAGCTGGCGGCCATGACGGCGGGGCTGATCACCGGTTTACTGGTGGCGGCGCTTTTGTCCCAGGTGCTGGGCTTCCTGGGCAACTCGATCTTCACGCTGGCGGCCTCGGCGGTATTGTATCTGGTGCTGGGCGTAACGGGCCTGTCCATCGGCAAGCGCCGCACGGAGGACTTTGCCGCCATGCTCAACAGCACGGCCCCCCGCCGGGAACGCCGGGGAATGCAGGGAACCGAGAGCGTGCCGGTCAAGGTGCTGGACAGCTCCGCGCTGATCGACGGTCGCCTGCTGCCGGTGCTGAAGACCGGGTTCCTGGAGGGCGAGCTGATCATCCCCGACTTCGTGCTGGAGGAGCTGCGCCGTCTGGCGGATTCGGCGGACGAGGCGAAGCGCCTGCGCGGCAAGCGGGGCCTGGAAACAGCGGAGCAGCTGCAAGCTGAGCCGCGGATCGCCCTGCGGGTGGAGGAAACGGAGGATCTGACCCAGCAGGATGCGGACGTCCGGCTGATGGCCATGGCCCGGGATATGAAGGCAGCCCTGATGACCGGTGATTACAACCTCAACCGGGCGGCCCGGGTGATCGGCCTGAAGGTGCTGAATCTCAACGACCTGGCCGTGGCGCTGCGGCAGACGACGGCGGCGGGCGACGTGCTGGCCGTGCGGGTCACCAAGGAGGGCCGCGAGGCTGGTCAGGGCGTGGGCTATCTGGAGGATGGCACGATGATCGTCGTCGAGGGCGGCCGGGCCTGTGTGGGCGAAACGGTGAGCGTCACGGTGACCTCCGTGCTGCAGACCAGCGCGGGCCGCATGGTGTTCGCCCGCAAAAACGAGGAGGCCTGAAAATGGAGCGCTGGATCAAGTCCGCCTTTTCGGTGATTGGCCTGGAGGGCTGCTGCTCCGGGGAGGACGCCGGGGTGGTCGGCCGCCTGTGGGAGGAGGCAAACCGCCGTTTCCCGGAGGTCGCGCCGCTGGCAAAGGCGAACCCGGACGGCTCGCTTGCCGGCGTATGGGGCGCGATGACAGATATGAGCCGGGCCTTCCTGCCCTGGGAGGAGGGCTTCACCCGCGGATTGTACCTGGCGGGCGTGGAATGCCGGGAGGATGCGTTGCCGCCCGAGGGCTGGACGCGCTGGGAAATCCCGGGCTTTGAGTACCTGCGCATCCCCGCGGGCCCGGACGCCTTTGCCCAGGGCCTGCAGGCGCTGGAGCAGGAGGGCGCCATCCTCGCAGGAGCGGTGCAGGACTTCACTGATCCTGCGAGCGGCCGGGCGTATATGTGCTTCCCTGTGCGGAGGCTGGAAAACGAATGATACATGATGAGGAGCAGACAAGATGAAGCTGAACGTAAAGCGCACCGCTCTGGTTGGCCTGGCGTTCATGGCCATCAGTGCCTTCTGGGGACTCTATGATTTTGCTGTCCCGCTCATTCTGGACGGCACCTACGCCCTTGGCGAAACGGCCACGGGCGTGGTGATGGCGATGGACAACATTGTGGCGCTGGTGCTGCTGCCCTTCTTCGGCGCGCTGAGCGACCGGCGCGGGCGGCGCATCCCCTTCATCCTGTGGGGCTCCATGACGGCCTCGGCGCTGATGCTCCTGCTGCCGGTCATCGTCCGGCAGGGGATGATGGCGCAGGTCAAGGGAGAGGGCCTCTGGGCCTTCCTGCTGCTGCTGGGGCTGCTGCTGATCACCATGGGTACCTTCCGCTCGCCGACGGTAGCGCTGATGCCGGATGTGACCCCGCGCCACCTGCGCTCCCGGGCCAATGCCGTCATCAACCTGATGGGCGCTGTGGGCAATGCGCTTTCGCTGCTGCTGACGAACTTCCTCGTCGTGAAGATCATCGATGCAGCGGGCGAGAGCGTCAGCGACTATACATGGCTGTTCGTTACTGTTGCCGTGCTGCTGACGCTGTGCGCCTGGGCGGTGAAGCTGACGATCCCCGAGGGTCGGCTCAAGGCGGAGGCGGACGGGATCAACGCGCAGATGGGTCATGAGGAGAAGCTGGAGGCTTCCGGGCCCGTGCGGCGGCTTGAACGCGCGGAAATGCGCTCCCTGGTGCTGATCCTCTGCTCCGTGGCGCTCTGGTTCATGGCCTATAACGCCATCACCACTGCCTTCAGCCGCTATGCGATGGAGGTCTGGCGCATCCGGGAGGGCGACGCGGCGAACTGCCTGCTGATCGCCACGGTGGCGGCCATCGTCAGCTATTGGCCGGTGGGCATCCTCTCCAGCCGCTATGGCCGGAAGAAGCTGATCCTGGCCGGCGTGGCCATGCTGATCATCGGCTTCCTGGCGGGGGCGATCGGCCAGGGAGGCTTCGCCTATACCGTTCAGACCGGGGCAGGGGAGACGCTGGTTCGTCTCAGCCCTGTGGCTTATGTGATATTCCTGCTGGTGGGCGTGGGCTGGGCCAGCATCAGCGTCAACAGCTACCCCATGGTGGTGGAGCTGGCCTCCGGCTCTGACGTGGGCCGGTATACGGGCTTCTATTACACCTTCTCCATGGCGGCCCAGGTGCTGACCCCGGTGCTCTCTGGCGCGCTGCTGGAGCATGTGGGCTACTGGACGCTCTTCCCTTACGCGGCGTTCATGGCCTGCGCTGCTTTCGCCACCATGCTGTTCGTGCAACACGGTGATAGCCGGCCGGAGGTAAAAACCGGGCTGGAAGCCCTGAATGCGGAGGATTGAGGATGATCTGGCTGATCGGTATCTGCGCTTTTTTGCTCATCTATGCCTGGCTGGTGCATCCAAACCCTGCCCGCAGGAGCTTTGATGCGCTGAAGCCCTTCGATTATGCCCACCGGGGCTACTGGGATACCAATGAGCCCGGCGAAGGAAACCGCCCGGAAAACAGTCTGGCGGCCTTCCGTGCGGCGGTGGCGCATGGCTACGGCATGGAGCTGGACGTGCATCTGACGAAGGACGGAAGCCTGGTCGTCCATCATGACGACAGCCTGCGAAGGCTGACCGGCGTGGATATCCGGATCGCCCAAAGCACCCTGGCGGAGGTAAGGGCGTGCCATTTGCCCAACGGCGAGCCGGTGCCCACCTTCGACGAGGTGCTGGAAACGGTCGCCGGCCGGATGCCGCTGATCGTCGAGGTCAAGGTGGAGCGCAACGCGGAGGCCCTGTGCAGCGCGGTGTACGAGCGCATGAAGCGCTACGACGGCCTGTGGTGCATGGAGAGCTTCGATCCGTGGGCGGTCAAGTGGTTCCGCCGGAATGCGCCGGAGATCCTGCGCGGACAGCTGGCCTTCAACCACGCAGGCCGGGGCAGGACGTGGCAGCTGTGGCTGCGGAACATCGGCATTGCCTCGATGATCCAGAACGTGTGGTCGAGGCCGGACTTTGTGGCCTTTGAGGCCGCATCCGAGCGCCGCTGGTGCCTGCCGATGATGCTGCTGCGGTGGATGAAGCCGACCTTCGCAGCCTGGACGGTGCGTTCGCAGGCGGACATGGATGCGCTGCGCAGCCGCTATGATCTGCAGATCTTTGAAAAATTTGAAGCAAAAAGGCCCGAATAAGGGCATGTCAACCCGACTTGACGCATTTGTCAAGCCGGGTTGGTAGCCTTTTGGGAGAAAACTATGATAGAATAGGGCCGAATAGCATGAAGGAGTGAGCGTCATGACGATCGGAGAAAAGCTGCAGCGGCTGCGCAAGGCGCATAACTGGACGCAGGAGGAACTGGCGGAACGGGTGGGCGTATCCCGGCAGTCCCTGTCCAAATGGGAATCAGACGCCGCGCTGCCGGACACAGCCAATGTGATCGCTCTGGCGGATATGTTCGGCGTGACGACGGATTATCTGCTCCGGGATGATGGGCCGATGCCTGCACCATCTATCGGGCAGGAAACAGCGGGTGTACCGGTAAAGCAAGCTGCCTGGTATCCCTCGCCCCGGGAGGTGGGCGCGCGGCTCATTGTGGCAAGCGCGCTGATCGGGTTGATCGTGCTACGAATCTGTGCGTCCTTCTATCCGGCGATGGCGATCGTCGACGAGCGCGTGTACTCGGGCTTTGCGGGCTTCCTGCAATGCTACGACCTGTGGTGGCTGCTGTGGCTGCTGCTGATCGTGCTTGCGCTGGGGTTGCTGCAATGGTTCGGCTCCGGGCTGCGGCGGCAGGGGAAACGCTTTTTCAGCCGGACGAGGGATTGAGGGCATACGAAAAGGGCTCGCTCCCCGAAAGGGAAGCGAGCCCTCATTTTGTGTGCAATTACTTGGTCACAGCGGTGATGTGGGTGTTGACGCCGTTGTACCAGTACACGAAGCCGGTCACGTCGACCACGTCGCCAGCCTGCAGGGCGCTCACGGTCTTGTAGACCTCGGTCTCGGGGTCGGTCAGGTAGCGCTCCACGCAGAAGCTGTACTCGCCTTCGCCCAGGGTCAGGGTGACGTAGATGTCGTCGCCGGGCTCGCCGTTCTTGAACTCGATGGCCTTGACGGTCATGCCCTTGAAGACGGCCAGCTGGTTCTGGTAGTTGATCAGCTCTTCGGTGCCCAGCACGGCGGTCAGGTCAACGGGCTCGGCAATGTAGTTGATGCCGCCCTCGACGAACTCGAAGGTGCCGTCCATGACTTCCACTTCGTCAGCCCAGGCGCCCTTGAAGCCGGTCACCTTGATCTTGGTGCCGGGAACCATCTTGGCAGCGTCTTCCTGGGAGCAGGCCAGCTCGTACAGGAAGTAAGCGCCCTCCTGATCAGCGGCGTACACGGTGATCTTGTTGTCCCACCAGGACTGGGTGGCCTGCACATAGCACTCCAGCACGACCGGATCGTCGATCGCGGCGGCAGTGTACTCGGCATAGGTCATCACGCCCTCGGACTTGGCTTCGATGGCAACGGCAGCTTCCTCAGCGGGAGCAGCTTCCTCGGCCATGGCGCCGCAGGCCAGCAGCATCAGCATGGCCATCAGCATAGCAATGAACTTCTTCATTTTCATTTCCCTCCAATATTGTCGTTATGGAACAGGGTACAAGGGTATTATACAACAATTTGATGAAAAATCAATGGTCTGGTGTGTTCTTTACCCGTTTTTGCTTTTTCAGCCAGTCGATGGTGACGTAAGCGATGATGCCGCACCACACGGCGCCCAGCGCCGCAAGCAGGGCAATGGCCGTACCCGGCAGGGGGCCGGTGTCAGCGGGCTTCAAGCGGTAGAGGGTGGTCATCTTCTCATACAGGTCGTCAATGAACGCATCGTCGATGACCTTCTTGCGGCGCACGCCCTTGGCGACCTCCTCGATCATCTGGCCGGAGGCGTCGCGCAGGGAGGCCGAACCGTTGAAGACCGGGGTCACGAAGGTGTCGTCCACATGGTCGATCAGCAGCTGGGTGGCCCGGAGCTTCACGTCATAGTGCAGCTCGTTGTCCGTTCCGGCAAGGGAGAGGTATTCCAGGTATCCGGGGGACTGCTGCGCCTTTGTCGTCACGGGAACGTAGCCCTCCGTGCTGGCGTAGGCAGTCTGCACGTCATTGGTCAGCATGTACTGCATGAAGAGCCAGGAGGCCAGCACCTCCTGCGGGTCCTGCTTGTTGAACAGGCACATGGAGGGCCCCTGGGAGATCATCTGCGGGTTGGCGGGGTCGATCTGGGGGATCAGCATCACTTCCGTCTCAAAATCGACCATGCTCTCCTCGGCAATGTCGATCAGCGGCGCATCGGAGCCCATCCAGGTGGAGCCTGCGGTGGAGTCGATGGCGAAGATGCACTGACCGGCGTTGAGCCAGTTGGCGGGGTAGCTGGAGATCTTGAAGGTGGAGAAGGCGCCGGACTGCACATGGCTGGCAATGGTCTTGAGAACCTCCCGGGTGTCATCGCTGAAGATGAGCACCTCGCCGTTGCGGGTGGAGTAGCCTGCGCCCATCTGCCGCAGCAGCTGGATCATCATGTTGTCGGTGGACTTGTAGATGAAGGGGATCAGCGTGGGCTGGCCGTTGACGAGGTAATTGCCGTCCTCGCCCTTGGCCAGCGCTGCCTCGGAGACCTCCCACACGAAGTCCCAGGTCAGCACGTCCGGCAGGGTGTAGCCCAGCTTTTCCACATAGGTCCTGTTGACGTAGCACATCTCGGTGGAGCGCATGTAGGGCACCGCGTAGTGCTGCCCGTCCAGCACGCACTCCTGCAGGAACTGGGGGATCATCTCGGCCATAGCGGGGCCGTCGAAGCGCAGGGCGCTGCCGTCAAGGCCGTATTGGCTGTCGGCAAACAGCGTATCCAGCGGAACGACGCAGTTGTTGCCCGTCAGGTAGGTCGCGATGTGATCGGGGTAGGTGATGCACACGTTCGGGGTCGAATCGGTGGCGATGTTGGTGATCACGTCCTGATAGATGCGGCCGTAATCGGTGTAGAGCTTCAGGTTGACCTTGATGTTGGGGTAGAGAGCCTCAAAGCCCGCGATGGCGTCCTTATAGATGTTTGCCTGGGTGACGTTGCTCTCCGTCTTGGCCCAGAAGGATAGCTCGTAGGTGCGGCTCTCGTCGAATTCGGCAGGTACCTCAAAGGCCTGCTTGTTCAGCGCGGTATGACATCCCGTCATCATCATACAGCAGGCCAGCAGCAGCGCCGCGAGGGCGCCCCGGCAAACCCAATTCCGAATTCCGAATTCCGGATTCCGAATTCTCCTCATCCCTTCGTGCCTCCTCTCGCCACGCCGGCCATGATCTTCTTGTGGAAAATGAGGAACAGCAGGATCAGCGGTACGGAGACTGCCACCACCGCGGCCATCATCGCCGGGATGTTGTCGCGGCCGTAGCCGCTTTCGCGGATGGTCTGGATGCCGTTGGACACCAGGTACATCTCCGGCTTGCTGGTGATGATGCGGGGCCAGACGTAGCTGTTCCAGCATTCGATGACCTTCAGGATCAGGATAGTCACGATGGTCGGGCGGCAGATGGGGATCATCACCTTGCCCAGGTACTTCAGGTCGCTGGTGGCGTCCACCTTGGCCGCATAGTAGAGCTCGTCCGGGATCTGCGCGAAGTTCTCCTTGAGCAGGTAGATGTAGAACACCGAGGAGACCGACGGCAGGATCAGGCCCAGGAAGGTGTTGTCCAGGGAGGCGCTCTTCATGGTGACGTAATTGGTGATCACCACCAGCTCGCCGGGGATCATCATCAGTGCAAGGAAGAGCACGAAGGCGACGTTCTTGCCGGGGAAGTCCAGCCGGGCGAAGGCGAAGGCGGCCAGCACCGTGACGAGCAGCATCAGCACCGTTGTAACGACGGTGAAGATCAGCGTGTTGGAGAAATACTGCCCCAGATCGGCCTCGATAAAGACCTGCAGGTAGTTCTCTGCCGTGGGGGAGAGGGTAAACAGCTTCGGCACGATCTCCGCCGCATAGGAGCCCTGCGACTTGACGGAGGTCAGCAGCATCCAGTAGAACGGGAACAGCACCACCAGCGCCCACAGACCCAGGAGGCCGTAAACGATGATGTTGCGGATGAGCGTGGTTCGCTTCGCGCGCTTTTCGATTTTGTCGAAATCCATGATGTGGTTCAAGGGTTCTGTCCTCCTTTGAGGTCGGAGCATCAGCTCCGACTAGCGCTGTCATTGCGCGCAATGATGGCGCGTAGCCAGCACCCGGCCTTGCGCCGGGGGATGGCCGGATCTTGAGGTCGGAGCATCAGCTCCGACTAGCGCTGTCATTGCGCGCAATGATGGCGCGTAGCCAGCACCCGGCCTTGCGCCGGGGGATGGCCGAATTAGTAATGGACATGTTTTTTCGATACCAGCAGGTTGATGCAGGTGATCGTCAGCACGATGACAAATAGGATGATCGCCGCAGCCGAGGCGAAGGACGGATAGCCGCCGCCGGCCTCATCATAGAGTACCTCGTACACATAGCCGACGATGGTGTTCATTTCTGCAAGGTTCAGGTTCTCGCCGAAGAGGGCCACGGCGTCCGAATATGCCTTGAAGGCGCCGATAAAGCCGGTGATGATCAGGTAGAACATCGTCGGGGAGATCATGGGCAGGGTGACCTTGCGGAAGATGCGCCACTGGGACGTGCCGTCCACCCGGGCGGCCTTGTAGTAGGTTTCATCCACCGAGGCCAGGGCGCTGGTCAGCACCAGGATCTTGAAGGGCAGCACCACCCAGATCGTATACAGGCACAATACAAGCATCTTTGCCCAGTAGGGGCCGTCGATGAAGTCGATGGGCGATACGCCGAAGATGCCCAGGATCACGTTGATCAGGCCCGGGGCGGAATCCGTCTTGTCAAAGAGGATCATGAAGACCAGACCCACCGCCAGCGTGTTGGTCACATAGGGCAGGAAGTAGACGGTCTGGAACAGCTCCCGTAGCTTGGGGATGGAGGAGAGCCCCAGGGAGATCAGCAGCGCCAGTATCGTGGAGGCAGGCACCGTGATGGCCACGAGGATGAAGGTGTTGCGCACGGCCTGCATGAAATAGGGGTCGCGCAGGACGTATTCATAGTTGTACAGGCCGATGCCGCTTGCTGTCTGGGAGACGAAGTCGTAGCCCTCCTCAAAGGAGTACACGAATACGTCGATCAGCGGATACACCAGAAAGACGCCTAAAAAGAGGAGTGCGGGCAGCAGGTAGAGCCAGCCCTTCATGCTTTTGTTTTCCATGCGTCCTCCTTTTCCAGCGTGCAGGAGATGCGGGTTTCATCCGTCAGGCTGAACAGCAGCACCTTTTCCGGATCGATGGAGAAGCGGACGGTATCCGCCTCGTCATCCAGGCTGCGGGCGGCAGCGGTGATGGCGCGCAGCTGGGCGCTGCCCCGCAGGGCGGGATGATCCGCCACGACAGACACGTCGCGGCCCATGATCTCCACTGCCTGCAGGCCGCAGTGCATCGGGCCCTGCGCATCCAGGATGAAGCCCTCGGGCCGGATGGCGCACCAGACCTCCTGATCCTCCGCGCCCTTTACGGACAGGATGGCGTCATTGCCCAGCAGCAGCTTGCCCTGGGCGATCTGGCCGCGGAAGACATTGATGGGCGGCGTGCCCAGGAATTTGGCGACGAAGAGGTTCACCGGGTCATCGTAGACCCGCTGGGGCTTGCCGATCTGCTGCAGCACGCCGTCCTTCATCACCACGATCAGGTCGGAGATGGACATGGCCTCCTCCTGGTCGTGGGTCACGAAGATGGTGGTGATCTTCGTTTCCCGCTGGATGCGGCGGATCTCCTCGCGGGTCTGCAGGCGCAGGCGCGCATCCAGGTTGGACAGGGGCTCGTCCATCAGCAGCACGCGGGGCTTCTTGACCAGCGCGCGGGCGATGGCGACGCGCTGCTGCTGGCCGCCGGAGAGCTCTGCCGGCTTGCGGTCCATCAGCTGGTCGATCTGCACCAGCTTGGCGGCCTCCAGCGCCCTGGCCTTCATTTCGGCCCGGGTCAGCTTGTCCTTGCCCTTGAAGTTTTCCAGGGGGAACATGATGTTCTTCTCCACCGTCAGGTGCGGGTAGAGCGCATAATTCTGGAACACGATGCCCACGCCCCGGTACTCGGCGGGAACGTTGGTCACCTCGTCCTCGTCAAAGAGGATGTGGCCGTCGGTGGCCTTGAGCAGGCCGCTGATCAGGTTCAGCACCGTTGACTTGCCGCAGCCGGAGGGGCCCAGCAGGCCTACCAGCTTGCCATCGGGGATCTCAAAGGTAAAGTCGTTGACAGCGATCACGTCCGGCTTGTTCTTGGACCGGTTCGGGAATTTCTTCGTCAGATGCTCCAGTGTGATTTTCATCGCATTTGCCCCCTGTCATCGTTTGCGCATGGGATTCCCCCTTATTTTACCTCCACCCGGGATGCAAGTCAATGCAAAAGCGCAAATGTCCCGGCGGGCAGGAAAAAGGCCGCGCTGTCGGCGCGGCCTCTGCGAGTCGAAAAAGTGCTTTAGGCACTTTTTCGAGGGTTTGCACTCCGTCACTGGTCGCTTCGCACCCGGCCGTTCCGACGTGTAAGGAATGTTTTCGCAAGCGGAAACACCTCGCCCCGCCGGGAAACCCGTCGGATACGATTACAGTCAGAGGGCCTGCGGACCCTCCGACACCTCCTGGAGGGTTTTTGACAGTCTGAGGCCGCGCTGTCGGCACGGCCTGGAGAAGGAAAAGACGGAAGTGGTTTCCCATGCTCAATTACGGGAAGCGCTGATGAGGTCGAACATCTCTGCGCACCGGATGGTCAGGTCATGGGGAACCACGGGGCTCTCCGGCAGACCGGCCCGGACGCAGCGCATCACCTCGGCGATCTCGTATACAAAGCCGTTTTCGGTCTGCACGTCCCGCCAGCTGCGGCATGTGCCGTCCGGTGCGATCATTTCGAAGCCCTCGGCCATGTGGGGCTTGGGCATGTGCAGCGTGCCCCCGGTGCCGCAGATGTGGGCGCGCTCGTCCAGTGCTGCCGTGATGCTGGCGCTCAGGGTCGCGATCAGGGCAGGGGAGCGGTCAGGCCAGCGCAGGGTGACGGTCTCCGTCTCATCCACGCCGGAGTTGCCCCAGATCACCGAGGCCTGCATTCGGCGTTCCGGCGGGCCGAAGAAGAAATCCGCCAGCTCGTAGCCATACACCAGCAGATCATACGCAGCGCCGCCGCCCTGCCGCGGGTCAAAGAAGCGGTTGCCGGGGCCGTCGGGGGCCTTCCAGCCAATGGCCAGCTCCGCGTAGACCGGCTGCCCGATCACGCCTGCATCCAGCTGACGCTTCATCTCCTGCACCGCAGGCAGGAAGCGGCTCCACATGGCCTCCATGGCGAACACGCCCCTGTCCCGGGCCAGGCCCAGCACCTCCCGCGCCTCGGCGGAATTGGTGAACATGGCCTTCTCGCACAGCACGGGTATGCCGTGCAGGATGCACAGGCGCGTCAGCTCCGCATGGGCATGGGTGCGTGCCGCGATATACACCGCGTCCGGACGGTGCTCCTCCAGCAGCGCCTCGTAGCTGCCGCAGGCATGGGGGATATCATGCTGCTGCGCAAAGGCCTCTGCCCGGGAAAACTCCCGCGATGCGATGGCAATGACCTCGCAGTCTGCCGTGCGCCGCGCTGCGTCCACAAATTTCCCGGCAATGCTGCCCGCGCCCATGATGCCCCAGCGGAATGCCATAAGCCGCCTCCGTCTGCGCTGCCGGAAAGCACCGGCGCGCCTTTTGTTGAGCTGATTATACCAAAAGGCTCTCCGTCAAGTCAACGGCAGGCCCGATTTGCCTGATTTTCTGCGCTTTCTGCTTGCCAAAAGGATGGGTAGATGCTATAATAACCGGTGACGCAATTTGAGCAGGGGCCACGGCCCATGTCACTGCTTTTGATACTGAAGGGAGCAATCATTTATGAAGAACATCACCTCTGCGCAGCTGCGCGAAATGTTCCAGTCCTTCATGGAATCCAAGGGACATCATCGCATCCAGTCTGCCTCCATCATTCCCGAGAATGACCCCACCGTCCTGTTCACCACCGCCGGTATGCACCCCCTGGTGCCCTACCTGATGGGCACGCCCCATCCCGCCGGCACCCGCCTGACCGACGTGCAGAAGTGCATCCGCACCGGCGATATCGAGGAAGTGGGCGATCCCTCTCACCTGACCTTCTTCGAAATGCTGGGCAACTGGTCCCTGGGCGATTACTTCAAGAAGGAAGCCATCTCCTGGTCCTGGGAGTTCCTGACCAGCCCCGATTACCTGGGCCTGGACAAGGACAAGCTGGCCTTCTCCGTCTTCGCCGGCGATGAGGACTGCCCCCGTGATGAGGAAGCCCACGACATCTGGCGCTCCATGGGCGTGGCGGAGGATCATATCTTCTACCTGCCCAAGGAGAACAACTGGTGGGGCCCTGCCGGCCAGACCGGCCCCTGCGGCCCCGACACCGAGATGTTCATCATCCGCGACAAGGCCCCCTGCGGCCCCAATTGCTCTCCTGCCTGCTCCTGCGGTCGTTATCTGGAGATCTGGAACGACGTGTTCATGCAGTACAACAAGCAGAAGGACGGCACCTTCATCCCGCTGGAGAAGAAGAACGTCGATACCGGCATG
>JAFQEB010000060.1 GCA_017399225.1 Clostridia bacterium | reverse complement strand
CGAAATCGAGGAAATCGAAGCCGAGCCCAGCCTGGGCAACGGCGGCCTGGGCCGCCTGGCTGCCTGCTTCCTGGACAGCCTTGCCACGCTGAACCTGCCCGGCGACGGCATCGGCCTTCGCTACCATTGCGGCCTGTTCCGCCAGCAGTTCAAAAATGAGCTGCAGCACGAAATGCCGGATACCTGGCTTTCCGATGATTGCTGGACGGTGCGCACGGAGAAAACCTATCCCGTGGAGCTGGCAGGCAAAACCTACAATGCAAGGCTGCATCAGCTGTCCGTGACCGGCTACGAAGGCCGCACCAACATGCTGAACCTGTTCGACCTGGACAGCATCGACGAGGCCATCATCTCCGAAGGCATCGCCTTTGACAAGGGGCAGATCGACAAGAACCTGACCCTGTTCCTCTATCCGGATGATTCCGATGAAGCCGGCCGCATGCTGCGCATTTACCAGCAGTACCTGATGGTCAGCGCAGGCGCACAGATGATCCTGGAGGAGTGCGTGCAGCGCGGCTGCAACTATCATAATCTCGCCGACTATGCCGCCATCCAGATCAACGATACCCATCCCAGCATGGTGATTCCGGAGCTCATCCGTCTGCTGGAAAAGCAGGGCATCGCATTTGATGAAGCCGTTGAAATCGTAACCAACACCTGCGCCTACACCAACCACACCATCCTTGCCGAAGCGCTGGAGAAGTGGCCGCGCAGCTACCTGGATAAGATCGTGCCCCAGCTGATGCCCATCATCGAAAAGCTGGATAAGATCGCCCGCAGCCGCACCAATGATGAATCCACCGCCATCATCGACCAGTGGGACACCGTACACATGGCGCACATGGACATTCATTTTTCCCACAGCGTCAACGGTGTTGCAGCGCTGCACAGCCAGATCCTGAAGGACAGCGAATTGAAGCACTTCAGTGCACTGTATCCTCAGAAATTCAACAACAAGACCAACGGCATTACCTTCCGTCGCTGGCTGCTCAAGTGCAATCCCGAACTGGCAGGCCTGATCGAAGAACACATCGGTAGCGGCTTCAAGAAGGACGCGTCCGAGCTTGAGAAGCTGCTGGCCTTCACCAATGATATCCCCTTCCTGGCGCACTTTGCCGCCATCAAGCTGGAAAACAAGGCCGCACTTGCCGAATGGCTGCACAAAAATCAGGGTATCACCATCAACCCCATGGCCATGTTCTCCATTCAGTCCAAGCGCCTGCACGAATACAAGCGCCAGCAGCTGAACCTGCTGTTCCTGATTCATCAGTATCTGGAAATCAAGGCCGGCCATAAGCCCGCCGTGCCTCTGGTGAGCATCTTTGGCGCAAAGGCTGCCCCGGCGTACACCATCGCCAAGGACATCATCCACGCACTGCGCGTCCTGTCCCGGGTGATCGAAAACGATCCTCAGGCTGCTCCCTGGCTGCAGGTAGTATTCGTGGAGAATTACAACGTGACCGCCGCCGAGAAGATGATCCCCGCCTGCGATCTGTCTGAACAGATCAGCCTTGCAAGCAAGGAAGCCAGCGGCACCGGCAACATGAAGTTCATGCTTAACGGCGCAGTCACCCTGGGTACCATGGACGGCGCAAACGTAGAAATAGCCCAGCAGGTTGGCGAGGAGAACATCTATATCTTCGGCGCCAGCTCCAATCAGGTGATCCACCGCTACGAAAAGGGCGATTATTGCGCCCGGGAATGGGTAGAGGCCGATCCCAACCTCAAGCGCGCCATTTCTTTCCTGACCGGCGAAGAGATGCTG
>JAFQEB010000059.1 GCA_017399225.1 Clostridia bacterium | reverse complement strand
TGCTTCCGTAAAGCAGATGAGTACGGAAATCGCTACTTCTTCCAGCACCATTGCGGAGGTCATGGCGAATGCCGGTCAGCTGGGTATCCAGAAGGATTACCTCGTGGACTTCACCCGGACGATGATCGACCTCGGCAATTCAACGGATATTTCTGCGGATGAAGCGGCAACGGCCATTGCCCAGTTTGCCAACGTCACCCGCATGGCGCAGACGGATTTCGGGCGATTCGGCTCAGCCCTCGTCGATCTCGGCAACAATTTTGCGACAACTGAATCCGCCATCATGAACATGGCGACGCGCCTCGCTGCCGCAGGCTCTCAGGTTGGCCTTACCCAGCCGCAGATACTCGGCTTTGCGACGGCGCTTTCTTCTGTCGGTCTGGAGGCCGAAGCTGGCGGCACTGCTTTCAGTAAGGCAATGATCCAGATGCAGGTTGCCGTAGAAACCGGCAATGACTCCCTCAAGGATTTCGCCAAGGTGGCCGGTATGACCACCGATGAATTCAAGGCCATGTGGAAGGCCGATCCTGCCGGTGCCATCGAAGCCTTTATCGTGGGACTCTCCAAGATGGACGAGCAGGGTATTTCCGCCATTGCCACCTTGGAGGAAATGGGCCTGACCGAAGTACGCCTGCGCGATACCTTGCTCCGCGCCACCAACGCGACGGAGCTTTTCTCCGAAGCGCAGGAAACGGCCAACGAAGCGTGGGAGGAAAACGTCGCCCTGTCCAATGAGGCCAGCAAGCGTTACGCCACCACGGAATCCAAGCTCAAGAACCTCAAGAATACCGCCATTCTGGCAGCGCAGCGTATTGGTGACGATCTGAACCCGACGATCCAGAACCTGATCGACGGTGCGAAGGATCTGCTGGAGAAGTTCATGGCCCTCGATGAAGAACAGCGGCTCATGATTATCAAGCTGGCTGCCATCGCTGCAGCCGCTGGCCCGACGATTACGGTGTTCTCCAAGATCGTGAAGGTCGTGGGCAGCGTATCCACCGGCTTTGGCAAATTCGCCACTTCGGTTGCCTCCGCTGGCGGCGGCTGGAAGGGATTTATGTCCGTGCTGGGCAAGTCCCCGGCAACATGGCTTGCTGTTGCGGCAGCCGTTGTAACAGCTACCATCGCCATCGCTGACTATGTATCCGGCGCGAAACAGGCCCGAGAAGCACTCAAGGGGATGCAGGAAACGGCGGATGCGTGGAAGGATACCGCTGCCGAGACATTCTACGGCTCCAGCGAGGGCCTTTCCGCCTTTGGCCTGACCGCCGAAGATTTCACTCGAAACCAGCAGGCGGCAGAAGATTGGCTCTCTGGTCTGCTCACCGTATGGACGGACGGCCAAAAGGAAACCGACGAGATCGTATCTGAATGGACGGAGTCCTTCAAGTCGCTTACTGCTGCCACCCGCGAGGAACTCAAGGAAATGCAGGCAACCGCCCAGCAGGGCGGCTATACCAGCGTGGCGGATCAGTTGGCGGCGGACATCGCACAGCTGGATGCAATGGACAAGGAAATCGAAGCCCTGCTCAAAAAGCGGCAGTCCAAGCTATTCACAGAAAAGGATAAAATCCGTCTGCAGGAACTGATTGACGCCCGCGAGGCCATTGAGGTCAAGTACAATCTCAGCCCCGCCGATACGGACGGCTTTGCGAAGATTCGCCAGCAGATGGAGGCGGAAATCGCCCGTGCGCAGGCGGCAGGCAAGTCCGACGCGGATGTATCCGTGTACGAGGACGCCATGGTTGCCGCTGCCGAGGGCATGGCCGCCGTCAATGCGCAAATCGACGCGCAATACGACAAGGAGTTCCAGCTGATTCAGCTGATCACCGACAGTACCGAGCGTCAGGCTGCTTTGGATGATCTCAACGCCCGATACAATGCCCAGCGGCAAGCCGCCGCGCTGGAGTATGCAGAAACCATGGCCTCCGTGGTCATGCCCGTATGGAACCAGCCGGATATTCAGGCTGCCGCCACCGATATTGATACCCTTACGCAGAAGCTGCGCGAATACAGCGCAGCCAATGAATCCGAGAAGCCCCAGCTTCTGGAGGATTTGAACGAGATCACAGCCACCATGGACGAGGGTGCAATCACTGAATATATCGCGCTGCTCATGCAGGTACAATCCCTGCTGGACAGCGGCATGTCCGAAGCAGAAGTACAGAATCTGTTCCCGGAACTGGATTTTTCAGGTGCCATGGATCAGATTGCTTCTATCAAGACGTTTCTGTCGAATCATGAAAACCTGCTGCCGGGCCTTGATGACATGTTCTCTGAGGCTATCCCTGAGGAAGTCCTGACGATTGCTACCGACCTTGATATGACTGGTGCGCAGGAACGCTGGGCGGAATTCGCAGAGAATCCCGGCGCGATCACCACCGAGGCCATCGTTACCGGATTTACCCAGCAGGAAGGCGTGGAGCCGCCCAAGCTGGAAACCCAGGTTGCTATCACCGGATATGATCTTATTGCTTACCGGCAATTCATCACTGATAACCCGGTGGAGGTCGAAGGCATCCTGCGGTTGGGCGAAGTGTACACCGATCCCGAAGCCGCGCTCTCTGATGAAAACGTCACTTTCTGGAAGGATGGCGTGGAAATCCCGGCGACGCTGGTTCCCAAGGAACTGCTTACGCCGGATAAGGTTGCCGTTCTGGACGAGGATGGCACCATGCACATTCTGATCACCACCGAAGTCACCGGCTCCGAGGAAGCGATTGAAACGCTCCGGCAGGAAGTTGCCGAAGTGGATCAGCTGGGCGTGACAGCACTGGGCATGGCCGCTGGCATACAGCCCTCTACGACGCTGGATTTCATCGACGCCGCTATTGAGCGCATCCGCACGTTCAACAACGAAAAGGGTACGTTCTGGCAGCTTTGGGGCCTGCTCGAAGATGGCGCGAGAAATACGCTGGACACGAGTATGCAGCTGGATTTCAGTCCCGAACGGCTGGCGGAGCTTTCGACCTATGTGGCCGAGGTAGTCGCCGCTATCTCGCAGGGCAAGGAAGTCAGCGAGGA
The DNA here is from genome assembly GCA_017399225.1 of Clostridia bacterium. Next base: position 645 of record JAFQEB010000059.1, on the reverse strand, counting down.
TGATATTGCCAATCTCCAGAAGGTGCTTACCTTTGTGGAAGAACTGGATTCTACCGAGGTCGGTAACAACGTCATCCTCGGTATTGCGGACGGCATGACCGCTGCTGGCTGGGATTCGGACGCCGAAACCGTGGCCGCCAATCTGGAGTCCGCGATCAATCTGGCGCTCGGCATCCAGAGTCCCTCCACCCGCATGAAGCCCTCGGGCGAGAATGTGGCTGCCGGTATTGGAGCCGGTATGACCGGTTACGACCTTTCCACCGACGCCGCCACTATGGCGACCAACCTTGAAACGGCTGTGGCTAATGCGCTGACGGCAACGACGCTGACCAGCGCAGGCACTACCGCCGTCGAAGGGCTTGCCTCGGGCGTGACATCCTACAGCATGTCCTCGGTTGGCCAGTCCGTTGCCTCCGCCCTCAAGAGTGCGGTTACGACAAATCTTACGTCCACAACGCTCAAATCCGCAGGCGTCAATGCCATGGCTGGTCTGAAAGCCGGTATCAATTCCGGCAAGTCCGGTGTAGTTTCTGCCATGCGTTCTGCCGCGAAGGCTGCCGTCAATGCTGCGAAATCCGCGCTCAAAATCGCCAGTCCTTCCGGTGTATTCCGCGATGAAGTCGGCGTCATGACCATGCGCGGCTT
>JAFQEB010000005.1 GCA_017399225.1 Clostridia bacterium | reverse complement strand
GCGTAACGCCCCTAAGCGGGGTCCAGGGGCAGCGCCCCTGGTGTCCGGTGCAACTCCCGTCCGCCACCGCAGGTGGTGGCCGCCTCCCACCACATCAGGAAAGAAAGCAGGCGTGGGCGACGCGAGAACTCTGTGAGCTATGCTCACAGATTCGAGCCAAAGCGCGCATAGCCAACCCGCGCACCACGCGCACGAACTCCCAAAGGAACCAACCAAGAAAGATCGCGAAAAGGGGTTCTTAGGGGCGTAACGCCCCTAAGCGGGGTCCAGGGGCAGCGCCCCTGGTCGCCGAAGGCCCCCGCAAAGGAGAGATAAGACGATGGCTATTCGTAAAATCGTAAAGCTGGGCGACGACGTGCTCCGCAAGGAGTGCCGCCAGCAGGAGAAGTTTGATCTGCGTCTGGCGATCCTGCTCAAGGATATGGCCGACACCATGTACCGCGCCGAGGGCGTGGGCCTGGCCGCGCCTCAGGTGGGCGTGCTGCGCCGGGTCGTGGTCATCGACATCGGCGAGGGCCTGATCGAGATGGTCAACCCGGTCATCACCAGCCGTGAAGGCAGCCAGACCGGCCGCGAGGGCTGCCTGTCCCTGCCGGGACGTCAGGGCGTGGTGACTCGCCCCAATGTGGTCACCGTGCAGTTCCAGGATCGCAAGGGCAATCCCTGCGAGCTGACCGGCGAGGGCTTCCTGGCCCGCGCGATCTGCCACGAGCTGGATCACCTGGATGGCCGCGTGTACATCGACGTGATGGACCGCGAGCTGACCCCGGAGGAGATCGAAGGGCATATCCCGGAGGACGACGCGGAATGAGAATCGTATTCATGGGTACGCCGGAATTCGCCGTGCCGTCCCTGAAGGCGCTGTGCGACAATGGCTATGACGTGGTGGGCGTCTTCACCCAGCCCGACCGCCCCAAGGGCCGCGGCAACAAGGTGATCGCCTCGCCCGTGAAGCAGGTCGCGGTGGAGAAGGGCATCCCCGTGTTCCAGCCCCAGCGCATCCGCCGCGACGGCGTGGAGGACTTGAAGTCCCTGGCCCCCGACCTGTGCGTGACGGCGGCCTTCGGGCAGATCCTCTCCCAGGAGATCCTCGATATCCCGAAGCTGGGCACCATCAACGTGCACGCCTCCCTGCTGCCCCGGCATCGCGGCAGCGCGCCCATCAACTGGGCCATCCTGCAGGGGGATGAAACTGTCGGTGTGACGACCATGATGACCGACAAGGGCATCGACACCGGCGACATGCTCCTCAAAGCCGAAACGCCCTATATCAAGGGCGAAACCGCCGGCGAGCTGACCGTGCGCATGGCCGACCTGGGCGCTGAGCTGCTGATCGACACGCTGAAGAAGCTGGCGGAGGGCACCCTGGCGCGCATCCCCCAGGATCACGAAAACATGACCTATGACCCCATGCTGACCAAGGAGATGGGCGTTATCGACTGGACGCACGCGGCAAAGGAGATCGTCGACCGCATCCACGGCCTGAACCCCTGGCCTGGCTGCTCCACGGCCATCCCCGGCGGACGGCTGAAGCTCCTGCGGGCAGAGGTTGCCGACGGCGCCGGTCAGCCCGGCGAGATCATCGCCGCCGACCCGAAGAAGGGCCTCATCATTGCCGCGGGTGAGGGCGCAGTCAGTGTCATTCAGCTGCAGGCCCCCGGCGGCAAGCCCATGAACAGCAAGGACTATCTGCGCGGCCATCCCATGACGGTCGGCAGCGTACTGAAAGAGGAAGAAATCGATGGATAATCAGAACAAGGGCGGCCAGAATGGCGGCTCCCGTGGGAAAAAGCCTGGCAATCCGGGTCAAAAGCGCTCCTTTGGTGGCAGCAAGGCTCCTGTGAATGGCGAAAAGCGTTCCTTTGGTGGTAACAGAAGCGCAAATGGCGAGCGCAAGCCCTTTGCCGGTGGAAACCGCAGCTCTGCCAACGGAGAAAAGCGCTCCTTCGGTGGGGAACGTGCCCAATTTGGCGACCGCAAGCCTGGTTTCCGTGGGGATAAACCTGCTTATCGTGGGGATAAACCTGCATTTGGTGGAGATAAGGCCCAAATTGGTGGCGAAAAGTCCTCCTTTGGTGGGAAAACCTATGCCAAGCACGGCGCAAAGCCCGGCTTTGGTGGCAAGCCGGTGGGGAATCGCCCCAATTCCGGCAATACCCGCCCCGGTGTGCGCGGGGATCGCCCCGCCCCGGCCCGCAAGTCCCATCCGGAGCAGCAGGAAGGTCTGCCGGCCCGCCGCCTGGCCCTGGAGGTCATCCGTGCGGTGACGGAAAAGGACGCTTTCATCTCCCTGGCTCTGGATGAGCAGCTGCGCGACTGCGGCCTGCCGCTGGTGGATCGCCGCCTGGCTGCGCGCCTGGCCTACGATACCATCGAGAACCGTATGTACCTGGACTGGGCCCTGGATCAGATCATGGCCAAGCCCGATACCGATATCAAGCTGCGCAACGTCCTGCGCATGGGCGCCTGCCAGATCCTGCTGGAGGACCGCATCCCCGAGAGCGCGGCCTGCAATACCTCCGTCGCTCTGTGCAAGGAGCTGGGCATGGAGGGCCTGGCCGGCGTGTGCAATGGCATCCTGCGCAACCTGGTGCGTCAGAAGGACGAGCTGAAGTGGCCCGATCCGGTCAGCGAGCCGATCAAGGCGCTGTCCATCCGCTTCAGCGTGCCGGAGTGGCTGGTGGAGAAGCTGACGGCGGACTGGGGCGACCAGGCCATCGACCTGATGGGCACCCGCAGCCACGACAGCTACATCACCGTCCGCCCGAACCTGACCCGCATGGACGACGCGGCCTTCGAGGCCTTCCTGCAGGAGAAGGTCTGGGAGCATGAAGCGGGCAAGGTGCCCCATTCCTGGCGCATCCGCAACATGGCGGAGATCGCCCATGACGCGGGCTTTGTGGGGGGCAAGTTCTCCATCCAGTCCGAGTCCTCCATGATGGCGGCGATGGCCGTGGAGCCCAAGCGCGGGATGCAGATCCTCGACTGCTGCGCGGCCCCCGGCGGCAAGAGCTGCCTGATGGCGGAGCTGATGGGCGGTTCCGGCCGCGTACAGGCCTGGGAGCTCCACGAGCACCGCACCGACCTGATCACCGCGCAGGTCAAGCGCCTGGGCCTAGAGAACGTGCGCCCCATGAACCGCGACGCGACGGTTGCCCGCCCCGACCTGGAGGGCACGATGGACGCCGTGCTGCTGGACGCCCCCTGTTCCGGTCTTGGCGTGATGGCGGACAAGCCGGACGTGAAGTACCGCGTGACGGCGGAATCAGTGGCGGAGCTGACTGCCCTGCAGGCCAAGCTGCTGGACACCGTCGCCCCCTATGTCAAGCGCGGCGGCACGCTGGTGTACTCCACCTGCTCCGTCCTCAAGGATGAGAATGCCCGCCAGGCAGAGGCCTTCCTGGAGCGCCACCCCGAATTCGAACTGGCGAAGCTGCCTGAGACCATCCCGGCGGAGTTCCGCCAGCATGAGGACGTGGGCCTGCAGCTGCTGCCCAACCGTGATGGCGTGGAGGGCTTCTACATCTGCCGCTTCAAGCGGAGGCGCATCTAAACTGACTTCCCGATGGAGGGAATTTCAATGACTGAACTTACCGGGCTTTTCCAGTCCGAGCTGACCGAGTGGTGCAAGGCGCGCAAGCTCCCAGCCTTCCGGGCCAGGCAGATATTCAAATGGATCCACCAGGGCGTGGACTTCGACGGGATGACCAATCTGCCCCTCAGCCTGCGCGAGCAGCTCAAGGCAGAGGCCGTCGCCCAACCGGTGCGCATCCTGCATGAGCGCCGCTCGAAGATCGACGATACGGTGAAATTCCTCTTTGGCCTGAGGGACGGCAACTGCGTCGAGGGCGTGCTGATGCACTACCACCATGGTTATACCTTGTGCATCTCCACCCAGGTGGGCTGCCGCATGGGATGCACCTTCTGCGCCTCCACCCTGGACGGCTGCGTGCGCAGCCTGACAGCCGGAGAAATGCTGGGGGAGATCCTGTGCGCCAACCGCTACATCGCCGAGAAGGGGATGCCGGTGGAGGCGGGCCAGAGCCCGAAGGTGCACAACATCGTCCTGATGGGCAGCGGCGAACCTCTCGACAATTACGACAACGTGATGAAGTTCCTGCGCCTGCTCCGCGAGCCGGACGGCGTTCAAATCGGTCTGCGCAACGTGAGCCTCTCCACCTGCGGCATCGTGCCGAAGATGTACGAGCTGGCCCAGGAGGATCTGCCGGTGACGCTGTCGGTGTCCCTGCACGCGCCCAATGACGAGATCCGCCGGCAGACCATGCCCATTGCCAAGGCTTATCCGATGGATCAGCTGCTGGCGGCCTGCCGCAACTATGTGGAAAAGACCGGCCGCCGCGTGATCTTTGAATACGCGCTGGTGGGCGGCGTCAACTGTGAGGAGAAGCACGCTGCCGAATTGGCCTCCAGGCTTCGCGGCCTGCAGTGCCATGTGAACCTGATCCCCCTGAACGTCGTTGCCGAGCGCGACCTGAAGGGCGTGACGGAAAACACCGTGCGCCGCTTTATGCAGACGCTGGAGAACCTGCACATCTCCGTCACCAGAAGGCGCGAGATGGGCGATGATATCGAGGGCGCCTGCGGCCAGCTGCGCCGCAGCATCCTCAAGGATGAACAGGAAGCAAGCTGCTGAAATGCTGATGGATTGGAGACAGACATGAGTCGCAAGTATCACTTCACCCGGGATACCATGAAGCGTCTGCGGGACTTTGCCGCCGGGCGTGAGGAGCCTGCCGCCCCTGCGGCGCAGGAGGCTCCCGCGCCTCTGACGGTCTGCGGCCTGACCCATGTGGGCAAGGTGCGCCTGAGCAATCAGGACGTGCTGGTGGAGTCCGGGGAGCTGCGCCTGTACGGCGTGGCGGACGGCATGGGCGGCCACAACGGCGGCGAAACGGCCTCTGCCGGCGCTCGGGATGGGGTCATCCAGGCCCTGAAGGACCGCAAGCCCTCCCTGGAGGCGCTCCGCAGCGCAGTGGAGGAGGCCAACCTGGCCCTTTTCCGCCAGCAGGAGGAGGACAAGAGCCTCGCGGGCATGGGCACCACGCTCTCCCTGATCTGGCTGAGCGATCAGTTCGTTTACATGGGCCATGTGGGCGACAGCCGCATTTACCTGCTGCGGGACGGCGAAATGCAGCAGATGACGGACGACCACTCCCTCGTGGGCGAGTTGGTGCGCGCAGGCTTCCTGACGCCGGAGCAGGCGGAGAACCATCCCAACAAGAACGTGATCACCCGCGCCGTGGGTACGGAGGAGGGGATCGAGGTCGACCTGGCAGTGGAAGAACGCCGCGCCGGGGACACCTGGATGATCTGCTCCGACGGCCTGCACGGCATGGTGCCGGATGAAATGCTGGAGAAGCTGCTTAAGGCCCATGGGCCGGAGAAGGCGGCAGAGCTGATGATGGAGGCAGCCCTGGAAAACGGTGGCCGGGACAACATCAGCGTCGTGGTCCTCCATGACGGGGAGGGCGCGCGATGAGAGAGAAGATACTGGCCGGGCGCTATGTGCTGGTGGAGCAGATCGGCATCGGCGGCATGGCCATCGTGTACCGTGCCATTGACCGCAACACCGGGCACTCCGTGGCGGTCAAGGTGCTCAAACCTGAGTTTAACCGGGATGCGGAATTCGTCGGGCGCTTCCAGCGTGAAGCCGAGGCGGCCTCCAAGATGACCCACCACAACATCGTCAATCTGCTGGACGTGGGCATGGACGGGGAGAACCGCTACCTCATCATGGAATACGTCAAGGGTCACACCCTCAAGGAAGTGATCCGGGACAACGGGCGCATCAAGCCGGCCACGGCGGTGCAGATCACCATCCGCATCCTGTCTGCGCTGCAGCACGCCCATCAGAACGGCATCATCCACCGGGACATCAAGCCCCAGAACATCCTTGTCCATGCCGACGGCCACATCAAGGTGGCGGACTTCGGCATTGCCCGCATGGCAAACTCCTCCACGCTGACCCGCGGGGATTCAGTCATGGGCTCGGTGCACTATTTCAGCCCTGAGCAGGCCCAGGGGCAGGGGACGGACGTCACCAGCGACCTGTACTCCGTGGGCGTGACGCTCTACGAGATGCTGACAGGCCGCGTGCCCTTTGACGGGGACAGCCCGGTGGCCATCGCCATGCAGCATCTTCATGCCCAGCCGGAGCCCATCCAGCACTTCGCGCCCGACGTGTCGGACGCTATCTGCCATGTGTGCCTCAAGGCGATGGAGAAAAACCCCCAGTACCGCTACCATTCCGCCAGGGAAATGGCCTCCGAGCTCCGCATGGCGCTGGAGGGAAGGGTGAGCGAGATGCAGCCCCGCATTGCGCAGCCCCAACTGCCTGTGCGGCAGGCGACGTCCGCGTCCTCTGCGGCGGGTACCCGGGTGCGCCAGAATACCGGCCGCAACAAGACGCGCCAGACAGGGCTTCCGGTCTGGGTCATGACGATCGTCGTGACGCTGGTGGTGCTCTACGGTCTGTATGTGGGCTCCATGGCGATCTATGACAAGGTAGTCAACAGCGCCACCGTCGATCTGTACCGGGACAGTGAGGTCAGCGTGGCGATCCGCGAGATCAGCCGCATCGGCCTGACGGCAGAGGTGGTGGAAAGCACCCATCCGACGATCCCGGCAGGCATCGTCATTGCCCAGGCGCCGCTGGAGGATACCACGCTGCGCAAGGGTGATAAGGTGGTGCTGACCGTCTCCAAGGGCCCCTCCAGCCAGACGGTACCCAAGATCGTCAACATGACTCTGGAGGACGCCACCCGCACCCTGAAGGCTTCGGGTCTGACGCTGTCGGTGGTGGAGCGCGTGGTCTCCAAGACCCACGATGCGGACTTTGTCATCAAACAGGTCCCGGCGGAGGGCAGCGTGTGCCAGCCGGGCGATACCATCCAGGTGACGGTCTCCGGCGGCGTGGCCTATGTGCCCCGCGTGCAGGGCAGGACGCTGAGCGAGGCGCGCGGGCTGATCGCTGCCTCCGGGCTTACGCTGAATGCAAGCATCGAATACATTGAGACGGAAGACACGTCCCGCCATGACCGGGTGGCCCTGCAGTCCATCACTGCGGACTCCCAGGTCATCCAGGGTACGACGATCTCCCTGTCCGTTTACCGGGTGCAGAGTATGCTGCGGCGTGCGAAGATCGAGCTGGATCTGCCCCAGAGCGAGGGCCTGACCAGCGTGCGCGTGACGCTGACGGATCCGGACGGCGAGGTCACGGTGTACCAGGGGGATTTCCCCTCCAATGCCAGCCGCCATCCCGAGGTGGAGCTGATCAGCAACGAGGCGGGCGAGTTCACCTGCCGGGTCTATATCAACAATACCTTCAAATACTCCAGAACGGTGGTTTTTGAATGAGCGAGGAAACCTTGATGCAGGGCGTGCTGGTGCGCGGCTTCGGCGGCTTCTATGTGGCCGCGGATGACAGCGGCACGGAGCACATCCTGCGCTGCAAGAAGAAATTCCGCCGGATGCACATTTCCCCGCTGGTGGGTGACGAGATCCTCTTCAACCCGGGCGAGGGGGAGGAGCATGGCTGGGTGGAGGAGATCCTGCCCCGCAGGAGCGAATGCCTGCGCCCGCCGGTGGCCAATGTGAGCCTGCTGCTCATCGTCATCTGCCCCTCGCCGGAGCCGGATCTGCTGCTGGTGGATCGTATGCTGGTGCGGGCGCGCCTGCAGGGCATGAAGACGGCCATCGTGGTCAACAAATGCGACCTGGACGCCTCCCTGGCGGAGGAGATCCGCCGCCAGTATGCCGGAGCGGACTGCGCCGTCCTGACCGCCAGCGCGAAGGAAAAGCACGGTCTCGATGCTCTGCGTGCCATCATGCAGGGCGAGAGCTGCTGCTGCCTGACCGGACAGTCCGGCGTGGGCAAGTCGACACTGCTCAACGCCCTCTTGGGACTGGAGCTGGAAACGGGCGAGATCTCCGAGAAGATCCAGCGGGGCAAGAACACCACCCGCCATGCGCAGATGCTGATCCACAAGGCTCCTGAAGGGGACATCCGCGTGCTGGACACGGCGGGCTTCTCCCTCCTGGAGCTGGACGCGAAGATGGAGCCGGATAAGCTCCGCGAGTGCTATCCGGAATTCCTGGAGCACGAGGGCTGCTGCCGCTTCACCCCCTGTATGCACGACCGGGAGCCCGGCTGCTCCGTGACCGCCGCCGTCAATGCAGGCGAGATCGACGCAGGCCGCGTGGAGCGCTACCGCCTGCTGCTCAGCGACGTGCGCGAAACCTGGAAGCAGCGGTATAACTGATTTTACATGCTCAAATAGAGAGGGGCCAAAGGTTTCCAAAGGGTGATCGGAAAGCCCTTTGGACGCGCCGCAGGCGCGAAACCCTGTCCCGGAAGGAGAAGGCTATGAAGGTTGCACCTTCCATCCTGGCTGCTGATCCCCTGAACATGGAGCGCGACGTCCAGCGCATGGTGGACGCCGGTACCGACTGGCTCCATGTGGATATTATGGACGCCCATTTTGTGCCCAACCTGTCCTTCAGCCCGGCGCTGACTGCCGCGCTGCACAAGCGCTTTCCCGACCTTCCCCTGGACGTCCACCTGATGATGGACAACCCGGAGAAGTACATCGACGTCTTCTGCGACGCGGGCGCTTCCGTGCTGACCATCCACGCGGAGATCCCCGGCGACGTGGCGGCGCTGCTCCGGCAGATCCGTGCCCGCGGGGTGAAGGCGGGTCTGTCCGTCAAGCCCGGCACTCCGGCTGAGAGCATTCGCCATCTGCTGCCGCTGGCGGATATGGTGCTGGTGATGACTGTGGAGCCCGGCTTCGGCGGCCAGAAGTTCAACGCCGACATGCTGGGCAAGCTGGATGATCTGCGCCGGATGGGCTACACCGGCCTGCTGGAGGCAGACGGCGGGGTGTCCATGAAGAACATCGCCACCCTGCGAGAACATGGCCTTGACGTGGCCGTGATGGGCACCGCCATGCTCGGCAGCGCTGATCCCAAGGCGGATATGGACTTGATTCACACCCTGTAAAGGGATAAAACCTTCAGGTAGCGGATACCCTTCCTCCAAAGGAGGTGTCCGTATGCGCAAGCCGCTGTTTACCCCGCCGGACAAGAAAAAACGCATGAGCCGCAAGCCTGTGCGCAATTAAGGAGCTGTACATATGCTGCCCACCGTTCCCGAACTGCTGATCGAACGCCTGAACGCCCAGTACGGCGCAGCCCTCGCTGACGAGATCGTCGCGGGATTTGTCCGCCGTCCGGTGACGCTGCGGGCCAATGCCCTCAAAAGCAGCCCGGAGGCGGTGCGGGAGACGCTTACAGCCGCCGGGATCGCCTGTGAGCAGACCGATTGGTATCCCGACGCCTTCATCCTGCGGGATGTCCGGGAGGAGGCGGTGCAATCTCTGCCAGCCTACGAGGCGGGGCAGATGTACCTGCAATCCCTGTCCTCGATGATGCCCGCGCTGGTGCTGGCCCCGAAGAAGGGGGAGTCCATCCTCGACATGGCGGCGGCTCCCGGCGGCAAGACCACGCAGATGGCGGCGCTCTCCGGCAACGGCGCGCTGATCACCGCCTGCGAGAAGAACAAGATCCGCGCCGAACGCCTGCAGTTCAACCTCGACCGCCAGGGTGCGACGCGGGTGAACGTGATGTGCACCGACGCGCGCCAGCTGAACGACCTGTTCAAATTCGACAAGGTGCTCCTGGACGCCCCCTGCACCGGCTCCGGCACGATCATCATCGCCGAAGGGGAGCAGGAGCGCCGCATGACCCCCGACTGGGTGGCCAAGACCGCCAAAACGCAGAAGGCCATGCTGAAAAAGGCCCTGACGCTGCTCAGCGCCGGGCATGAAATGGTGTACTCCACCTGCTCCATCCTCCGGGAGGAAAACGATGACGTGCTCAGCGCCGTTCTGCCGGGGATGAATGCGGAGGTCGTGCCGATCGACCCGGCCATGCTGGGGCTGAACGCAGAGCAGCTCCTGCCGGTGACGATCCCCGGCGTGATCTGCGTCAAGTCCACCGCGCTGCACGAGGGCTTCTTCGTGGCGAAGGTGCGCAAGAAGAAAAAGTAAATGAAAAGCGCCGGCGTGCATGAAGCATTGAAGCATACCGGCGCTTTGTGTTGTCAAGAAAGGGGAATCATCCTCCGATGCGCACCAGCAGCCGCTGGATGCGCTCCGTGCAGTCGGCTTTGCGCAGAGCCTCCGTCCGCCAGGAATCCGACAGGGGGAAGTACACCTTGTCGTTGGATTTCGCGCCCAGATCCCACTGGCCGTCCGGCAGTTGATTCAGGTACAGGTACGCCCTGACGAAGGCCAGCTCCTCCGGGGCGCAGGCGTATTCCGCCAGCAGCTCCAGCGCGGCCAGCCAGCAGCTGGTCTGCCTGGAGGCAAATTCGGCAGGCGGGTCAAGCAGGGAAGGCTGATGCACATAGTACATGCCGCCCTGCAGGATATGCCGTACCAGGGCTCTCTCTGTATGCGGCGAAAGAAGACCGGGCAGGAGCATGGCGTGATACATCGGCGACAGGCCCAGGGGCTGCGAGTGGCGTTCCTTCCGGCGGAACTCAGCCTCGTAAGCTGTGTTCCAGGCAGAAACGTCATAGCCGCCGGAGGCAAACCCGGCTTCGGCCACCCGTGCCCAGCGGCGGGCAAAAGCCAGCGCGTCAGGCTGTTCCGGGTCGAAGCGGCGGATCCACGCACCCAGCATCAGCGGCTCGAACATCGCCCAGTCGATACCGGTTTCCCAGTAGGTGTCGATCTTCTGTTCGCCCCGCAGGCTGGCGGCCATCGTGTCCAGGCAGCGGCGGATGGGGGCATCCTCCCGGGTGAAGCCCAGCGCATGGAGCCGGCGCAGCGCCTGCTCGGTGGTCAGGAGCGCTTTGCCGGGCGCCGCGAGGCCGTGGAAGGTTCCGGGCCAGGTACCGTCGGGTTTCTGCTCAGCCAGGATGGCGGCGGCCCATTTGCCGGTGCGGTGATCCATCATGGTTACCTCTCTGTATCGGTCAGCGTTGTCCCGTCAGAATGAAGCTGATCAGCTCTTCTGCGTCGTCAAAATCGTCATAATCGCCGATGATGCCCTCCCGGTGATAGACGATTCCCTGGCGCTCGTTTCGCTCCAGACAGTCCAGCAGCGTGTCGAGGCCGTAGCGCCGGATGAAGAGGGTGAAGCCGTAGGGCTTGATTTTCCCCAGCAGCCCCTTGCGGCAGAGGTCTGTGCACTGATGGCAGTGGGACAGCCCTTTGGCGATGGAGCATTTCCGGTTCTCGCACCAGTCCACATCCGGACAGTCGCCGGAGTTGCAGCCGCGGCAGCTGACATTTTCGGAACACAGGCAGCAGGCCAGGCCGCAGCGTGCGATGCCGAGCTCTCTTCTCATGCGAATTTGCCTCCGCACGCTTCCACAAATTCCACCGGGTCAATAAAGGTGAAGCGCACCTTGTTCAGCTCCCGGCGTTCAAAGCCCACGGTCAGAAGATTCGCGTCCTCCTGGCGGGCCTCCACGGTCACCTGGGTCACGGGCAGCACGGCGAAGAGATCCCGGGCGATGCGCAGGGCCATGCCGCTGAGGTAGCGGCGGGCGTCGCCCTCCATCAGGTCGGGGCGGACGGCAAAGGCTGCCCGCAGATGATCGGCGCTCTGGGTGGATACGTCCAGCGCGGCGACATAGGGCATCAGGTCCGCCATGGGGTTGGCGGCCTTCAGGATCGTCAGATAGGCGTCGGTCTCTCCGCGCAGGACGGCGGCGGCCTGCTGGTGATACAGCGTCCACTTCTCCGGCGCGGTCAGGCCGTCGGTGGGGGTGGGGGAGGCCAGAGCCTCCGTCCAGTCGATGGGTTCGTCTGCGGTCTTCCAGAGCTCCTGGAAGGGCGGCAGACTCGGTTTGGCGGCATAGAACGGCGCGGCAGGGGCAGGCACGGGGGAATCCGCCTGCAGCTCTGCGGCCAGCCGGGCGTTGGCCTGGGCGTTTTCGCCGTACAGGTCGGTCACGATATCCGAAAGCCCGTCCAGCAGCCCCCGGCGGGGACGATTCACATTACTCATGGGCGTTTTCCTCCTTGGTGCTGCCCAAGTGGCAGTTCAGGCAGGGCGGACGTGCGGTCACGTCGAAGCCCTCGATGGTCATGTCGGCGTTTTCTGTCACGCCGTTATCAAACAGCCAGCGGGAGAGCGGATTGATCAGCAGCGCCTCGACCTGATTGCCGATGCCGCGGCCGCCGTTGGAAAGGTCGCTGAGGGCCGCGTCCGACAGCTGCTGATAGGCCCCTTCCGTCACCGTGATGCGGATCTGCTTCTGCTCCTCCATCCGGCGGATGATCTTGTCCACCTGCCCCTTGAGGATGGCGTGGCCCGCTTCCTCGCGGATGAAGTCGAAGATCACGATGTTTTCGCCGATGCGGTTGAGGATCTCAGGGCGGCCCAGCTCCAGCTTGAAGTGATCCTCCACGGCCTGGCGCAGGCGCTTCTCCACCTCGGCGTAATCCATGTCCATGGTCACGTTCTGGTAGCGCTTGCCAAAGTCGTCCTTGACGTACATACCCAGGTTGCTGGTGAAGATGATGATCGTCTCGGAGAAGTAAACCGTGTTGCCCTGGCCGTCGGTGAGGCGGCCGTCTTCGAGGATCTGCAGGAACTTGTCCAGGATGGACGAGTGAGCCTTTTCGATCTCGTCGAACAGCACTACCGCAAAGGGATTCTTCTTGATGGCGTTGGTCAACTGGCCGCCGGCCTCATAGCCCACATAGCCGGGAGGTGCGCCCAGCAGCTTCTGGTCAGAGTGACTCTGCCCGTATTCGGACATATCGAAGCGGATGCAGGCACTCTCGTCGCCGAAGAGCTTCTCGGCCAGGGCCTTGGCGGTCTCCGTTTTGCCGGTGCCGGTGGGGCCTGCATAGAACAGCACGCCCTTGGGCTTGGAGGTGGAGGAGGAGCTCAGGCCGTTCATGCCCGTCACGGCGCGCTTGACCACGTCCAGCGTACGTTCCAGCGCGGGATCCTGGCCCTTGATGCGCTTCTGGAAATCCGCTTTGGCCGTACGCAGGCTGTCCAGAGACAGGTTGGCCCACGGGTTCTCCTTGATGCCGTACTTGTACAGGTCGACGACGGCGCACAGGTCGCGGATGGGCGTGCACTCCTGCTTGGACAGGCGGCGCATCGCGTCCAGCTCAGTGAAGGTGAGGCCCTCGGTCAGGCCCACGAACTTCTCCCGCAGGCGGCTGAGCTCTTCGGGATGCTCTTTATACCAGGGCATATCCGTGCGGTAGACCGTGCTGTCAAAGAAGGTGGGCCAGGCATTGCCGCTGATGAGGCGCTTGCGCTCTTCGCGGTCGGGGGCCTCCAGCTTGATGGTCTTGCACAGGGGATTGTTCAGGTAAAACCATGCGGGCAGATCGTTGAGCTTGTTGACCAGCAGGATCAGCAGGTTTTGCCGGCGGCCCATGGGGGTGCGCACGGTAGCTGCGGACATGGCGGACTGCATCAGCAGATTGAAGCTGTTCACGTCATGCTGATCCATCCGTTCGGGGGTGATGATATAGTGGCTGGCCAGCTCCAGCACGATGGCGGTGGCAGCGTTGCCCTGGGCCATGGCGCGGCGGATGATATTGGGCGCGGTCTCCTGGGTGTTGCCCTTGAATTCAGCAGGGATGGCCCCGCTCTTGACCGTGCAGCCGTTTTGATGGGCGAAGGCGGAGAGCATCCCGGGATCGTAGGGATTCATGAAGCCTACGAGATTGGAGTAGAACGCCACCTGGCTGTATCCGTTATCGGTAAGAAAGCCGTTCAGATATTCCGGCAGCGGCGCAAGGGTGTCCTCCGCCAGCGAACCGGCCACGGGATAGCGGTAGTGATCCAGTACATTGCCCTCCAGGATGATCAGGGGCTTGACGGCGCTGAACAGCTCCAGCTCCCGGTGCCATTTTGAAATAAGCGGCGCCATGTTTCATCGTCCTCCTGTGTATCGGTGGTTTTTATCCATTATAGCATGATTGTAGCCCGATGGCAAAGAAAAAGTGAGGGACGCCGTATACGTCCCTCAAACAGTGCGTTATCAGCCCTGCTGCTGGTAGAAGCTGGTGAACTCAATGCCGTCGGCGTCCAAGAAAATCTTCTCCTCCTGCTGACGCTTCCGGGCGCGGCGCTTGATGAAAGCGCGGATCAGCACGATGACTAGGATCACGCCGCCCAGGGAAAACAGGAAGGAAAGCAGACCGCCCAGCAGGCTGAAGACAAAGCCGACCACGTCGAAAACGATGGTGAAGGCCATGCCGATGATTTCAAATACAAACTCAATGATGGTGCCAAGAAGCTCGATCATATTGATCCTCCATATCCGGCCGGGCTGCCCCGGCGTTCTTTACGTATATGATATTACCACGCAGAAAGATGAGATTCCAGTCGAAACAGATTAGAAATGGATGAGGAATGCTTAATGTGAACGCCGGCCAAGGTTGACTTTTCCAGGGGTGTATATTACAATATTTAAAATTCTGGATACATTATACAGAAGACACGAAAGGGCTTAATGAAGGATGGAAAGGCAAGAAAGCTTTGGCGAATGCCTGCAGCGGATGCTGAATGAAAACGGCATGTCCGCCTCTGAGGCGGCGCGGCTGGTGGGGTTCCGCAGCCGCAACAGCATGTTCCGCATCCTCGCGGGAGAAACGAGCTGGGAGGTGGACGCCCGATTCCTGGCAGCGCTGCGGGAGGGGATCGGCACAAAATGGCCCGACGCCTGTTGGCGGGAGCTGGATACGGCGCTGCGCATCAAGCGTCTGGGTATGGAGCAGTATCTGAGCAACCTGGCCTTTCTCCGGGTGATCCATGATATGCAGGAGCAGCGCGAGTATATGGTGAATGCGCAGCAGCCGGACGGAAGGATGCTGCCCCTGCGCCAGGTGCTGACGGAGCTGTGCGCGGATGCGGAGGCACTGGAGGTGATCCTCTGCGGCTGCTGCGACCGTGACCTGATGACACTGCTGGCCCAATGCCTGGGCGAAGCCGGTGATCAGGGGCGGCTCAGCGTGCGGCATTACATTGACGTCCGCAATGAAGCGCTGGTGGGGAATATCCTGGGTGTGCTGCCGCTGATGACCAAGGTCTGGTACAATGCGCGGCTGGTGGAGGAGGATCGGTGCCCGGCAGAGATGGCGGCGCTCTACCGCGTCAGCGCCATCTTTGTGTGCCGGAGGGAGAAAAACAAAGCGCCTGTCTGGCATCAGATGATCCGCTATGATGACGTGCATTTCGTTCAGCTGGTTGCGTCTGGGCCGCGTAATCCCATCGTGGAGCTGCTGGATACCTGGCGCTTTCAGCTGGAGCTGCTCAAGCCGCTGGTCAGGCTGGGGGACGGCCCGGAGGCCTTTGTGGACTACACCGAGCAATGCGACCAGCTGGAGCAGGACTGCATGATCCTGAGCGTGAAGCCGGATATCCATTTCAACTGCGTGCCTGCGGATATGTTGTATCAGTCCATCATGGAGGGCTTCGAGCAGGCCGGTATCGCCAGCGGCCCGGAGCTGCTGACCCTGCTGGAGCAGCTGCAGAGGATCCATGAATCGCGCTACAGCAATGTGTTCAGGAAGCATCGGCCCACGCACCTGGTCTACAGCCTCCCGGCGATGGAGCGCTTCATGCGCACCGGCGTGCAGGCCGATCAGTTCTTCATCCAGCGGGCCTATACTCCGGAGGAACGGCGGCGCCTCATCCGGGAGCTGTATGAGCAGATGCAGGAAAACCCGTTCTTCCATGTGCACTTCCTGCGCGAAGGGCTGCCGGAGATGCGCAATGAGGTGACCTTCTATGAAGGAAAGGGCGTGCTGCTGCTGGATGCCTTTACCGGCTATGACCTGCATGACGATCACTCGGAGGCGCTGATCACGCTGCCGGCCTTTATGGAGAGCTTCCGGACATTCTTTATGGATGAGCTGCTGCAGCGCCTTGTCATGACAAGGGCAGAGACTCAGGCGGCGCTGGAGCGGCTGATGGCGATGTAAATGACCCAAACAATATAAACACATGTTTTTGTGTACAGAAATGGTTGCATAATGTGAATCGCTATGTTATGATATGAAATGTCGTTATATCTTGAAAGATATATCAATATAGCTTGTTCAAATGGAGGAGATTGACATATGGCGAAGAACTGGACAGAAGACAGCTCTCTGCTGGATGCGATCACAGGGAATCTCTTCGAGGCGCTTCCTCTGCTGCCCAAGCGTCTGGTCCGCGTAGAGCAGATCACCCGCAAGTTTGACATGCCTTTTTCTCATGTACAGATCCTGTGTATGCTTTCCGGCAGAAGCATGACCATTGGTGAGATCAGCAAGAACCTCGGCATCGCCAAGCCCAACATCACCCCGCTGCTGGATGCGCTGAATGAGCGCGGCCTGCTGGAGAGGATCCGCAGCACGAAGGATCGTCGCGTGGTGAATGTGGAGCTGCTGCCCGCCGGTGTGGAGATGGCAGAGAATATCAAGAGCAGCATTGCCGAGCAGGTGGCGGAGTGGCCGGAATCCATCAACGCCAGCGATGCCAAGCGCCTGAACAATGCTCTGGCCTGCCTGATCAGCATGGGCAAGATCCTCTCGGATGACAACAACTGATTTGCTTACAGCACACAGCAGCCGTTGCGATGACGGCTGCTGTTTTTGTGCGGGGGGAAGGGGAGACAACAAAAGACGCAGATCTTTCAATCTGCGTTATCGTGTGGCTCAAATAGGATTCGAACCTATGACCTGCCGGGTATGAACTGTGGCAAAAGGTTATGTACGAATAACGAAAGAACGCGCTGGTTAGTACGAAAATTATGATTAAATCAGAAGGAAAATGGTGTGAGGGCGATAGATAAATGATGACGTTAGTGGGAGTGGCAAAATGCAGTTTATGGAGGGCTCAGGTGCAATATGTGCCTGAGCCCTATGCCATATTGATTGCGATTGCGAGCAAGTGAATGTACTTATATCACCAAGAACCTTTGTGAAAGACAAACTACGCGCAAGGAAAATCTGACCCCTGCGCGTGTGCATCACAAATTGAGTTGATTATGTGCCAGAGAATATTCAGTTGAGCTGGATGGGACATTGCAGCAGTACAAGCAGCTGCAGAGTCAGGCAACGGAAGCAGACCAGCAAAAGATCCACACCGATGCTGTTGCTGCGGCGGCTGCATGATTGCAGCAGGCATATGGGAAGCACTACAGTGCGCAGTTGGTACGGGAAAGCCAGCAGGATGTTGCTGCATGGCTCGGCGAAGCAACACAGCCCACATCCATTCGGGAGTTTCTCAAGCATGCTGAAAAGAAAACGCCTTCTGCCCCTAACCATCACAAAGATACACCTGAACGGTAAACGAATTACCCGCCATGAGGCAGACTTCTCTGCTTCATGGCGGGCATTTTTAGATTGCTGCAATCTTCTCATTTCGAAGTACCGGTGTAATCCCAGCCATTCTTATGGCAAGCTTCTTGATCGGCATCTTATACCCCTCATTGTTCAAATGCAGAATGCAGTTGAAGATGATTCCATTCCAAGCAATGATACACTTAACGAAATGCCGCTGGACTATACAGCGATGCTTGAAAACAGAAAATTTCCGCCAGAATGATTCTGCTGAGCATTTTTTGATGATCCAGTATGGTCCGGGTTTGCGGGATGGTGTTATTAAGATGCGTTGCTCCTTGCTATACGTATGCGTAAAGTCAAGTTGTCCAGCGCTATACAGTAGAATTACTCCACCGGCCATGGAATGCTTGATTACGGCTGCATCTTATATTATAATAGGGGCAGAAGCATGTCGTCAAATAAGTGACTTGGGGGAAAATGTACTATGGCCAATCAGATACTGGAGAATGAATTCTTAAAGGTTACCGTTCAAGACGCTGGAGCCGAATTGATCAGCGTGTGGGACAAGACGGCCGGGCGCGAATGTATTTGGAACGCCGATCCTGCTGTATGGAACCGGCATGCCCCCATTCTGTTCCCCTTTGTGGGAAAGGTGAAGGATGGCAAATATCGCATCGGCGAAAAAGAATATACCATGAAAACCCAGCATGGCTTTGCTCGGGATCAGGTATTTGCCTGCGCTGAAAAGACGGAAGTATCCGTCACCCACCGCCTGACTGATAGCGAGCAGACAAGGGATATTTATCCCTATGAATTTCAGCTTACCGTTTGCCATCGGCTTTCCGGAAAGCAGCTTGCTATTGAATGGACGATCGAGAACCTTGGAGAAGAGAAGATGTTCTTTTCCATTGGCGGACATCCCGGCCTCATGGTGCCGGACGGCGTCCGCAAGGAAGACTGCCTGCTTTTCTTCCCTGGGAAGACGGAGCTGCAATACATTTCCGCCAATGCTATGGGCTATATCCTGCCGCAGAAGAAAACGCTGCCCATCAGGGATGGCTTTGCTCCTTGGCAGGCGGATATCCCGGACACCTGGATCTTCGAGGATCACCAGGTGCAATCCGTGGGTATTGCCGGCCCGGATGGTACGCCCTTTGTTACTATGCACTGTGAAGCTTTCCCCATGCTGGCGGTTTGGGCCAATCCCGATGGCCCCTTTATCTGCCTGGAACCCTGGTTCGGGCGGGCGGATGACGAAGGCTTTACCGGAACGATCGACCAGAAGAAGGATATTCAGGTCCTGAACGTCGGAGCAAAGCAGGAGATCACCTATTCCATAGAGTTTCACAGCTGAAGAGAAGGGGATAAAGGTACCCCCCATGCGATGTGATGCTATAAAAATCGTGCACCATCCGTTTATTCGCGGCAAATCGCAGAAAGAGGAAAAATCCAGATGATTCCTGTAAAAATCATTTTCTTTGATATTGATGGCACGCTGGTGGACCCCGAATCCGGGATGATTTCGGATAAAACGATTTTAGCGTTGACTCGCCTGAAAGAACGGGGAATCAAGATCTGTATCTCCACCGGCAGGGCACCCTCCGAGGTGCCGGATTTCGGGCCGCTGAGGTTTGATGCTTACTGCACCTATAACGGTTCATTGTGTTATGCAGGAAGCGAGATTCTCCACAGCAATCCCATTGAAGAGGCGGATGTGGCACAGGTCATCAGAAATGCAGCAGGAATAGGCCGCCCTGTTTCGGTTGCTACCCGGAATCGTCTGGCAGCCAATGGCTGGGATCCTGATCTGGCGGATTACTACCGCCTGGCTAAGCTTGAACTGACCGTCGCACCGGATTTTGATGCGGCTTGCCGGGAGGATGTGTATCAGATCCTGCTGGGCTGCCGGGAAGCGGAGCATCCGGCTATCATCAGGGGCGCGCAGGGCGTTAAGATCGCTGTCTCCTGGGATCGCGCGGTCGATGTGATTCCCGCGTCCAGCGGCAAGGGAACTGCCATTACCAAAGTGCTTGAGCACTTTGGGCTGGATGCATCACAGTCAATGGCTTTCGGCGACAGTCAGAACGATCTGGAGATGCT
>JAFQEB010000058.1 GCA_017399225.1 Clostridia bacterium | reverse complement strand
TAACAATAACAACCCCAGCCCGTTTTGGGCTGGGGTCAAGGCTCAATTGTGTCCCGGCAGCAGGTGCTCCCGGATGTATTCCCGGACGGGAATATCCTCGTGGCGCAGGGCTTTGCCGATATTACTCCAGTGCTTTTTGATGATGATGGCGCTGGCTGCCGCGCTGACCCAGAAGACCTTCCGGCTGCCCGTTCGGATAGCGGCGAAGAAGTGAAACAGCACCGCGGCGGACATGGGCGCGATAAAGGAATAATTGACGATCAGCATCAGCACCATGCCGATGGTCAGCAGCAGGAAAAACAGCGGCCAGTGGTGGTACAGGATCATCCCGCCAAAGCAGGCCAGACCCTTGCCGCCCCGGAAGCCCATGTGGAAGGGGAAAATATGACCCAGGATGGCGCCCAGGGCAGCCACCAGTCCGGCAGCCACCAGCTTCGGGAAGAGCCATTTGGCGATTTTTGCCGCGGCGATGGCCTTCATAGCATCCAGGATCATCACGGCAAAGCCGTATTTGGGGCCGATGACCAGCATGGTATTGGTGCCGCCCAGATTGCCGGAGCCGCTGCTGCGCAGATCCACGCCCTTGGCTTTGGCAATGATGGCCGCAGGACTGACACAGCCGCAGAAATAGCCGATGATCAGGCAGATGATGTTTTCCATATTATCCTTCCCTCCAGTCGCCCCGGGCAGTGGATGCCTCGAAGCCGATGTCCGATAGTCTGCGCCGCAGGGCAGCCAGGGCTTCGCCGCTGGGGTCCACGGGGTAGAGAGTCTGAGACATGACGTTTGCGCCCGCCAGAATGCCCGCCTCGTTGTACGCCATCAGCAGCACATTGGGACGGATCAGCCGGATGATAGACAGCAGGTAATTGGTCAGCTCCGGATCGCCGGGGGCTTCGTCCGCAAAGGGGGTTCCCGGCTGGGGGATGAAGGGAGAGATGTCCACCATGTGGGGCTGGAATTCCTCAATGTATTTCAGGTCCTTGGCAAGCTGCTCCGTCGTCTGTCCGGGAAGACCCACGATGAAGCCGCAGCCAACCTGGTAGCCGATGTCCTTCAGGTTGTTCAGGCAGTGCATCCGCCGGTCAAAGGACATCTCCGCCGGGTGCATGGCCTCGTAGAGTTTGCGGTCGGCGGTCTCATGGCGCATCAGATACCGGTCGGCGCCGGCGTTGAAGAGGCGCTCGTAGCTCTCCCGGCTTCGTTCGCCCAGCGCCAGGGTCACGGCGCAGCCGGGGAAACGGCTCTTGAGTTTGTAGATCAGGGGCTCCAGAAGATCGTCATTGTAAAAGCCGTCCTCACCGCCCCGGAGCAGGAAGGAGCGGTGTTCCAGAGAATAGCCCTCTTCAAAGCAGTCGAAGATCTCTCTTGGGCGAAGGCGGTAGCGGCTGCAGCTGTGGTTTGACCGGCGCTGGATGCAGTAGAGGCAGTCGTTTTTGCAGATGCTGCTCAGCTCCACCGCGCCCCGGATCAGAACCTCGGTTCCGTAGATCTCCCGGCGGGTACGGTCAGCCAGGCGGGTCAGCTCCCGGGCGTTCTGGGGCGTCCGCTCCCGGATCAGGCGTTCATATTCCGTTATGCTCAGCCGATGATCCCGGGCGAGTCTCCCGATCAGTTCTGTCATAGCGTTCTCTCCTTTTGCGTGCTTTTTTTATTATAGCATAGTTTCGGGATGCTGTCCATGGGAAAACCGTTTGGTGAGAAAGTCACGGAAGAAACGACCCACCCATGGTATGATTCCATCAACCAAAGGGAAACCTAACACAACATAAATTCAATGGAGGTAACTGTTATGAAATATATCTGCGATGTCTGCGGCTGGGAATATGACGAGGAGCTGGGCTACCCCGAGGGCGGCATTGCCCCCGGCACCAAGTGGGAGGATGTGCCCGCCGATTTTGAGTGCCCCCTGTGCGCTGTGAGCAAGGACGAGTTCTCCGCCGAATAAGAAACGAACCCCCTGGTGTAGGATAATCCCTGCACCAGGGGGTGTAACCATATGGCAAGCAGCGGTATTTGCTTTGATAATGAATCGCCTGACCGGTACATTCACTTTTGCAATCATGCGCGGATCCCGATAGCAAAAGAAGCCCCCGTTTCCTCGGAAACGGGGGCTTTGCAGTTGTTTAGGCACAGAATGCTTCGAACGGAACGCGGCAGGAGCCGAGAGAATATACTTCATCTCCCACAGCACTTCAGAACGAATTGTCCGCGGCGACTCGCCGCTTAGCGCTGGACGCGGCCGGAGCCGTCGCCGCCGGCGAGCTTCTCGACCTCAGCCACGGTGACGTGGTTGTAGTCGCCGCCGATGGAGTGCTTCAGAGCGGAAGCAGCAACGGCGAACTCGATGGCTTCCTGGCTGGACTTGCCGGACAGCAGAGCGTAGATCAGACCGCCGCCGAAGGAGTCACCGCCGCCGATGCGGTCGATGATGTGCAGGTGGTACAGCTTGGAGAAGCAGTAGTTCTCGCCGTCGTACAGCATGGCGGACCAGTCGTTGTCGAAAGCGGACTTGGACTCGCGCAGGGTGATGGCGACCTTCTCGAAGCCGAAGTTGTCCATCAGCTGACGGGCAACGGACTTGTAGCCTTCCTTGTTCAGCTCACCGGCGGTGATGTCGGTGTTCTCAGCCTCGATGCCGAAGACATCCTTAGCGTCCTCCTCGTTGGAGATGCAGACGTCGATGTACTTGGCCAGCTCGGTCATGGCCTCGCGGGCCTCGGCACGGGTCCACAGCTTGCCGCGGTAGTTCAGGTCGCAGGAGATCTTGACGCCCTTGGCCTTGGCAGCCTGGCAGGCCTGCTTGCAGATCTCAACGACATTGGCGCCCAGAGCGGGGGTGATGCCGGTGAAGTGGAACCAGTCGGCGCCCTCGAAGATGGCGTCCCAGTTGAAGTCCTCGGGCTTGGCCTCGGCGATGGCAGAATGAGCGCGGTCGTAGATGCAGACGGAGGGACGC
Organism: Clostridia bacterium; assembly: GCA_017399225.1. The sequence goes on along the minus strand of JAFQEB010000058.1, from coordinate 362 downwards.
TGGGAAGCACCCTTCTCGTTGTAGTAGATGCCCACGCGGTTGCCGCCGCGGGTGATGTTCTTGGTGCCGACGCCGTACTGACGCAGGGAGTTGACAGCCATCTGGCCGATGGAGTGGGCGGGCAGCTTGGTGACGAACTCAGCGTCGAAGCCGTAGTTGGCCAAGGAAACGGCCACGTTGGCCTCGCCGCCGCCGAAGGTAGCCTCGAAGGTGGAAGCCTGGACGAAACGCTCGTAGTTGTACGGCTGCAGACGCAGCATCAGCTCGCCGAAAGTGATAACCTTTGCCATGATCAAAATCTCTCCTGTTATAAGTTATTTTAGTATTATGCGGTATCAAAACCGCATACCCTCGTACATATT
>JAFQEB010000057.1 GCA_017399225.1 Clostridia bacterium | reverse complement strand
GATGGGTGTCAGTGTGCTTTTCAGGCTGCGGTCGGTCTGGCAGGCCATGACCGCATCGCACCACTCCCGCCATACATCGTTATCAATGGCGTATTTCAGGTCGTTCAGCGCCGCATCCATGTCCGGATCAATGTGCTTGATACGGGTCAGAAAACGCTGGAACACATCCTGCACCGGATGGTGAAGGTATCGGACATTCTCCTCCACGGCCTGCTGGAAGTTCTCGGTTCGCAGGTATGCGGTGGTGATGACGGACAGCGCTGTTTCCAGCTCTGCGGCCACATCCTTTTTGAAGTTTCCGGCAGTCAGCTTGATATACCAGAACGGCACCAGCATCAGACCGACAGCCAGCACGGGAACGAGGAAGGCGTTTCCGACAAGAATGGCGACGCAAGCACCCAGCGCAAACAGCACCAGAGATGCCATGCATACCACGGGGAATTTGCCCTCCCGACCGGATGCGGCAAGGACAGCCTGCGCTTCGGAGATCTCTCTGCGGAAGAAGCCAGCTTTTTTGCGCTTGGTGGTTTCGTTGATGTCTGCACGGATACTGCCGGGAGCTGCGGTCAAGCGTGAGAAAATGCTGTCACTCAGCTCTCTGGGCGAGATGTTTAGCACCATGAAAAATCCGGCGATCATGCCGATACAGGCAATCAATTGGATCATTGTCATGCGGTTACCTCCTTCCTCTGGAGGAATGCTTCCAGCTCACTGCGGGACATACCATTCTCAATGAAGCGGCGCTGCAGGCTCGTTGACATCTCCTCACATTTTTGGTGCTGGCCTTCGATGATGAAGCGGTCGCCCTCCAGACGGTTTTCGGTGATGTTGTACTCATAGAGCTTGTGGAGTCTGCGGCTTCCATCCGGCAGGATCTCGCATTCGGAAATGTTGGTGATGCGGCGCTCCTTGTTTTCCAACTGGCGGCAGTATACCACGATGGGGTACGCCTCGGTCACATAGCCCATAAGGGTATCGTCAGGGGTATCCACGGCACGCTTGCACAGAGATACCATGCGCCGGTAGGTGCCCTCGCTGGAACTGGAGTGGATGGTGGTCAGAACGGCCACACCCACACGGGCCGCTTCCTGGGCGGCGTTGGCCTCCGGACCACGCATCTCGCCAACGGCGATAATGTCGGGATTAAAGCGCAGGGCGATGTCCAGGAGCGCGATCTGGTCAATGCGCTGGCGCTCATTCTCGCTGTCACGGGTCTGGGTGTGGACAACGGAGTTGACCACCTTGCCGTTGCGCTCCCGAATGAGCTGAAGCTCACGGGAGCCATCCTCAATGGTAAAGATGCGCTTACGGTCAGGGATGGTGGACAGGAGCCAGCCTGCTACGGTGGTCTTGCCGGAGCTGGTGGCGCCAGCCACGCAGATGGACACGCCATAGCGCAGGCAGGCCGACAGGAAATCCAGCATCCCGCCGGTGGCAGTGCCGCTGGCCACGAAGTCCTCTTTGGTCAGGTTTCTGGGGTTGACGATACGGATAGAGGCCGCAACGCCTGCGTCCTCGTCCAGTACCGGGGTCTTGATGACCGAAACACGGATGTTCTTGGCCAGACGGGAGGTGATGATGGGACTGGCGTTGTCCAGCACCTTGCCGGAGTTCTGAAGCATACGGCGGATGACATTGGCGGCGTGGTCGGGCGAGTCGAAGTGCTCGTCCAGCTTGACGGTACGACCATCGGAATACTGGATCTCGATGTCACGCCAGGAGTTGATGTCGATCTCCTCAATGCCATCTGCAAAGATATACTTGGTCAGAAAACCGTACTCGGCCATTTCTGTGTACAGGGCATCCACCAGTTCCTCCTGGGTCATACCCTCCACGGCCATGCGCTGATCCTGCAGGTACCGTGCCATGCGGCGTTTCATCTGCTCCTTGGCATCCTCGCTGTCCTCGGTGATCAGGGTGGCATAAGTGCCGGAGAGGTAGGACTGCACCTGACTGAGCACTTCCGCAAAGGTCATCCCCTTGGCCTGGGGTACGAAAAACAGGTCACTTGCCTTGGGCGCTACCTTGCTTTCTGCAAAGATGGCTCGTCCGGTACTCTCCTCGAAGGAGATGTTATGCACCTCGGCCTGGTCGGATTTTGCCTCCGGTGCAGTCGCTGCCGCACCGGAGGCAAAGATTGAGTTGCTGCGTCTGTCGCCAAGCATCAGAACACCTCCTTGCAGATTTTCTCGATCTCCTTACGAAATGCCTTGCTGTCTTTCATGGCAAGGTCGTTCAGGAGGTTGCCCTCCAGATACTGCTCCTCGACTTCCTGCGAGTACGGGAGCTTGAATGCTACGCTGCCCAGCACCTGACCGATGCGGTCTGCCGCCTGGAGGGGCTTGATGTTGGAAGCCGCCTTATACTGCTTATCCTCGTCCCAGTGCAGTTCACGGAGCAGAGGGAGCTGGCTGGACAGGTAGCCGATAGACTTCAGGTCACAGTTGGCAAGGCGCAGGACGCTGTCGGCTTCCATGAGCGCCACAGCAGAGAGAATGTCGTTGGCGATATAGCTGGAGCAGTCGATGACCACATAAGGCGCGATCTCACGCAGGCCGCTGATGAGTTCCTCGGCCTGCTGCTTGGTGCAGGCGGCGTAGGTGTACTCGTTTTCCCCCTTGCGCAGGCCAAGCATGGTCAGGTATGGCATCTTCTTGTGGGTGGTCAGGTTATGCTTGATGAGGTTGACGGAGATGCGCTGGGCGGCGAAGATACTGCCCAGGGACTTGTCGCACTCCAGCTCGGAAGGTGGACAGATGCAGGGCATCATGGGTGCGGTCATATCGCAGAGCAGAAGTACCACGTTTTTCTTCTGAGAGGCCAGATGCTTTGCGATTTTTACTGCCGTCACGGTCTTGCCGCAGCCGGGGCTTCCCCAGACGGCCAGAACGCCACCTCCAGATTCCTCGATGGCCTCAAGTTCTTCCAGCTCGGTCTTGCGCTGGAACAGACTTCCTTTCATGAAATTCATCCTACGCTCGCCTCGCTTTCTGCGGCTACGTCAGCGCCCTCGCTTTCCCCAGTGTCAGCGCCTTCCGCATTTTCGGCGCCCTCCTCGACTTCAGGCTCGGCGTACAGCTCCTCGATCAGAGTGTCCTGCGCCTCAATGAACTTGGCAGCATTCGCAGGGGTACCGCGGTAGACCAGCGCCAGGTGCAGTTCGCTTTCCTGCTCCAGCTCGGCCAGCACCTTGGCCTGCTCCGTGGTCACCAGCAGGGTGACGGTGGAGGGCAGTTCCTTTTCGTCCTCAATAGCCTCGCCGGTATTGGCATCGTAGCCGGATGAGGCGGTGACGGAGATGACCTCCACATACTGCAGCTCGGCGGGAATCACCGTTTCACCCATCTCCTGGTAGTCGGCCACGATGATGGACACGATATCGCCGCTTTCCAGCTTGCCGGACAGGCCGGTGGCGAAGCTCTTGATGGTGACAGAGATGGCCTGCTTGCTGCCGTCCAGATTGTACAGGTAAGCATTCTCAGCGGCAGGCTCATTGGAGAGCTTGCTGGACAGAATGTAGTCGCCCACCTTCAGGTCTGCGGTGGCGTACTTGCCGATGACTTCATCTTTCTCTGTCATAATGCCGGAGGGCAGGTTGTATGCGCCTACCTCCACGGTCTGCACCATCTCGGCGGTGATCTCCTCGCCCTCCTTGATGTCGGCAGTCACGCGGACGATCTCTGCCTTTTCACTGGCGCTGCGGCTGAACATGGGCGTTACGCCAAAGCAGATGATGAGCGCCAGAAGGATACACAGCACACCGATCACGGTGCGGTTACGGAAAATATTCAATTCGATTGCCTCCTTACATGAAATATGCGGGAATGAAAGCCACTGCAAAATACGGCACCAGCGGCTGTTTTGCCGTTGCGCCCTTTCGCAGTGCCGGGATCACACGCATGGCAATGGAAGCCAGAAGGAGCGCAATGGCCATGAAACAGAATCCCGTGATCACCCGGTCAACTCCCAGAACAAAGCCAACCGCCGCAGCCAGCCGCCAGTCGCCGCCTCCCATCAGGCCAAGTCCTGCGCAGAGGTAAAATGGCAGCATGGCAAGTATCGCTCCGAAAAAGGAGGCGGGGCTGATGGTGACCAGCCCCGCCAGAGCGATGATGATGCAGACGATACCGCTGACCGTTCTGGTTTTCAGGTCATCCACGGCGGCATAGATGAGACTGCCGCAGAAGACCAACGCCTGCACCCAGTGCATTAACCGGCGTAGTTGAACATCTCGTTGATCTTCTGGGTGACGGAGGGCATGACGGTGTCGTTCAGGATGGCGTACAGGCCAGCCAGAACCAGAGCGCCCAG
>JAFQEB010000056.1 GCA_017399225.1 Clostridia bacterium | reverse complement strand
AATATTACTGCTGCTCTGGTTAAGGAACTGCGCGAGCGCACTCAGGCCGGCATGATGGACTGCAAGAAGGCCCTCATGGAGAACGACGGCGACATGGACAAGGCCATCGACTGGCTGCGTGAGAAGGGCCTGGCCCAGGCTGCCAAGAAGGCTGGCCGTATCGCTGCTGAAGGCGCTGTTGTCCAGTACATCACCGAGTGCGGCAAGGTCGGCGCTGTTGTGGAAGTCAACTGCGAGACCGACTTCGTTGCCAAGACCGATAACTTCATGAACTTCGCCAACTCCGTTGCGAAGCATGTGGCTCTGGCCAATCCCGCTGACATCGAGTCCCTGAACGCTCAGAAGTTCGTGGACGACGAGAGCAAGACCATCGAGAACATGATCTCCGACGCCACCGTGGCGATCGGCGAGAAGATCTCCATCCGCCGCTTTGCCCGTTACGAGACCACCGGCCTGGTGTCCTCCTACATCCACATGGGCGGCAAGGTGGGCGTGCTGGTCGAGCTGGCCACCACCGCCGGCGACAACGAGGCTGTCAAGGAGCTGGCGCACGACCTGTGCCTGCAGATCGCCGCTGCCAAGCCCGAGGCTGTCCGCCGCGAGGAAGTGAACTCCGAGAACCTGGAGAAGGAGCGCGAGATCTACCGCGTGAAGGCTCTGGAGTCCGGCAAGCCCGAGAAGATCGTCGACAAGATCGTCGAGGGTCAGATCGAGAAGTACTACAAGGAAGTCTGCCTGCTGGAGCAGGTCTTCGTCAAGGACGGCGACAAGACCATCAAGGGTCTGGTTGCCGAGGTGGCGAAGGCTGCCGGCGCTCCCATCGACGTGGTTCGCTATGCTCGTTTCGAGCGCGGCGAGGGCATCGAGAAGCGCAAGGACGACCTGGCTGCTGAGATCGCCAAGATGGCCAACAACTAAGTTCACACATTCGGGGAACTGCATGAAAAATGCGGTTCCCCTTTCTTCAACTGCGATAAACGCAGTTGAAGAATTATGAATTATGAATGAGGAATTAGGAATTTATCTACTGCATTTCTGTGTTCTGTATTCTGATCCCTTCACTTGCTCAATTCATAATTCATCATTCCTAATTCATAATTTGCATTTACTCCGAAGGAGGAAATACCATGGCTGCCTACAAGCGTATTATTTTCAAGCTTTCCGGCGAGGCCCTCAAGTCCGGCAATGATCTGTTCGACTTCGCCAAGGTGCAGGAGATCGCTGATATTATCCGTGAGATGCACGACATGGGCGTGGAGATCGGTATCGTGATCGGCGCGGGCAATATCTGGCGCGGCCGTCAGGGCCCCAGCGCCAATATGGATGCCGTTATCGCCGACCAGATGGGTATGCTGGGCACCGTCATCAACTGCCTGTGCATGTCCGACGCCCTGCGCAAGGCGGGCCTGGACGTGGTGGTGCAGTCTGCGGTGGACATGGTGCGCTTCTGCGAGCCCTTCAACGCCATGGCTGCCCGCCGTCACCTGACCGAGGGCCGCGTGGTGCTCTTTGCCGCCGGTTCCGGCAACCCCTTCTTCTCCACCGATACCGCTGTGGCCCTGCGCGCGATCGAAATGCAGGCGGACTGCATCCTCATGGCCAAGAACATCGACGGTGTGTACACCGCCGACCCCAACAAGGACCCCAGCGCCACCCTCATCAAGGACATCACCTACAAGGAGGCCCTGAACCGCGGCCTGAAGGTGATGGACGCCGCTGCTTTCGCCCTCTGCGCCGAGCAGGGCCTGCCCATGGTGCGCGTCTTTGGTCTGAACGATCCCAAAAACCTGATCCGCGTGCTGGAAGGCGACGACATGGGGACGTTCGTTCATCCCTGAGAGGGATGAACGAAAATGATGAATTAGGAATGATGAATTAGGAATTGATTTAGTGAAACGAAGCGCGCCAAAGGATACGCGCCTCCCAACCTAAATCCCTAATTCCCAATTCATAATTCATAATTTGAATTACCCCCCTCTTGCCTTTTAGGGAAAAACAGGTTACAATAAGGACAGCTATCAATCCCCCATACAAGGAGGTTACTGTTATGACGATCAAGGAAATCCTCGCCGAGGCAAAGACTCGCATGGACAAGAGCATCGTGGCGCTGGAGAACAACCTGCAGGCCATCCGTGCCGGCCGCGCCAATCCCAGGCTCCTGGACCGCATCTCCGTGGACTACTACGGCACCCCCACGCCCCTGAACCAGATCGGCAACGTGTCCGTGCCCGAGGCCCGCATGATGGTCATCAAGCCCTGGGAGAAGTCCATGCTCAAGGCCATCGAGAAGGCCATCCAGACCAGCGATCTGGGCCTGAACCCCAACAACGACGGCGAAGTGATCCGCCTGATCTTCCCCGAGCTGAACGCTGAGCGCCGTAAGGATCTGACCAAGCAGGTCAAGAAGTACGTCGAGGAGGCCAAGGTGGCCGTGCGCTCCATCCGCCGCGACGCCATCGAGGCTGTCAAGAAGCTCAAGAAGGACTCCCTGTGCACCGAGGACGAGCAGCACAAGGCCGAGGAAGACGCCCAGAAGCTGACCGACAAGGCCAGCAAGGAGATCGACGCCATCGGCGCCGCCAAGGAAAAGGAGATCATGGAGGTCTGATTTTTCCATGACGAACTGGGAAGCCCTGCTGGGGCTGCCGCTGGAAGCTGCGCTTGAAACCGCCCGCGCCTGGGGCGCTGAGCCCAGGGTGCTTGTTACCCATGCCCCCCGCCGCAAGGGAGACGAATCCGCACAGCCCCGGGAGGGTACGCTGCGGGTTATCCGCGTGCGTGAAGGGGAACTGACGGTCAGCGCCTTCCGGGATGGGGAGCCGAAAAGAGTGAAGAATGAAGAGTGAAGTCGTTCGGCTTCGCCTGACTGGTGAATGGTTTGTGAGCCAGACACTCTTGCTATTCACTATTCATTAGCAGCCCGAAGGGCTGCGGCTTCACTATTCACTATTCACTAAAAATCGTTCTATCCGGGCAGACCCGTGGGCTTCCGCGAGAGGCTGCGGGCCTGCCCGTTTGAGGTTTATATGGATATCATCAAGGATTTGTTCGGCCAGAAGCTGAAGACGCCCGCCCTGACGAAGGAAGCCTTTGAAAAGCTCCCCCGCCATGTGGGCATCATCATGGACGGCAACGGCCGCTGGGCCAAGAAGCACAAGCTGGGCGTTGCCCTGGGCCACCGGCAGGGCGTGGAGACCCTGCGCGAGGTCATCCGCCATACGGACGACCTGGGCATCGGCGCTCTGAGCATCTACGCCTTCTCCACCGAGAACTGGAATCGCTCGCCGGAGGAAGTCGGGGCGCTGATGCAGCTGATCCTGGATTTCTTTGCCTCCGAGATCGATGAGCTGGATGAAAAGAACGTGCGTATCCTGATCCTGGGCGAAAAGGATGTATTCCCCCCTCGTCAGCGGGAGACGCTGATCGCAGCGGAGGAGCGCACGGCGGACAATACTGGCCTGACGCTGAACATCTGCCTGAACTACGGCTCCCGTGCGGAGCTGGCCCGTGCGGCCCGGCTGATCGCGCAGGAGGTGCAGGCGGGCCGTCTGGCTGCGGAGGACGTGGACGAAAAGACCGTCTCCGCCCATCTGTACACCGCCGGCCAGCCGGACGTGGATCTGATGATCCGCACCAGCGGAGAGATGCGGCTGTCGAATTTCCTGCTCTGGCAGTGTGCGTATGCGGAGTTCCTCTTCCCCACCGTGCTCTGGCCGGATTTTACCGTTGCGGATTATGACGAGGCGCTGCTGGCCTACGGCGGACGCGAGCGCCGCTTTGGCAAAAGGCTGTAAGGCCCGAGGCAAAAGTGGACTTTCCTTCCGGCAGTTCATGCATGGTTCAGAAAGCTGATATAGTATCGGGAGGAACGACCGGCGGCGCGCCGCTGTGAACGTGATGCAACAAGGAGCGTGACAAGATTGACTCAACGAATCATCACCGCGGTGATCCTGGCGGCGGTGGCGGCAGGCCTGCTGGCCCTGGGCGGCACGGTCATGGCGGCTGCCATCGTTGTGGTGGTATGCTTTGCGGTATATGAGGAGTTCCATGCGCTGTCCGTGGCGGGGCACCGTCCGGTGGCATGGCCGACCTGGCTGGGCGTGGTGCTGAGCGTGCCGCTGCTGGCCCTGGGCGGCGAGAAGCTGCTGATCCCCATTGCGGTAGCGGTGAGCATCATCACGCTGATCTGCGTGATCTTCCGGGCCGAACCGAAGCTGGAGGACTGCCTGCTGAGCCTGCTGCCGCTGCTGTCCCTGGTGCTGCCGGGCATGTGCGCGATGAAGCTGGCGCTGATCGAGCCCCACTCCCTGCAGGTGTGCATGATGCTCCTGCTGCTGGCGGTGCCCTGCGTGGGCGATATCTTTGCGCTCTTTGTGGGCACGTCCCTCAAGGGCCCCAAGCTCTGCCCGGCTGTCAGTCCCAACAAGACGGTTTCCGGCGCGGTGGGCGGCCTGATCGGCAGCCTGCTGGCGGCGCTGGCGGTGGGCGGCCTGGTATGGCTGTTCGCCGGCGTCAACCGGGTGTATCTCCCCCTGTGGTGGCACTATGTGCTGCTGGGTCTCATTGGCGGCGTGGCGGGGCAGATCGGCGATCTGTTCGCCTCCATGATCAAGCGTCACTGCGGCCTGAAGGATTTTTCCAACCTCTTCCCCGGTCACGGCGGTATGCTCGACCGTATGGACAGCATCATCTTCATGGCGCTGATCCTCTCCTGCTACCGTCTGCTGGTCTGATGTAAGGCTCCCTCAAAAGCACGGCGCGCGGTCGGACGTGCCGTGCTTTTCACTTGCGGGCTTCAGGCATTGCAGCCCCTGCCCCGCACATAGGATATGAATGCCGACCTGACAGGAGGCAAAAGCTATGCAAAGCATTTCCATCCTCGGCTCCACCGGCTCCATCGGTACGCAGGCGCTCCAGCTGGTCGCGCTGCACCCGGAGCGCTTCCGCGTCGCTGCCATGACGGCCCACCGCAACCGGGAGCTCTTCTTTGAGCAGGTGCGAACCTTCCGCCCGGAGATGGCGGGCCTGACCGAGCCCATCCCCATGGAGGAGATCCCCGCCGATCTGCGCTTCTGCCGCTGGGTCATGGGCAAAGAGGCTCTTCACGCCGCTGCCGCCGAGGTTCCTGCGGATATGGTGCTGGTGAGCGTGGTGGGCATCGCAGGATTGCAGAGCGTGATGGATGCGCTGCACGCAAACCGCCAGGTGCTTCTGGCCAACAAGGAGGCCCTGGTGACCGGCGGCCATCTGGTGATGGATGCGGCCCGTGCCATCGGCAAGCCCCTCCTGCCCGTGGACAGCGAGCACAGCGCCATCTTCCAGTGCCTGCAGGGCGCGGCGGGGAATCAGCCCGTGAAGCTGCTGCTGACGGCCTCCGGCGGCCCCTTCCGCACCTGGCCGAAGGAAAAGATCGCCTCCGCCACCCGCGAGCAGGCCCTCAACCACCCCAACTGGGCCATGGGCGCGAAGATCACCATCGACTCCGCCTCCATGTTCAACAAGGCCCTTGAAATTATGGAAGCCCGCTGGCTCTTTGACCTGCCGCCGGAGAAGATCGAGGTGGTGGTGCATCCCCAGTCCATCATCCACAGCGCGGTGGAATTTGCCGACGGTGCGGTCATCGCCCAGCTGGGCGTGCCGGATATGCGCGTGCCGATCCAGTACGCCATGTCCTACCCCGAGCGCCTGCCCACCGGGTCGAAGCCCCTGGATCTCTTTGCCCTGGGGCAGCTGACCTTCGAGCGCGGGGATGAAGCGCGCTTCCCGGCCCTGCGTCTGGCGCGGGAGTGCCTGAATGCCGGCGGCGCGGCCTGCACCATCCTCAACGGCGCCAACGAGGCGGCCGTCGCGGCCTTCCTGGCCGGGCAGATTCCCTTTGGCGGCATCACCCGCCTGGTGGAGGGCGCATTGGAAACGCTGGGCGATATGCCGGCCAACACCCTGGCGGACATCTTCCATGCGGATCAGGAGGCCCGCCGTGTGACGGCCTCCCTGCTGGAGAGCGTCAGGCAGTAAAGCATAGGAGTTATCAGTTATGATGGGATTTTTGTCGCAGGCCGGTTCGATCCTGCTGGGCATTCTGCTGCTGGGTGTTCTGGTGGCGGTGCATGAATTCGGACACTTTATGGCGGCGCGCCTGACGGGCATCGAGGTGCAGGAATTCGCCATCGGCATGGGCCCGAAGATCTTCGGCTGGACGGGCAAAAAGTCCGGCACGAAGTTCTCCCTGCGCTGGGTGCCCTTCGGCGGCTTCTGCGCCTTCTACGGCGAGGATGATGCGGAGGGCAAAACCAAGGACGACCCCCGCGCCTACAACAAGCAGGCCGTGTGGAAGCGGATGATCACCGTTGCCATGGGCCCGGTGATGAACTTCATCCTGGCCTTCGTGGTGCTCACGGGCTATTGCTGGTATGTGGGCGACGTGCAGGTGGAGCCCTTCTTGTCTGCGGTGGAAGAGTCCGGCCCCGCGTATGCGGCCGGTATCCGCGCGGAGGATCTGATCACCGAGGTCAACGGCGTCAACATGCTCGACGGCACCCAGACCACCCTGCTCAACGCCATCGACGGGGATCAGCCGCTGACGCTGACCATCCGCCGGGGCGAGGAGACCTTCGAGACCACGGCTACGCCCTTCTGGGATGAAGAGCTGCAGAAGTACCGCATCGGCGTCACCATCAATGGGCGGATCACCGGCAAGGAGCCCATCGGTCTGGGCACGGCGGTGCAGCGCGGCTGGGATGAGTGCATCGGCTACAGCACGGCCATCCTGGATGCGCTCAAGGGCATCATCACCAAGGGCGAGGGTATTGAGGATACCGGCGGCCCCGTGGCGGTAGTGACGATGGTCAGCCAGACGGTCAACGATTACGGCCTGGACGGCTTCATCACCTTGCTGGGCTTCATCTCGGTGAACCTGGGCATCATGAACCTGCTGCCCATCCCCGGCCTGGACGGCTCCCGCCTTGTCTTCCACGCCATTGAGGGCGTCCGCGGCAAGCCCGTCAAGCAGGAGGTCGAGGCCACCATCCATCTGGTGGGGATGCTGATCCTCTTCGCGCTGATCATCCTGATGACGGTCCGCGACGTGTGGCGGCTGTTCTGAGCAGCATAATCCGGCCTGCCGGGCTTCTCCGGCGGGCCTTTTCATGTGGTGACAAACGCGGGGGAGTGTGGTACAATGAGAGTGGGCAATGCTCTCCCTGAAGGGGCGGTTATCAGCTGCCTGTTCAGGCTGCATACCATCCAATTGCCAAAGGCAACATGCCAAAAGGCTCTCCCTCCGGGAAATTCGTTCGAGGAAGCGTGAGCTTCCTGCCTGATAAAGCCTCCCTCCCCGAGGGAGGTGGCATCGCGCTTGCGCGATGACGGAAGGAGTTCTGTCAGCGCAGCTGACTGAGAGGGCCCCCTGCGGCTTGCTTCGCTTGAAATGGTCGGCTTTGTTGGCTTTTCCTTTTGAGTCGGTTGAACTGTTTGACGAATCGGGGATTCGTCAAAGGCGTTGTGGTGGTTTGCGCTGCGGCGCGAGGTCTCCGACGGGGAGGGGCCTCCGCGGCCCCTCCACCCCCGCAAGGGTCTTAGACCCTTGACCCTTTTTTCGCTCCCTTGTTACTTGTCCTTGACAGGAGGTTTTTATATGTATACCACCCGCGAAGTCACCCTCGGCGGCCTGACCCTCGGCGGCAGCAACCCCGTCTGGGTGCAGTCCATGACCAATACCGATACCCGCGATGCAGCAGCCACCCTTGCCCAGATCCGCGAGCTGGCCGCCGCAGGCTGCGATATCGTCCGCTGCTCCGTCTACGATGAAGCCTGCGCCAAAGCCGTCCGTACCCTCGTCGACGGCTCCCCCGTGCCCCTCGTGGCCGATATCCACTTCAACCACCGCCTCGCCATCGCGGCGGCTGAAAACGGCATCCACAAGCTGCGCATCAATCCCGGCAATATCGGCGGCGAAGCCAACGTCCGCGAGCTGGCCGCTGCGGCCAAAGCCCATCACATCCCGATCCGCATCGGCGTCAATACCGGCTCCATCGAGAAGGACATCCTCGCCAAATACGGCGGCCCCTGTGCCGAGGGCCTCGTCGAGAGCGCCCTGACCCATGCCCGGATGCTGGAGAAGGTTGGCTTTGAGGATATCGTGCTGAGCATGAAGGCCTCCGACGTCCGCCTGACCATCGATACCTACCAGCTGGCTGCGAAGCAGTGTGATTATCCCCTGCATGTGGGCGTCACTGAGGCGGGCCTGCCGGGCCAGGGCACCATCAAGAGCGCCATCGGCATTGGCGCGCTGCTGGCCCAGGGCATCGGTAACACCATCCGCGTGAGCCTGACCGGCTCGCCCATCCCGGAGGGCAAGGCTGCCTGGGACATCCTGCGCGCGCTGAACCTGCGTACCCAGGGTGTGCAGCTGGTATCCTGCCCCACCTGCGGCCGCACCTGCATCGACGTGGCTGGCATCGCTGCCCGCGTGGAGGCGGAGCTGGCGGACATCCGCGTGCCGCTGAAGGTGGCGGTGATGGGCTGCGTGGTCAATGGCCCCGGCGAAGCCCGCGAGGCCGACGTCGGCATGGCCGGCGGCAAGCGGGGCGGCGTGCTGTTCATCAAGGGACAGGAGCCCATCAAGGTCGAGGACAACCTGGCTGATGAGTTGATCCGCGTGGCCCGCCGCCTGGCGGAGGAAAAGGCCGCCCGGTAATTGCAATGGAAGCCCCAGCGCGGCTCTTCCCGGTGCCGGAGGAGCCGCGCTTTGCGTATACCTGCGGAAAAAAAGCCCATCCTAAACCGCAGGAGGGCGCAGGTGATGAAGGAATGGACGGCCTGGATGGCGAACAAATTGGATGACCACCTGATGCAGCTGGAGCGGCTCCGGCTGCCGGAGTACATCCGGTACCTGGAGGATCGCGGGCGGTTTTACCGTATGCAGCTTATCGGCGGCATCGTGCGCGGATTGGGCACGGCCATCGGCTTTACCATCCTCGGCGCGGTGCTGGTATGGCTCTTGCAGGATCTGGCCCAGCGGAATCTGCCGGTGATCGGCGACTTCCTGGCGCAGATCGTGAACCTTGTGCAGCGCAGATTGGAGTAAGACCTGATGAAAAAGTGGTATTGGCTGGCGGTGCTGACCGTGATCGCCGATCAGCTGGTGAAGGCCCTGAGCCTCCGCCTGGAGCAGGATGTGCTGCTGATCCCCGGCGTGCTGCGCTTCACCTACGCGGAGAACACCGGCATGGCCTTCAGCATGTTCAGCGGGCACACCTGGCTGCTGGGCGTGGTATCGGCGGCGTGCATCCTCGCGGGCTGGCTGATCTTGCGCCGGTACCGGCTGGGCGGCTGCTCCCGCATTGCCGCGATGCTGATGCTGGGCGGCGCGGCGGGCAATATGCTGGACAGGTTCTTTCGCGGTTATGTGATCGATATGTTCGAGGTGCTGTTCGTCCGCTTTGCGGTGTTCAACGTGGCGGATGCGGCCCTGACGGTGGGTACGGTGCTGATGGCGGCGTCGCTGCTGCTGCGGCCTGAGGAATGGAGAGAGAAGCACGATGGAAGCAACTGAGATGACCTTCACAGCGGACGGGCGGCGGCTGGATGTGCTGCTGTCTGAGCAGAGCGGCCTGACCCGCAGCCGTGTGGCGGCCCTCGTGGAGGAGGGCTTCGTCACGGTGGATGGGCAGCGCGCGGCCAAGGCGGGCCTCAAGGCGAAGCCGGGCCAGACGGTGACGCTGGTGATCCCGGCTCCCAAGCCTGCTGTGCCCGAGGCCCAGGATATCCCCCTGACCATCCTGTACGAGGATGCGGATCTCGCCGTGGTAGTCAAGCCCTGCGGCATGGTGGTGCATCCGGCGGCCGGAAATGAGGACGGCACCCTCGTCAACGCCCTGCTGCACCACCTGGACAGCCTGGGCGGCATCGGCGGCGAGCTGCGCCCCGGCATTGTGCACCGGCTGGACAAGGATACCAGCGGTCTGCTGCTGGTGGCCAAGAATGACGCGGCCCAGCTGGCCCTCTCCGAGCAGCTGTCCGCCCGCAGCATGGAGAAGCACTACCGCGCGCTGGTGGAGGGTAACCTCCGGGAGGATGCGGGCCGCATCGAGGCCGCCATTGCCCGCAGCAAAAAGGATCGCAAGAAGATGGCGGTGGACGAGGAGGGCCGGGAGGCCATCACCGAATGGACGGTGCTCCGGCGCGGCCGTGGCGTGACGCTGCTGGACGTGCACATCCTCACCGGCCGCACGCATCAGATCCGTGTCCACATGCGCCACATCGGCCACCCTGTCTGCGGCGATCCCATCTACGGCAGCCAGAAGGGCGCAAAGGTGCCCCGGTTGATGCTCCATGCCTACTCCCTGACCTTCACGCACCCGTCCACCGGCGAGCGCCTGACCTTCACGGCGGAGCTGCCGGCGGAATTCCTGCGCGGGATGAAGTCGAACGGAATAGAACAGTAACACGCAAGCGGCTCCCCTTTCGGGGAGCCGCTTGGTTGCGCTGACCCATGGGCCGCTCTATCGCGTCACCCGCACATATTCGGCCACGCCCTGCGCGATGGACTCGCCCAGCTCCGCCTGGTATTCCTCCGTCAGCAGCAGCTTTTCCTCGGCGGCGTTGCTGATGAACCCGCACTCCACCAGCACGGAGGGCACGTCAAGCTGCAGGATGAAGTAGTCCCCGGCCATGGCGGCGCGCTCCCGCCGGGGCTGAAGGGAGGCGATCAGCGATTCCTGCAGGCAGCCGGCCAGCAGACGGCCGCTGTCGCAGCCCTCCCGGTAAAATACCTGGGGCCCGGATTCTGAACGGGCCCGGTATTCGTTCATGTGGATCGACAGCACCATATCGACCTGATGCTCCCTTGCCAGGGCAATGCGGTTCTGCATGTCCTGGCGCTTTTTTGTCAGCGCGGATGGGCGGTCTGCGGTCGTCAGATCGACGTCCTCCCGGCGGGTCATCACGACCTGTGCGCCCCGGCTTTGCAGCGCCTTTTCGACCATCAGGGCGACGGACAGGTTCAGGTGCTTCTCCCATATGCCGCTGTCCCGGCAGCGTGCCCCGCCGTCGTAGCCCCCGTGGCCGGGGTCGACGAGGATGGTCATGCCGCGCAGGGGCCCGGCAGGTTCGGGGGTCTGCACGGGCGCAGCGGAGGGAGAGGCGGTCGGGGCCGCTTCTGTGCCGGAGCCCCGCCATGCCGCCACGGCAAGAAGCCCGCCGATCAGCACCAGCAGTGCCGCCGCGAGCGTTGCGCAGTGTTCCGCCCGCTTGCCGGGCACGATGGAGCGCCTGTTTCTGTTCATGCTGCATCCCTCCGTTGACGTAGGATATGCCGCAAGGCTCCCGGATAGCACCCCTGTTTATCCCGAATCCTGCCCGCTGCTGTATACAGAGCTATGCAGCGCTGCCGGGGGAGCTGATTCTGTGGGAAATAGGCGGCATGAAAGCCTTATTCACAAATGTAAATCGGCTTAATGCACATCCAAAGGGAAAGTCATCCACAGTGTCCACAGGGTTATCCACAAAAAGAGCGTGCAAAAACCGCGCCATTTTCCTGCTGTTCCGCCTTTTATCCACAATATCCACAGCTTATCCACAGCATACGTCCACACGGCGCGGATGTGTGGAAAGCCTTGTGGATTATTCATTTCAGGCTGTACGGGCTGTTTACACATGTTGCGAAAATGAATAAAATTGCATGTTCGTGCATGTTCGGCACAAGATTCCTGTCAATTCTGGTCATATGGGAGCCCTTGACGAACAGGGGCGAAAAGTTTCGCAAAGGGCGAAAACGGAAATCCCCAAAGAAATGAAAACTCCCCGGAGTTTTACCCGGAGAGTGATCGTTCAATCAAGCGTGTCCGTGAGCAGCAGCGTGCCGTCCGGGCCGGGGGCCATTGCCCATTCGTCCAGGACGAGCATCCCGTTCCGGCCGCTGATGGAGGCGGCAAAGCAGCGCGCTGTTCCCGTGCTGTCGGTGAAGCGCAGGCCGTAGGCGGTCATGTCGCCGTAGAAAACCACGCCGGCCAGCAGGGGCTGCGTCTCCGTCATCTCGGCCAGCGCGTACAGCGTTTCGTCGATGGCAAGGCCCTCGTCCGCTACGTCAAGGGCGACGAGGGAAACGTCCGTCAGGGGCTCGCAGGCGCGGAAGAGGATCCACACGGCGTCCCCGGAGTGCTCCAGGGCGTAAAAGTGACCGCCTTCGCCGTCCTGCAGCGCATCCTGGGCATATCCGGCGGAAACCGGCAGCTTCAGGCGGGCGTGGTCGAGGTCGATCCACCCCGCGCCGGATTTGAGGCGCCCCCACAGGTTGCCTTCCCCGTCGTCGACCTCCTCGACGATGGTGTACGCCCCGGCCTTCTTCACCGTTCCGACGCAGAATTCGTCGTAGCTCGGGCCGCTGAAGATCGGCTCGTCCGGCCGGGTGACCCGCAGGATATAGGGGACGTCCTCTGCCAGAGCAGGCAGGGCGGCGCACAGGAGCAGCATCACGATGATCAGAAGCCTTTTCACGGCGTTCACCTCCGGTAGCAAAAGCCCCGCCGGAATAGCTCGCGGCGGGGCGGGGCATTACTTTTTACTGCTGCCGCGGATGGTCGCGTCCGGTTTGGCAGCCTGCTTCATGAAGGCCGAGGGGCTGATGCCCACGATGTTCTTGAACTGCTTGGAGAAATGGTAGGGATCCTGCATACCGACCTCGATGCCGGCCTGGCGCACGGTGTGGCCCTCTTCGCGCAGCAGCTCCTTGGCGCGCTCCATCTTGCAGTGGAGCACATAGGAAAGCGGCGGCATACCGACTTCAGACACGAAGCGCTTGCGGAAGGTCTCCATGGGCATACGGGAGATGGCTGCCATCTCTGCCAGGGAGAAGTTGTCCCGGTACTGGTTGGCCCGCAGGGTATCCACCACTTTGGCGATCTCATGGGAGAGCATCGCATCCATGGCCACGGGCTGACCCCAGTGGCTGGCCAGCATACCGTACATCAGGTGCTGCAGCTGGTAGGTCGCATCCGCCGTGCCGGAATGGCGCACCATTACCTGCACGATCTGCTTGGCCAGGTACATCTGGCTGGGCAGCGCGCCCTGGCGCAGGGGCATGTGCAGCAGCGCGCCCATCTTGCGCACCACCATCGGGGCCAGGGGGCCCTCCAGCGCGACCCACACGCAGTGAGCCTGCTCGCTGATGGACAGGTGAGCTTCCTTTTCGCCCGCAGGCAGGAAACAGGTGTCCTCCGCCTTCAGCACCAGCTCGGTATCCTGCCAGTGCAGCGTTACCTCGCCTGCCTCCACTGCAAACCACACCCACTGGTCGTGGCTCGTGATGGGGTAGCTGCCTGCGCTGAAGGTGGCCGTGCCGGCTGCGTGGATCCACGCGCCGCTGGCCTTGGTCAGGCTGCCGGGCTTGTGCCAGCCTTCGACAACCAGCGCGCCCGCAGCGTCATTGATATTCGAGAAAAGGTAGGACTCCATTGCTTGTCTGCCTCCTTTGACCAAATCACACATTTTCCATTATGGACATTATATCGCCCAGTAGCGACATTGTCAAGGCGGTTCGCGTCGTTTTCGGAGATTTTAGGAAAGGGAAGCTCCTGCCTGATGCAAATGCGGTGTGAAATGCAGGCATATATAATGAAAGCATCGCTGATGCGGGCCGGGCGGGCCTGCATATGGTATGCGCATGTCAGTAGAGGCACAAAATATCTGAATTTGAATAAATTGAAGCAAAAAATTGCAAATTGCAGGCGGAAAAACCGGGCCCGCAGGCGGGAAAACGGCCGTTGATGCAGCCCGTATATATGGCTGATTGCAGGAAAGAAAAAAATAAATGCAACTGTCACATGGCGTATCTGGGAGCATTTTCCGCAAAATTATCAACATAATTGTATTTTAGGGCTTGCATTTTTTACGCGAATATGCGATACTTAAGTAACCGGTATCTTTCCCGACCCGGTAAATGAAAAGGAGGGATTCTCATGAAGAAGTTTCTGAGCCTGCTTCTGGCGCTGACCATGGTTCTGTCCATGACCTGCGTCTTCGCAGAGGAAACTGCGTCCGAGAAGGGCACCGTCATCTACGGTTCTACCACCGAGATCGGCGGCGACTTCTGGTTTACTTCCCACTGGACCAACGGTGCGACCGACATGATGCTGCGCGAGCTGTCCTCTGACTGCTCCACCGTCGTGACCGATCAGGGCGGCGCCCTGGTTGTCAACCCCACCGTTACCAAGGACCTCGAAATGACCGAGAATGATGACGGCACCAAGACCTACACCATCACCGTCAACGAGGGCCTGGTCTACAACAACGGCGAAGCCATCACCGCGAAGGACTTCGTCTGGTCTACCATCTTCTCCTGCTCCAAGACCGCTGCCGGTCTGGGCGTGAAGTCCACTGCTGCTTCCCAGGTCATGGGCGGCCAGGACTACTACGATGGCGTGACCACCTACGTTGCCGGCGTTCGCCTGATCGATGACTACACCTTCTCCGTCACGATCAACGCCGACTACCTGCCCTACTTCTACGATCTCTCCTACGCCTCCTTCGGCGCTCAGAGCATCAAGTACTGGCTGGGCGAGGGCTACGACGTGGCTGACGACGGCGAGGGCGCCTACATCACCGGCGACTTCACCGTTGACGCTCTGAAGGACCATGTCGAAAAGGTTCGCTTCTACGCTGGTGAGGACCGCGTTTCCGCTGGCCCCTACAACCTGGTTGCGTTCGACAAGTCCGCTCTGCAGGCTACCCTGACCATCAACAAGAACTACAACGGCAACTTCGAAGGCGTGAAGCCCTCTGTTGAGAAGATCGTCGTTGTGAAGGCTGAGGACGCCACCTGGGCTGACGCCATCAAGACCGGCGCCTTCAACTTCTACGATACCATCACCGACGGTACCCAGGTCAACACTGCTCTGGATATCATCGAAGAAGGCGGCTTCGAGTACGTGCAGTTCGATCGTCCCGGCTACGGCATGATCAACTTCGCTTGCGACTTCGGCCCCACCCAGTTCCTGCCTGTCCGTCAGGCCATCATCAAGCTGCTCGACCGTAACGAGTTCGCCAACACCTTCTGCATGGGTTGGGGCGGCGTCGTGAACGGCCCCTACGGCACTGCTCTGTGGCAGTACAAGGACTCCGAGGAGTGGCTGGAGAAGAACCTGAACCCCTACACCTACGATCCCGAAGGCGCTGTGGCCCTGCTGGTCGAAGACGGCTGGACCCTGAACGCTGAGGGCGGCGAGTGGACCGAGGGCATCCGTTACAAGGAAGTTACCGCTGAAGAAGCCGGCACCTACCTGCACAACGTGACCCTGGCCGACGGCCGTATCCTGATGCCCCTGATCATCGAGTGGTCCTCCTCCGAGGGCAACTCCGTGTCCGACCTGCTGAAGGTTATGCTGGCTGAGTCCGAGGCCACCAAGGCTGCGGGCGTTCAGATCAACCAGAACGTCATGACCTTCACCGAGCTGCTGAACTTCTACTACCGCGATGCTTCCCAGGGTGACAAGTACGGCGTGCCCACCTACGGCATGTTCAACCTGGCCACCAACTTCACTCCCCTGTACGACCAGTCCTACTCCTTCACGTCCGATCCTCAGTACGTGGCTCAGGGCTACAACCTGAACTACCTGTTCGACGACGTTCTGGACTGGCTGTCCATGGAAATGGTGTACGGCGTTGACTCCACCGACACCCAGACCTACCTGATCCTCTGGCAGAAGTTCATCCAGCGCTGGAACGAGCTCATGCCTCAGGTCCCGCTGTACAGCAACGTGTACATCACCATGTACCCCGATTGGCTGGAGAACTACACTCAGGATTCCTTCTGGGATTTCCAGCAGGCCATCGTGTACGCCACCGTGGCTGAGTAATCCAACCAATACCTGAATCAGGTGACACAAGGGGGGCGGGCATTCGCTCGTCCCCCTCATGTCTTTGTCATGGCAAAACCTGAAATTCTTCGCTACCAACGAACGAAAGCAGCATCCCCATGGGGTTCATTGGTAAATTGAGCAGCAGAAAGGGCGACGCCGGATGGGCAAATATATACTGAAACGCTGCGTGTACATCGTGGTCGTGTTTTTGATCGTGTCTCTGATGATGTACATGCTCTACAATCTGATACCGAGCGATCCGGCGCGTGCGGAGCTTGAACCTCAGCGTAAGAGCTTCAAGAATCCTGATGAGTATGAAAAGCGCTATCGGGAACTGCGCGCCGAAATGGGCCTGGACGATCCGATCATCGTCCGATATTTGCGATGGATGGGCCTATGGCCTGATACCGAAGCCAACGGAGGCAAGCTCAACGGCCTCCTGCAGGGCAATTTTGGTTATTCCAATTTCTATAAAACCGATGTGGTGAAGACCATCATTTCCCCGATGAGCAACACCATTTTCATCAACATTTTCTCCACCATTGCTGCACTGGGTATCACCATCCCGCTGGGTATCTACTGTGCAGTGCATAAAAACGGAAAATTCGACCAGTCTACGCAGGTTGTGACCATGCTGGGCTACAGCATCCCGGTCTACATCATTGCGCTGGTTTTCATGTTCATTTTCTGCATCGTGTGGCGTATCTTCCCCGTTTCGGGCATGAAGACTGCCGGTGCGGACTACGCCCCCGGCTCCTGGGAAGAGTTTGTGGATATGCTGTACCACATTGCTCTGCCCGTCATTGTTATGACCTTCGGCTCCCTGGGCGGCATGACCCGTTATGTGCGTTCCGCCATGATCGAGTCCCTGTCGATGGACTACATCCGCACCGCCCGCGCCAAGGGCCTGCGCGAGAAGGTCGTCATCTACTCCCACGCCTGGCGTAACGCCCTGCTGCCCATCATCACCAGCATTCTGGGCTGGTTCCTGGGCATCTTCGGCGGCTCCGTGGTTATTGAGAACACCTTCTCCCTGTCCGGTATGGGCAAGCTGTACTGGATCGGTCTGAACAACAATGACTTCGAGCTGGTGCTGGCGATCCAGATGTTCTACTCGATCGTCTCCCTGGTGGGCGCACTGCTCATCGACATCAGCTACGGCCTGGTCGACCCGCGTGTACGCGTGGACAAGTAAGGAAGGAGGAGAATACTGATGGCATCCAACAAAAAAGAATTCTTCCTCGTCCGCTGGTTCAAGCGCGCGTTCTTCGGCAGCCATAAGGAAGTTGTGGACGTCATGCAGGAAGAGCAGCTGCAGACCCCCTTCAAGACGATGCTGAAGAAGTTCTTGAAGAAGAAGACGGTCATCTTTGCGCTGACGACGTTCCTGCTGATCTTCGCCTTCGTGCTCATCGGCCCCCGCTACTGGGTGCTTGACCTGAGCGAGCAGGATTCCACCCTGATCAACCAGCCTCCGGGATACAACATGATGAGCCTGCCCAAGGAGATGGCCGGCAAGGTCGTGGATATCGCCCCCGGCGGCACCTATGGCCTGGGTATTGACAGCGATGGTGTCATCCACACCTGGGGCAACACCCGCATCACCGAGAAGATCAACCTGGCCGACGTCCCGGAGGAAATCCGTGAGGCCAAGATCGTCAAGCTCGCTGCGGGCGCTGACCATGCCGTGGCGCTGGATGAGAATGGTCAGCTGTACGTATGGGGCAACACCCGTCTGCAGCAGGCTCAGTTCACCAGCGACATGAAGAAGGAAATGAAGGCCGGCTGGAATGTCGTGCAGCTGGAAGCCTCCACGCAGTTCTCCGCTGTTGTCACCGACGAGGGCGATCTGCACATGTGGGGCAACAAGAACCAGAACGACATCAACGTCAACAAGAAGTATCAGGGCAAGATCCAGAAGGTCGCCCTGACGGCCAACCACTACGTCGCCCTGCTTAACGACGGCACCGTGGTGTACCCCGGCAGCAAGGGCAAGGGTAATCCCCTGACCAGCCAGCCCAAGGAAATGAAGGGCAAGACCATCGTGGATATCGCTGCGACGTCCTCCGCCGTGGCCGCGCTGTCTGAGGACGGCCAGGTCTTCGTGTGGGGCAACGCCGTCCGCGGCGAGAACGCGATCCCCGAGTTCTCCGCGCCCGTCAAGGGCATCTACGGCGGCCGCTACCACTTCACTGCCCTCCTGGAGGACGGCACTGTCGTCGCCTGGGGCAATAACAAGTACAATCAGACGGCTGTTCCTGCCAGCCTGACCAACGGCGGCGAGAAGGTCGTGGGCCTGTACGTGGGCAACCACCAGAATTATGCCCTGACCGAGGATGGCGACGTGGTCACCTGGGGCCTGAAGGGCTTCCTGCTGGGCACGGACGATCTGGGCCGTGACATGCTGACCCGTATCGTCAACGGCGGTGCGGTCACCATGACCGTCGGCGCCATCTCCGTTATCATCTCCACCGTCATCGGCGTGCTGCTGGGCGGCCTGGCCGGCTACTTCGGCGGCAAGGTGGATATCCTGATCATGCGTATCAGCGAGATCGTGGGCGGCCTGCCCTTCATCCCCTTCGCAATGATCCTCTCCGCCGTCATCGGCTCCCGCCTGGACTCCAACCAGAAGATGTACCTGATCATGGTCGTTCTGGGTATCCTGAGCTGGACGGGCACCTGCCGCCTGGTGCGTGCGCAGATCCTGGCGCAGCGCGAAATGGAATACGTCACGGCCTCCAAGGCCATGGGCATCAAGGAGACGGCCATCGTCTTCCGTCACATCCTGCCCAACGTCTTCTCCCTCCTGCTGGTCAGCATGACGCTGGATTTCGCCACCTGTATGCTGACGGAGTCCACCCTGTCCTACCTGGGCTTCGGCATTCCGCTGCCGCAGCCGACCTGGGGCAACCTCCTGGACGGCGCCAACAACTCCGTGGTCATCCAGCAGTACTGGTGGCGCTGGGTGTTCCCTGCTGCCATTTTCGGCCTGTGCACCATCTGCATCAACATGATCGGCGACGGTCTGCGCGACGCGGTCGATCCCAAGAGTAACGAACGGTAAAGGAGGTGGACGACAATGGCACTACTTGAACTGAAAGACCTGCATACATTCTTTACAACGAAGCGCGGCACAGTGAAGGCTGTCAACGGCGTCTCCTACAGCGTTGAGCCCGGCCGTACTCTTGGTGTCGTTGGTGAGTCCGGCTCCGGTAAGAGCGTCTCTGCCATGAGTATCCTGCAGCTGCTGGACGGCAACGGATACATCCACTCCGGCGAGATCCTCTTCGACGGCAAGGATCTGACCAAGCTGACCCGCAATGAAATGTACAAGATCCGCGGCAATGATATCTCCGTGATCTTCCAGGAGCCCATGACCTCCCTGAACCCTGTTTTCACCATTGAAAAGCAGGTCAGCGAGCCCTTCATCATCCATCAGGGCATGACGAAGAAGCAGGCCCGGGCGAAGGTCATCGAGATGCTGGCGGACGTGAAGATCCCCAACCCCGAGACCGTGGCCAAGCAGTATCCCCATCAGCTCTCCGGCGGTATGCGTCAGCGCGTGATGATCGCCATGGCGCTGGCCTGCCAGCCCAAGCTGCTGATCGCTGACGAGCCCACCACGGCGCTGGACGTGACCATCCAGGCGCAGATCCTCAAGCTCATGAACGAGCTCAAGCGCGAGCATGGCACCTCCATCCTGTTCATCACCCACGACCTGGGCGTTATCTGCCAGATGGCGGACGACGTGGCAGTCATGTACTGCGGTCAGGTGGTGGAGCACGCGCCTGCCCGCACCATCTTCACCAAGTCCGAGTTCTCCCACCCCTACACGGAGGGCCTGATGGTCTCCATCCCCCGCCTGGATACGCCCACGGACGAGCGCCTGGACGCCATCCCCGGCGCGGTGCCGCATCCCCTGGATCTGCCCAAGGGCTGCAAGTTTGCCCCCCGCTGCAAGTACTGCACCGAAAAGTGCCTGGAGGAAGAGCCCGAGCTGGTAGAGGTCGCGCCCGGTCAGCAGGTACGCTGCTTCTATGCCCGAAAGGAGGAGCGTCATGCAAACCTCAACAAATAAGAAGCCCCTTCTGCGCATTAGCAACCTGAAGCAGTACTTCCCCCTGAAGGCCAAGGGCCTGTTCGTCAAGGCGAACGACGGCATCACCCTGGATATCTATGAGGGCGAGACCCTGGGCCTGGTGGGCGAGTCCGGCTGCGGTAAGTCCACGCTGGGCCGCACCCTGCTGCAGCTCTACCGCCAGACCGACGGCCGCACCATGTACTACGGCCGCACGCTGGATGAGATCGCCCCCCAGTATGTGGGCAAGACCTATGCGCGCCTGGGCAAGAACATCCACCAGCTGCGCGTGCTGGAGCAGAAGCGCGATAACCTGAAGGCGGAGGCTGAAAAGCTGCCCGACGGCCCTGCCAAGTACGCCAAGATGGACGAGGCGGAACACGCCCGCAAGGAAGCCAACGACGCCTTCCTGGATATTGCCAACCTGATCGGTGGCTTCATCAAGGTGGACGACATCGCCCCCGTGGCGCAGGCCTACACCAACGAATACAAGGCTTCTGTGGCCAAGCGCAAGCTGGTGCAGAAGATGGAATCCCTTCAGCTGAAGCTGGCGGACGCTGAGTTCGCCCTGGAGCAGAAGAAGAACGCTGCGGCGGAAAAGGCCGTTGCTGCCGCCAAGAGGAACGTGGAGCAGCTGCAGGCGAAGATCGACGAGGCGGATGCGAAGCTGGCTGCCGCCCATGCCGCGATCGACGAGCTGCGCAAGCCCTACGCCGACGACGAAGAGTTCCAGCGCCTTGAAGCCTACTGTGACGACGGCGTTGACCTGGCCCGCCTCAAGTATGAGGAGATCCGCCACCTGCGCGCCGATCTGCAGATGATCTTCCAGGATCCCTACTCCTCCCTGAATCCCCGCATGACCGTCGGCCAGATCATCTCTGAGGGCATGAAGGCCCACAAAATGTTCCGCAAGAGCGACGATCGCCTGCAGCAGGCGGTCATCAAGGTCATGGAGGATGCAGGCCTGCAGGCGTACTTCATCCACCGTTACCCCCACCAGTTCTCCGGCGGCCAGCGTCAGCGTATCGGCATTGCCCGTTCCCTGGCGGTCAACCCCAAGTTCGTGGTGTGTGACGAGGCCGTTTCCGCGCTGGACGTGTCCATCCAGAGCCAGATCATCAATCTGCTTAAGGACCTGAAGGAGCAGCAGAACCTCACCTACCTGTTCATCACCCATGACCTGTCGGTCGTCAAGTACATCTCCGACCGCATCGGCGTTATGTACCTGGGCAACATGGTGGAGCTGGCTTCCTCCAAGGATCTGTTCGGCAAGCCCCTGCACCCCTACACCGAGGCGCTGATGAACGCCATCCCCACCACCGACGTGGACAGCGACCGCGAGATCCAGGTGCTGGAGGGCGATATCCCCAGCCCCGTCAATCCTCCCAAGGGCTGCAAGTTCCATACCCGCTGCAAGTATGCAACGGAGATCTGCAAGCACATGGTGCCCCAGTGGGAAGAGGTCGAGCCCGACCACTTCGTCGCCTGCCACCATTACCTGGGCAAGGACGAGGAAACCGTCAAGGTCAAGGATTCCACCGAGGCCGAGTGACCCCTGTATCAATCGAAGGAGACATGACCCATGCCGATCCTGTTTCAGGGCCGCTATGACAAGCAGCTCAAGAACATACAAGAGAAGAATAAGGACACCCAGCGCGTCTATGACGTGGAGGACGTCCGCAATGTACTGGAAAAGGGCGACGTTGCAGCGATGATCATTTCAGCATTGCTGGTCATCGTGCCGGTAGCGTTGGTCTTCCTTGTGGTGATCAGCCTGATTGGTTTTTTCTTCATTGTACGATAAGCAAAAATGGCCCCTCTGCAAATTGCAGAGGGGCTTTGCTGTGCCGATATCAGTTTTTCATGGCCTGATGGATGGCTGCGATCCGCTGGCTCAGCGGCGGGTGGCTGTACTCCAGCGCCACCAGCAGCGGCGCCGGGGCCAGGTGGGAGAAGTTCTCCCGGGCCAGCTTCTTCAAACCGGTGACGAGGGCCTCGCCGTACCCCTCCGTGACAGCCTGACGGTCAGCACGGTACTCCGCATGGCGGCTGTAGGCGCTGGTGACAAGGCCCGTCAGGGGCTGCAGCAGGCCCAGGGCAATGCCCAGCAGAATAAAGGCAAAGCCGTAGTTGACCTCCGCGAACCCGAAGGCGGTGTGCAGCGCAGGCTCCCGCACGCACAGCCACACGGCGGCGGCCATGAGCAGGAGATTCAACAGGTTCATCAGCTGCTGCTTGAGCACATCCCGGTTCAGGCCGTGGCCCAGCTCGTGGGCGAACACCGCGCAGATCTCATCCGTGCTCATGGCGTTGAGCAGATTATCATACAGCACGATGCGCTTGAGCTTGCCAAAGCCGGTGAAGTAGGCGTTGAGCTTGGTGGTGCGGCGGGAGGCGTCCATCACCTCGATGGCCTTGACCTGGTAGCCATGCCGGGTCAGCAGGGCCAGTAGCTTCTCCTTCAGCTCGCCCTCCTCCAGCGGCACGAACTTGTTGCCGATACGGCTGAACACCGGGCCGTAGAGGAAGGAGATCACCAGCGTCAGGCAGAAGACCGCGCCGGCGAAGAGGACGATCACCCAGTCGCGCATGGCCTGATGGATCAGCGCCAGCAGGCACATCAGGCCGATGGAGAGGATCATTTCGACGATCAGGTCGCGCACCTGGTCGATGAAAAAGGTCTTGCGGGTGCTGCGGTTGAAGCCGTATTTCTGCTCGATGACCATGGTGTCCGCATAGTTGAGGCCGAGGCTGACCAGGGCGTCCAGCACGGCCTGGAAGGCCAGCACAACGATCAGCGGCCCGTAGATCCCGCCGGGGATGAGGGCGGCGACAGCAGCATGGACATTCAGGGCCAGCAGCAGCACCGTCACGGCGAGGGACACCAGGGTCGTCAGGAGTTTGAGGCGGCATTTCTCCGCACTGTAGTGCTTCCAGCGCTGGTAGGTCTCTGCGTCATAGACGTCCGCGACGTTCTCCGGCGTGGGGTTCCCAGCGGAGCGGTAATGCACGATGTTTAGCAGCAGCCGGTAGCCATGCTCCAGCACGGCCAGCAGCAGCACGAGCAGCTTCCAGTTCATAGGCGTATCTCCTTTGTGCGGGTCATTCTTCAAGGGCGGCCAGGCGCAGGGCGTTGACAGCGTGTTTCATGGCCAGGGTGCGGATGCGGCTGCGGCTGCCGCTGAGGCGCAGGGCGATGGCGCGGGTCTCCTTCGGGGTGGAGAGGCCGATAAACACCGTGCCCACGGGCTTTTCGGGGGTGCCGCCGCCGGGGCCGGCCAGGCCGGTGGCGCTGACGGCGACGTCCACGCCCAGGCGCTCCCGCGTGCCGCTGGCCATGGCCATGGCGACCTCGGCGCTGACCACGTCGCAGCGCTCGATGGTCTCTGCCGGCACGCCGGCCAGCAGGGTCTTCGTGTCCGTCTGGTAGGTGACCAGCCCGCCCCGCACGACGCTGGACGCCCCGGGGACGTCCACCAGTGCGGCGCTGATCATGCCGCCGGTGAGGCTCTCGCAGGCGGCGCAGGTCCAACCCCTGGCGGCCAGGGCGGCGATGGCAGACTTCGCCAGGGAGCCCTGGTCATCCGGCTCGACGGCGTAGATCACGCTGCCCAGCCGCTTCTGCACCTCGCCGATCAGGGCGGGCAGCAGGGCCTGGGCTTCTTCGGGGGAGTCAGCGCCGGCGGTGGCCCGCAGCATCACCTCGCCCACGGCGCAGTAGGGGGAAAGGGTCGGGTTTGCTCCCTCCATCAGGTCGCGGAGGCGGCTGTCCACCTCCGCCTCGCCCATGCCGAAAATGCGGATGTAGCGGCTTGCCAGCGCCCGGCCGGAGCGGGCTGTCAGCCAGGGCTCCACCTGGTCGATGAACATCGGCTCCAGCTCATAGGGCGGGCCGGGCAGGTGGATGATGACCTTGCCCTCGCCCACGGGCACGATGGCCCCGGGCGCGGTACCGTTTGGATTCATCAGCAGCGTGGAATCCGGGGTGAACATGGCCTGGGAGAGGTTGTTCTCCGTCATCGGGCGGTGATACTGGCGGAAGCGCTCGCGGATCATCTCCTCCGCCTCCGGGAAATGCACGAGGGGCTGACCGGCGATCCGGGCTGCGACGCGCTTGGTGACGTCATCCGCCGTGGGGCCCAGCCCGCCGCTGGTGATGACCACGTCCGCCCGGGACAGGGCCAGACGGTATGCGTCCTCCAGCCGGGCCTCATTGTCCCCCACAACGCTGTGGTGATACACGCTCACCCCCAGCGCGCTGAGCCGCCGGGACAGGAACTGGGCGTTGGTGTTGAGGGTTTGGCCCATCAGCAGCTCCGTGCCGATGCAGAGGATCTCTGCGATCATAAAAACAACCTCCCTGAAATCGTTTCAGGGAGGAGTATTCGTCCTGGAGGGCTGTATATCCTGCTTTTCCGGCGGAAAGGGTCAGGCGGGTTTTGCTTCCGTCACCCGCACCAGTCGCTCGTGCATGAAGATCATCACCAGCAGCACCGCCAGCAGGAATACCGGGAACAGCCACATGCCGATGCCGCGGCCCATCAGGCCGAAAAGCGGGGGCATCAGCGTCGTACCCAGGTATGCGCTGGCCATCTGCACGCCGATGAAGGCCTGCGACTTCTCCGCACCGAAGCGGGCGGGGGTCGCATGGATGATGCAGGGGTACACCGGCGCGCAGCCCAGGCCGAAGAACACCAGGCCCGCCATGGCGGCCCACTGCCCCAGGGGCGCCAAAAGAACGATGACGCCTGCGCCCATCAGCGCAAGGCTGGCGCGCACCAGCTGGGTGTCGGAGAACTTCGCCGTCAGGAAGCCGTTGATGGCCCGGCCCACCGTGATGCCGATGTAGAACAGACTCGCGCAGGAGGCGGCCAGCTCCTCGGTCACGCCGTGGTGCACCACCAGGTAGCTGCTGGCCCACAGCCCTGCGGTGGATTCAAGCGCGCAGTAGCAGAAGAAGGTGAGGATGACCTCCCTTGCGCCGGGCATCAGCACCAGCTTGCGCAGGGGGATGGCCTTCGCCGGGGCAACCTCGCCGCCCTCGCTGACCGCGCCGGGGCGCTTGCGCCACAGCGGCAGGCTCAGCACGACGACGGCCGTCAGCACCACCTGCATGGCGGCGATGATGCGGTAGCCCAGGGGCCATTCGTGGCCGCCGGAGAGCACCCAGCCCATGATGACCGGGCCGACCGAGGTGCCCACGCCCCACATGCAGTGCAGCCAGGACATGTGCCGGCTGGAGTAGTGGAGGGCGACGTAGTTGTTCAGCGCCGCGTCGATGCTGCCGGCGCCCAGGCCGTAGGGGATGGCGATGAGGCAGAGCATCCAGAACTCCGTCGAAACGGAGAAGCCGAAAAGGGCTGCGGCGGTCAGGGCGACGGAGATGGCCGTCACCTTGCCGGGGCCCAGCTTCAGCGTCAGCCGGTCACTGAAGAGGCTGGAGATCACTGTGCCCACGGAGATGAGGGTGGAGATGAGGCCCGCATAGGAGATGGGAACGTTCATGGGGCCGTACATCACCGGCCAGGCGGAGCCCAGCACCGAATCCGGCAGACCCAGACTGATAAAGGCGGCGTAGATCACCGCCAGCAGCAGCGCTGTCATAGAAATAACCTCCATAAGAAACGCCCGGCATGTCGGGCGAATAGGATTTCAGCCGGATTGTAGCACAATCGGCCGGAGGATTCAAGCCCTTTGTGTATACTTTTCGGGCAAGCGTGTGCAGTTTGCTTTGCGATAGAAAAAACAGCGCCTCTGCCCACAGATTGATCCCGTGGGCGGAGGCGCTTCAGGCGTGTTATGCGTCGTAGGGATAGTCCGCGAGAAAGCGGTGCAGCGCGTCCTCCCAGGAAGGGAGGCGGCGGAAGCCTGCGGCGTCCAGGCTGCTCTGGCTCAGGCGGCTGTTGAGGGGCCGCCGGGCTGCGCTGGGGTAATCAGCAGAGGAGATCGGCTGCACGCTGCACCGGCTGCCCTCGGCCCGCAGGGTGGCAAGGGCGAGCGACGCGAAGGAGCAGAAGCCTGCATTGGCGGCGTGGTAAATGCCGTAGCGGCGGGTGACGATCATATCTGCGATGAGCTGTGCCAGATCGGGGGCATAGGTCGGGGCGCCCACCTGATCCGCCACGACGGAGATCTGCGTCCTTTCCCGGCCAAGGCGGCGCATGGTGCTCACGAAGTTCCTGCCGCCGGGGCCGAACACCCAGGACGTGCGCAGGATGAAGTATTTGGACATCATCCCGCGGACTGCCTCCTCGCCCTGCAGCTTGCTCAGTCCGTAGACGTTGAGGGGCGCGGTGTGGTCGGAGACCTCATGGGGGGCGTCGCCGGCGCCGTCGAAAACGTAGTCCGTGGATACATACAGGAGGCGGGCGTCGGCGGCCAGCGCGGCCCGGGCGAGGTGCACAGCGCCCATGCCGTTGACGGCGATGCACTTCTCCGGCTCGCTTTCGGCCTGATCCACCGCCGTGTAGGCAGCGCAGTGTACGATGGCCTCCGGCATGTACGCCAGCACGGCGCGCCGGACTGCCGCCGCATCCAGCAGGTCAAAATCCACCGTGCTGACGCCGAGGCACTGGTGTCCGCGGTTGTTCAGCACCCGCAGCACTTCCTCCCCGAGCATTCCCGTTGCGCCCGTGACCATAATGCGCATGGCGTGACCTCCTGTGAATGTTTCTGCTGATGCTATAGTAGCATGATTTGTGCTACGGTGCAAGGGGCGGGGGGCACAAACCAAACTATTCACGATTCACTGCTCCGGCCTTTGTCGTTCACGCCACAGGAAAAAGCGGACGCAGCGGAGGGCGCGGGCAACGGGAGTGAATAATGAATAATGAATAATGAATAGTGAATAGTAAGATGGAGGGACGCCGTCCGACAAACCAAACTATTCACTATTCACCAGCGTGCCGCAGGCACGCGACTTCACTATTCACTATTCACTGCTCCGGCCACCGTCGTTTACATCACAAGAAAAGCGGACGCAGCGGGTGCTGCGTCCACCGGGAGTGAATAATCTGGAGCGTTACGCCTGCACGGGGGGCTTCCAGGGGCCGTTGCCCACCGCGACGGTGGTGAAGGCGAAGTTGAGGGTGCAACCCGCCGGGAACTGCAGGTAGAAGCTGCGCTTGAGGCGGTCGGTGATGGGGCCTGCGTCGGCCTCGGTGGCCTGGGGCAGCAGCAGTGCTACCTGCGTGGCGTTGAGGCGGGTGATGATATCGCCCCGGCGGAGCTTGGAGACCATTACGTTGATCAGACCGGTCATGGCTGCATCCAGCTGCCAGGGGGATTTCTCCAGGCCGCTGAGCATCGCCACGCCCAGGATGATGGTGCTCTCCGTGCGCTCCAGGCTGCGCTGCTCCAGGCGGAACAGCTCGCCGAAGACCACGCGGTCGCACACCAGCGCGCCGGGGGTGTCGATGCCCACCAGCAGCTCGGTTTTCAGGCTTTCCAGGCTGCTCTGCAGGTTCCGGCCGCTTTGCAGCATACGGGAATAATAATCATCTAGCGCGGAGGCCGGGTCGTCCGCTGCGTTGTGCAGGGAGGAGGCGTAATGGTACTGCTGCAGCGCCTCGCTCTCGCGGCCGGTGTGCACCAGCGCGTCCATCAGGCGCATGTTGAGGCTGCTGTTAAGGGGATCCGCGTCCAGCGCCTCGCGGCAGATGCTGACCATCTGCTGCTGGCGGTTGGCGTCCTGCAGCTTCTGCAGGGCCTCTTCCACCACGTCCAGGTACAGGCGGTGGAGGGTATCGGCACACTGCTTCATCCATTCCGGCTGATCCTGATCCCGCAGGAGGCGGCCCGTATACAGCGACATCATCCGCCGGAAGGCCCGGGCCTGCAGGTCGTTTTCCACGTCGATGCGGCCCCGCAGGTCGCTGGCGAGGGCGAGGAACTCCTCAACGTCCACCGTCACGCCGGGCTGCGTTTCCCACTGATAGCCTCCGCGCACGGTTTTCAGGCACGCACCGAGGATGGGGCTGACCTGCTGCATCAGCACGCGCATACGGCTGATGAGGGTCTTCAGGGCGCTTTCGGGGCGGGTGGAGTCGTTGTCCGGCCAGATGACCCGGGTCAGGGCGGCCGTGGTCTCCATATGTCCCCGGTTGAGGATCAGGTAGTGGATCAGCTGGCAGCCCTTGGGCGAGTGGGCCAGCACGTCGGTCGCAGACTTGCCGTCCATATCGACCTGGAAGCTGCCCAGCAGCCGGAGGCGAATGGTGCTCATGGAATCAAATCCTTCCTTGGAAAAGGTTTGTCCATTATAACACAAAATGTTGCATCCGGCAAGCGTTTGTGTAATGTTTTGCGCACAGAACGATGTGTTCAACTCGGAAAATGCTGCAAAACGCTGCGTTTGCGGCAGATCGGGGCAGGTTACACAGCCTTCCTTCATAGCTTCGATGGAAGAGCGGGATAAACCTGAATTTGACACGCCAAAAGGCTCTCCCTCCGGGAGAGCTGTCAGCGTCAGCTGACTGAGAGGGCAATTGCCGCAGGACATGCTAACAGCATAGAGGCGCGTCTGCGGACGCGCAGAACCCTCTCACCCGCTCACGCGGGAGCTCTCCCAAAGGGAGAGCCTTTGGATATGGTATAGCCCAGCTTTATAGGAACTTGTCAGATCCTTTGCAGGTATCCTTTGGGTCTCTCGCGCATTCTCCCTCAGTCTCCGCGCAAGCGCGGAGACTGAGGGAGCACGCGTAAGCAGCTGTACAGACAGCCTCCAAAGGATTCTTGTTCTGCAATCCCAATTTACCTATCAGCATTGAGCCGCAGCCAAACATCTTCCACCTCGATTTGACAGCCAGTCCCCCAAGTGCTATGATGGTAAAAACACTTTGGAGGTGCCTCATGCCCATCCTGCTTACCGGCTTTGAGCCCTTTGACGGCGCGTCCGTGAATCCCTCCTGGGAGGCGGTGCAGCGCGTGCCCGACCAGATCTGCGGCCACGAGGTGCATCGGCTTCGTCTGCCGGTGGTGTATGGCCAGGCCGCCGCGCTCCTGCTTGCATACGCCAGGCCGCTGCGCCCGGAGATCATCCTGTGCTGCGGCGTTGCCGGAGGCCGCGAAGGCGTGACCCCGGAGCTGGTGGCTCTCAACTACCGCCAGGCCCGCATCCCGGATAACGCAGGCCAGGCCTTCAGCGGCGAGCCGATCGACCCTGCCGGCGAAACGGCCTATATGACCCGCCTGCCGGTGAATAGCATGGTCGAGGCCGTCCGTGAACGCGGGATCCCGGCGTCGCTGAGCCTTTCCGCCGGGGCCTATGTCTGCAACGACCTGTACTACCATGTGCTGGCTGCCGAAAGGGAGTTGGGCTGTAAGGGGCTGTTCGTCCACGTCCCGCCCGCAGAGCAGGTGGATGCCGGGCGCGCCGCCTGCGCTCTGACCGCTTGCCTTGAGACCGCGCTGAAAACCGAATAAGCGCCATCCATTTAGGGGATGCTTCCTGCGAGGTGAATTGTTATGCGCAGGGTGCATCCCCTTTGGCGTGGCTTCTGGCTGGGTCTGATCCTGACGGCGGCGCTGGTGCTGCTGGGCGGCACGGACTGGCTCTCTCCCTATCGTTTTGACCGACGGGCCATTGCCCTGGGCGGCGCGGTGACGCTGGGGGCCTTTTTAGCCGCGTTGCCCGGCCGCCTCCGCAGGGGCAGGAGTACCCTGCCCCGAAGCACCTGGCAGCGCTGTCTGCTGGCCTTTGGCGGGGGACTCCTCCTCACCCTGGGGGCTGGCATGGCAGGCGGCGGACGCATTTTGCCTGCGCTGGCGGAGGGCAGCACGGGGGCATATGCCTTCGTCGCTGCGGCATGGCTGACAGGCTTCATCACCGCCCGCATCAGGGGAAGGAGGGCTCGCGCATGAATGCCTACCTGCTGCCGGGGATCATCGGGCTGCTGCTGGGGCTGGCCCTCCACTGGGCCGGATTCTCCCGCCCTGCCGCCCTGCGGGATACGCTGGCCCTGCGCTGCTGCCATCCGCTGCGCAGCGGCCTGTATCTGCTGGGCGTCACGCTGCTGCTGACGGCGCTATTGTGCTGGCTGGCCGTCATCGACGTGGATGGCATCGAGGTGCTGCCCCTCTCCGCCGGGGTGCTGGCGGGCGGTGCGGTTTTCGGCGTTGCAGCCGGTCTGTGCGGCTTCACGCCCCTGACGGCCTTTGCCGGGATCGGCGGCGGCCCCGTATGGGAAGCCCTGTGCACCGCCGCGGGCTGCCTGTTGGGCGCCTTGTGCCTGCCGCTGCTGGATGCGCCCCTCGCCGCCCTTGCGACCCTGCCGCCCCTGAGCCCCACGACCCTCTTCCGCACCACGCTGGACGAGCCCTTCCTGCTGGGCGGCGGCTTCCTGGGGCAAGGCTGCCTGGGGCTGCTGTTGATGACGCTGGCGGCGTGCATCCCCTCCAACCGGTGCAGCAGGCCCATGCCGGAAATTACCCCCGCCACAGAATCTGGGCAGGAGATCGCGCCGGAGATCGCCGAGGCCGCAACTGAGGAAGCCCCTGCGTCGGAGGAGGACAAGCCCGCCGGGGCAGAAGCTGCTGCGTCCGACGACAGCGCCGAGCCCGAAGAGGTTGAGGAGGCTCCCGCACCGCCGCAGGGGGACGCTGCTCAGGATACCTTCATCGCGCTGCTGCCCGGCGAGGAGGCGCTGGTGGTGGATACGCTGCTGGATGAATCCGCCGAACCCGCCGCCCCCCAGCCGCCCGCAGACGAGGCTGCAGGCATCGAAGCCCCGGAGGACGCCGTGGGCGAAACGATCCCCGACGACGCCGCAGACGATACGGCAAAGGATCTTGCTCCCTGACGGGGAACTGGTAAGGAATATTATCCAGCAACGAATAATCGGGCATCCGGTGACATGCCGGGTGCTCGATTCCTTATATCAAAGCAAACGCGCGGCACTGGTATAGGGCGAATCATTGTGCCTTCCTGATAGGAGGGGGGGATTCTTTTTCGCCTGCTCGACAAATTGGGGGGTGTGAGGTTTCTTTTTCTGTAAGGCAGGTTTCTTTTGTCGCAGAGAGCCGCTTTCGCGCGTCGAAGGGTCATCGACCCGCGCGGCGCAAAGCCGCCGGGGCATTCGCGTGCCACGACTCCCCAGTGGGGAGTTCGCCAAAGGCGAAAGTGGCAGGTGAATGTTAAAGTGCAAAATGGTGCTTTCCCCCCGGTCCCCCCTCTTTTCCCTATGAGTAGTCCGCTTTGCGGCTGCGGTGCAGGGCGGCTCGGGTT
>JAFQEB010000004.1 GCA_017399225.1 Clostridia bacterium | reverse complement strand
TCATAGGTAAAACCCCTTTCGCACATAGTATATTACTACTTTTATGCATCATTTTCAATGCCAGAGCGCAGAATTTGCAACTCTGTCACAATTCGTCTTTGGGAAGCCCGCTCCCAAAGACAGTATACCATGATTATTATAGTACAAAGCCCATCTTTTGTAAAGCAAATAATCTCCATCTTTTTTCAAAAAGGGGCTTGACATTGCAGACTTGTTGTGCTATATTTGTTTAGGTTTTGAAGAAACCCTTTGAGGTCGGGTTTTACCCGACGAGCGATAGCGATTCTTGAATCGCAGAGCGAAGCCGCTTACAAAGCTTGCTTTGGAAGTGGCCGACGCCGTAGACAGCCGGTATCCGCAAGGATGTAAAGGGGCCTGCCCCGCCTGCCGAGGTGTGATGGATATAGCATGACTTTGCTCATCCCTTGCACCTGATGCAAGGGTTTTCTTTTACTCCCAAACCGTTAAGGAGGTGCAAGAAGAAATGGCAAAGGTGCATGAGATCAAGCCCGAGAAGGTAGCAGTTGTTGCTGACATCGTGGAGAAGCTGAAGGCCGCCCAGAGCGTGACCATCTGCAGCTACTCCGGTCTGACCGTGGAGCAGGTGACTGAGCTGCGCAAGCTCTGCCGCGCTGAGGAGGTCGCCTACACCGTGCTGAAGAACCGCCTGGTTCTGCGCGCGCTGAAGGAGGTCGGCATCGAGGGTCTGGATGATCTGCTGAACGGCCCCAACGCTTTCGTGTTCTCCATGAAGGATGCTGTCGCCGGTCCCCGCGTGATCAACGACTTCATCGAGAAGAACAAGCTGCAGTCCCTGAAGATTACCGGTGGTATTCTGGAGGGCAAGGCGATCGACGTCAACACCGTCAAGGCGCTGGCGAATCTGCCCAGCCGCGAGGTCCTGCTGGCCAAGCTGCTCGGCTGCATGTCCAACACCGTTGCGAGCTTCGTCCGCGTTATCGACGCGTACCGCAAGAAGCTGGCCGGCGAGGAGTAAGGGTCTTCGACCCATTTTTCCGCCAATGTTGCGCATAGCCTGATGCAGACTTCCGCGCCTGATATTGAGCGGAACCAGAGGAATGAGGCAAAGCCTCTCCCCCACCACAAATACAAAACTTACTTAGGGTCACAGACCCAATCGAATTAGGAGGAACAAAAAAATGACTCATGCTGAGATCATTGCCGCCGTCGAGTCTATGACGGTGCTGGAGCTGGCCGATCTGGTCAAGGCCATGGAAGAGAAGTTCGGCGTTTCCGCCGCTGCCACCGCTGTTGCTGTTGCCGCCCCCGGCGCTGCTGCCGCTGCTGTGGAAGAGAAGACTGAGTTCGACGTCATCCTGAAGGGCTTCGACGCCGCTGCCAAGCTGAAGGTTCTGAAGGTCATCCGCGAAGTGTGCGGCCTGGGCCTGAAGGAAGCTAAGGACTTCGTTGAGGCTGCCGCCACCGGCCCCAAGACCGTCAAGGAAGGCCTGTCCAAGGAAGATGCCGACAAGCTGGCTGCCCAGATCAAGGAAGTCGGCGGCGAAGTCGAAATCAAGTAATTTCGCTTCTGTCGAATACGCTTTCACAGAGGATGCTCGCAAGAGCGTCCTCTTTTTTGCTGCACAAATCCGGCGAGGGGGCACTCCCCTCGCCGGATTCTTTCTTACTTCTTATCCTTCTTCTTGAACAGGTACTCGTCCACCTTCTTGACGATCTCATCACTGACCTTGCGCTCAATCGGGAAAACCTTTGCGGAATCGATCCGCTTGGCAAACAGCAGCGCCTGCTGCAACGTGATATCGAGAGCTTCCGCGCTGATGTAGTTGCTCTTGAGGTTGTCGCGGCGGTCATGGATATAACCCGCGCCAGGCACGCCAAAGCGGATGAAGTTCACCGCAGGTACACCCTTGTCCGCAAAGGGGATGCAGTCGGAGGAGTAGATGTCCATGCGGACCTCGCAGGCGATGCCGGTCTCGCGCATGAGGGCGTCCACATAGCCCACAGCCTTTTCCGTCGCCAGAACGGGACAGCCGTTCTTGCCCAGGATGGGCGCGGCCACGTCCACGTTGACCATCAGCACATGCTTGCTCAGCTCGTCCTCGTGCGCCTTGACCCAGGCCTTGGAGCCCAGCAGACCCTGCTCCTCGGAGCCATACCAGTTGAACTTCATCGTGCGGGCAGGCTTGTGCTCCATGAAGTAGCGCAGCAGCTCCATGATAATGACGGAGCCGGACATATTGTCATACACGCCGGTGGAGAAGTACACGCTGTCATAGTGCGCACCGAAGGAGATGATCTCATCGGGATACTCGCTGCCCTCGATGACGGCACAGACGTTCTGGCTGATACCCTCATAGTCCTCGGCGGAGAGCTCAATGTGCATCTTTTTCGCGCCGCGGCGGACGATCTCCACCGCATCCATCGTGCGCATGTGCAGCGCCGTAGCAGGGCCCACTTCCTCGGTCATCATCTCGCGCAGCTTGCGGATGTCGCAGTCCGTTTCGCTGCGGCGGTCGATGGTGGTGCCGTCAAAAGTCAGGATGGCAGCCACACCGGCCTTCATCAACTTTTCGTAAACATTCTTGCGCAGACGGCCGTTGACCATCACAGCCTTGCCCTTGACGTTGGCCAGATGAGCGTCTTCTGCGTTTTCCGCGTAGTAGAATGCCAGATCCACGCCGCCCTCGGGGGTGGACAAACCGCGCTCATAGCCGGTGACCTCGTACTCCTTCACATAGGGGTCGGTGACGACCAGCTTGGCATGGTTGACCTTGCCGCAGGCCACGGGGAACTCCTCGATATGAACCTGTGCGCCGGTGGTCTGGGCGACCTCCAGCAGCTTCTGGGCG
The DNA here is from genome assembly GCA_017399225.1 of Clostridia bacterium. The sequence goes on along the minus strand of JAFQEB010000004.1, from coordinate 76,465 downwards.
GCCTGCTTCTCAGCCTCGGAGCAGCTGACGCGCTCATAAGCCAGCTCCTTGAGCAGATTAAACGCACGATGGGCGGATACCTTCATAACAAATACCTCCTGTACGGTTGTTTTTCTACATTATACAACCAAACAGGAGGCAGGGCAAGTTTTTCAGTTGTTTTCAAGCAGCATGCGCAAAAAACCGTCCAAATCTTTGGGCAAAGCATCGGCCATGGCCAAATCCGTCAAACAGCGCACGGCGTACTCCTCAAAGGCATTGACCTTTCCCGCTGTGTAGTAGGATGCGTCCAGGCTTGGATACGTCCGTTCCGGGATTTCTTCCGCGCACCGCAGCACCGCCGGATGGACCACATGGTGCAGAAACTCATGGATGACAGACTCCACCGCCAGCTGCCCGGAGGAAAACACGAAGGTCTCCCCTACCAGATGGTAGTCGGCGGAATACACACACTTGATGGGACTGATGAGCAGCTGCACGTCCCGCACCGGCGAAGCATAACAGGCCCGGCATACATCAAGGCAGCGCTGGATTTTCGCCAGCTCTGCCTTGCTTTGGCGGCTCAGATCACTGCACCAGGCACGTTCCCACGCCAGGTACCGGCGGAAACCCTCGCTGTTCATCACCGTCTGCAGTACTTGGGGGAAATCCGCCAACCAAGCCCAGAACTGCTCGCCCCGCTCATGATCCGCTACATTGGGTGCGGACATAATTTTGCCGCGGAGTGCCTTAAAATTTTGGAACTTCTCCTGGCCAACATGGAAGGACGCTGTTTCCAGCAGCGCCGCCCGGGGCCAGTAGGGGTAAACCTCACAGGTATTCTGGCGCGCTCCCGCAAAAAAGGGGTGCGCCTTCTCTGCCACGAAAGCCGCCAGGGCATCCATGTGCGCGCCATTCCGCTCGATATGAGCATAATCATAACCACACTGCCACAGCGCGTAATAGATGGCCGAAATGGCTTCATTTGTGCTGATCTTCATCGTTCACCTCATCGCTGCGTCCAGCATGCTCAGCATCGCGCCGTCCGCGTCCTGGGTGTACTGCCAGACCGCTGCGCCCATCAGATCGTTATCCACAATCCATGCGCCTTTGGCGGCAATGGAGCGGTCATCCTCGCCGCTGACAAAGGTGGAGCCGTCAAACCACCAGGCGGCCTGGGCCTTCTCGTCGTAATAGCGGGTGTAGCCCTGCTTTTCCAGGCGGAGCAGCTCATCAAAGGAGATCGTCTTGTTGCCGGAGGTGTTGGCCCGCTGATCAAGGCCGTCGCCCCCGCCGGACACCTGCCGCCACACGCGGCCATAGGCGGGCATCCCCAGAAGAATCTTCTCCGCCGGGAAGCCGCCTTCCACCAGCTTTTTCACCGCATATGCACCGGTGTCAGGCTTGTTCTGATCCGCGTACAGCCCCGCGTGATGTCCGGTGATTCGGTCAAACCCGGATAAATCGTAGGCCATCACGACGGTCTGATCCACCAGCTTGCCAAGGCGCGCCGCGTCCAGCACTTTGAGATGATTCTCCCCTGCCCCAAGGGCCACGGACAGGTGGTACTCCCGGCCATGGAGCGTTTCACGGGCATCAAGCCCTTCTCGAAGCAGCGTAAGGAACGCATACCAGTTTTCCACATCCCCCTCCTGGGAGAGGATGCCGGTGCCCGGCACGCCGGGATACTCCCAGTCCACGTCAATGCCGACAAAGCCGCATTCATCCATGAGGGCCAGCAGGCTGTCCGCCAGGGTCTGACGGCCGTCTTCCGTCATGCAGGCCTGGGAGAAGCCGTCCGCGCCCCATCCGCCGATGGATAAAACACCGTCCACATGGGGATGCTTTTTCAAAAAGGATTGAACCTTCTTCAGACCCAACCAGTGGGCGCCGTCCGCCTTGCCATCCTTGATGAGGGCGAAGGAATAATTCAGCTGATCAAGGGCATGCGCGTCCCCTTCCCGCAGATTCAGGTTATGGGCATCCATGATGTACATCACCGTGCGTCCTTTGCGCTTTGGCATGGGGGCCTCCTCCTCCGCATGTGCGGTTGGCGCTGTGTATTGGCCGCCGCTGACGCAGACGCCCGCCACCGACAGGAGCATGATCAGCAGGGCAGCTCGCTTGAGCAGCTTTCGTGGCTTACGTTCTTTGGTGCGCGGCTTGGATTTCTTCACCGCTGTCACCTCCATTTTCGGCCCATCCCACGATTTCATCGCGTGCCGGGCTTCGGGCGGCGATTGTGAACAATCGCTCTCCCTCGTCGGCTTTGCCGACCTCATGGGCGCCCCTTTTCACGGAGGTAATCATATCATATCACAGCACACATGTCACAGTCAAATTGCGGAAATACCGCTTCTTCTGGCGAAATCTGCCGGTGAAATACGGTTTTCCCTTGACATGCCGCCCGTGATATTGTAACATTTACATAGTCAAATCCCACACAAAACCTATGTGGAGGGCGATACAAATGATTTTCATCGGCATTTGCGGCGCCAGCGGCAGCGGTAAATCAACCCTGGCGGATTCCCTGGCTTCCGCCCTGGGCGATCATGCCTTTGTGCTCCAGCAGGATTGCTACTACAAGGATCACAGCCACCTCCCCTTTGAGGAGCGCTGCCGCCTGAATTATGACAAGCCGGACATTTTCGATCACGACGCCCTTCTGGCGGACGTGCAGTCCCTCATGAACGGCCAGCCCATCACCCGCAAGGGCTATGACTACGCCAATCACCGCCGCGCGGATACGGAGGATATCATCACTCCCCCGGACGTGCTGATTCTGGAGGGCATCCACTGCTTCCACGACAAGCGCTTGCTGGATCTGATGTACCTGAAGCTCTACATGAATGTGGACGCGGATATCTGCCTGCTGCGCCGCATCGAGCGGGACATCACCGAGCGCGGGCGTTCCATCGACTCCATCTCCCAGCAGTACCGCTCCACCGTGCGGCCCATGTTTGAGCAGTACATCCGCAACTATATCAACCTGGCGGACGTGATCGTCGCCCGGGGCGGCAAGAACGCCCGCATCGTCGAGATCCTCTCCGGCTATGTGTCCGACGAGCTGCACAAGCGCGGCAAAATCAGCCAATAACAAGATCAGGAGGTCAATATGGCAAGCAAGGTGTATTTCTCCAAGACCATCACCCCCGAAAAGGTGCTGGAAATGTATGATCTGCTGGGCGTGGATCTGCCCGGCCAGGTGGCCGTCAAGCTGCACAGCGGCGAAAAGGGCAACCAGAACTTCCTCGGCCCGGACTTCTGGAAGCCGGTCATTGACCGGGTACACGGCACCGTGGTGGAATGCAACACCGCCTACAAGGGCGCCCGCGATGTGACCGAGCGCCACGAGCAGCTCATGCGCGACCACGGCTGGGCGGAGCATTTCCCCGTTGACATCATGGACGGTGAAGGCCCCGACCTGCAGCTGCTCGTCCCCGGCGGCAAGGTGATCCAGAAGAATTTCGTGGGCAAAAACCTCGTCAAGTACGACTCCCTGCTGGTGCTGTCCCACTTCAAGGGGCACCCCATGGGCGGCTTCGGCGGCGCGATCAAGCAGCTGTCCATCGGCATTGCCTCCAGCTACGGCAAGCGCCACATTCACGGTGCGGGCGACGCAAAGCTGGGCTTTAAGGGCGACCACAACGGCTTCCTGGAGGCCATGGCGGACGCTGCCTCCACCATCGCAAAGCGCTATGACGGCAAGGCCGTATACATCAGCGTGTTGAAGAACCTCTCCGTGGACTGCGACTGCTGCGCGGTGGCGGAGGATCCCTGCATGGCGGATATCGGCGTGCTGGCCAGCCTGGACCCCATTGCCATTGACCAGGCCGGTCTGGATCTCATCTACGCCCAGAAGGACGATCCCGGCCTCCCCCACATGCTGGAGCGCATCGAGAGCCGCAACGGTGTGCATACCATCGAGGCCGCCGCTGCCCTTGGCTTTGGCAGCCGGGAGTACGAGCTGGTCGAAATCGAATAAATCAGCACACATAAAAAGGCTCCGGAGAAAGATCTCCGGAGCCTTTACATTGCATCAAATACCGAAGGAGGACACGCCAAAGGCATTGACCATCGCGTCCAGGCGGCGCTGGTTCTTGCACATCGGGCATTCGTGGGAGATGGTGCTCTGGTAATCCGGCAGGTCGTTCTTTTTGGTGAACACCGCGTTGATCTCAAAGCCCTCGCACTCGTCCTCACAGGTGAAGATGGCGCACACGCCGGCGGGCTTGCCGCTGTAATAGCGGATGGCGTCCACCGCAGCCTTGACCGTGTAGCCGGTGGTGACGGAGGCCGCCAGCACCAGCACGTTCTTGCCGACGATCATGGGGGCGGCGTTGTCACGGAAGAGCAGCTGGGAGCCAGTGGTGTGCTCGGGGGTGACGACGTAGATGGTGTTGTGGGCGTTGTAGTTGGCATAGCCACGGCGGGTGAGCTCGCTGGCCATGCAGGCGCCGATGACCTCCGTACCGTCCAGACAGAGGATGGTATCAATGACCGTCGCCGGGCTGATATTGCCGCACAGCTGGGCGGCGACCTCCTTGGCCTCGGACAGGCGGTGCTTGGTCATCGTCAGATCGATGTAATAGTTGATATGGCTGTGGCTGGTGGCAAAGTGGCCCATTGCCACGCGCAGCGGCACGTTGGAGTTGTTGGTACGGGTTTCAAACAGACGGATCGCCATAACGAATCTCTCCTCACTTGTATTGTCAGGTGATGTGCATATATGATAGCAGATTCTTCCGCATCTGTCAAACCAAATACAATTCCAGTACAGTCAGGGGCGATATTCCCGCACAACCTTCACCGCCGCCTTCACCGCCGTGGGGATGGCCAGCGTGTCCAGCTCGTTCAGCGGGACAAAGCGGTATCCTGCCGGGGCCTGGGCTTCTTCCGCGGCATGCATGGTGTAGAGCTTCATCTGCCAGATTTGATGGGTGAAGACATGCTTCGCCTCCCCGGCAGACTGCACATCGCGGACAACCAGCTTTGTCAGTTTTTTCACCGCAGCAGGAACCTGACGCAGCGTGTTCCTGCCTTCAACCATCGGGAACACCCACAGGCCCCGCAGCATCGCTTCGGTGCGCTGGCGCATCAGGACGCGGTCGCCGGAGAAGATCAGGCACACGTCATATTCAAACTCCTTGGGTGGATTCTTCCGAGGCAGAACAGGCAGGTCCTCCGCATCGCCAGCGGAGAATGCATCACACTCCGACTGCAGCGGGCATTTCTCGCAGGCAGGCGTACCGGGTACGCAGATGGTCGCCCCAAGATCCATCAGGGCCTGGTTGAAGTCGCCAGGGCGTTCCTGCGGCACAAGGGCAGCCGCCTCCCCTTCCAGCATGCGGCGTACGGATGGAATCCCCACATTCTCCCGGATGCCCTTCAAGCGGCTCACCACGCGGATGACATTGCCATCCACTGCAGGCACCGGCTGGTCAAAGGCGATGCTGGCAATGGCTCCAGCCGTGTAGGGGCCGATGCCGCTGATTTTGCGCAGTGAATCCACGTCAGCGGGGATCACGCTGCCGAATTCCTCTACCACCTGCTGCGCGCCCTTGTGAAGATTCCGGGCGCGGCTGTAATAACCAAGGCCCTCCCAGAGTTTGAGCACATCATCCTCCGGGGCGGCGGCAAGGGCTGCGATCGTCGGGAAGCGCTCCAGGAAGCGTTCGTAGTAGCCCAGCACGGTCTCCACCCGGGTCTGCTGGAGCATCGTCTCCGACACCCAGGTGCGGTAGGGATCGTGAATCCCCCGCCAGGGCAAAGCACGGGCATGCCGGTCATACCAGGCAAGGAGCAAATCAGAAATACATTCGGGCATATCTGTCCTCCGGAAAGTTCTTTCACGCATATTATAACACGTTTTTCTGCCCATTGACACAGCCTGACAAGATTTTCGCATTTTATAGTAAGGATTTCATCACAAAGCACATATGTTCCCCTTGCAATATACCAGAATTTGCGTATAATATCTTTTTAGCACTCGTAGAATCAGAGTGCTAAGACCACCATTTTTCAGGAGGAAATCACCATGACCGTGAAGCCCTTGGGTGACCGCGTTGTCATCAAGAATGTTGAAGCAGAAGAAACCACCAAGTCCGGCCTGATCCTGACCAGTGCCGCGAAGGAAAAGCCCCAGATGGCGCAGGTCATCGCTGTGGGCCCCGGCGGCAATGTGGACGGCAAGGAGATCGTGATGCAGGTGGAAGTTGGCCAGAAGGTCATTTATTCCAAGTATGCCGGCACCGAAGTGAAGATCGACGGCGAAGAGCTGATTATCGTCCGCCAGAACGACATTCTGGCCATTGTAGAATAAGGGACTTCGTCCCCTTTCTCCGCCAATCATTCGGGAGCCTTCAGTTGTCTCCCGCGACCATACTCCGCATAATCCGGAGCAAAAAGGAGTGTATTATCATGGCAAAGCAGATTCAGTATGGCGAGCAGGCCCGCCGCAGCCTTGAAAAGGGCGTCAATGCGCTGGCCGATACCGTCAAGATCACCCTGGGCCCCAAGGGCCGCAATGTCGTGCTGGACAAGAAGTACGGCGCTCCCCTGATCACCAACGACGGCGTGACCATCGCCAAGGAGATCGAGCTGGAAGACCCCTTTGAGAACATGGGCGCCCAGCTGGTGAAGGAAGTCTCCACCAAGACCAACGACGTTGCCGGCGACGGCACCACCACCGCTACGCTGTTGGCCCAGGCCATCATCCGCGAGGGTCTGAAGAACCTGGCCGCCGGCGCCAACCCCATGGTGCTCAAAAAGGGCATCGCCGCCGCCACCGAGGCTGCCGTCGAGGGCCTGAAGGAGCTGTCCCAGCCCATCAATGGCAAGCAGGCCATCGCCAACGTCGCCGCCAACTCCGCCGCGGACGAAACCATCGGCAAGCTGATCGCCGATGCGATGGAAACCGTGGGCGCTGACGGCGTCATCACCGTCGAAGAGTCCAAGACCATGACCACCGGCATGACCACTGTGGAGGGCATGCAGTTTGACCGCGGCTACGCTTCCGCCTACATGGTCACCGACACCGAGAAGATGGAAGCCGTGCTGGACGATCCGCTGCTGCTGATCACCGACAAGAAGATCTCCAACATCCAGGAGATCCTGCCCCTGCTGGAGCAGGTGGTGCAGACCGGCAAGAAGCTGCTGATCATTGCCGAGGATGTCGAGGGCGAGGCCCTGTCCACCCTGGTGGTCAACAAGCTCCGCGGCACCTTCACCTGCGTGTCCGTCAAGGCCCCCGGCTTCGGCGACCGCCGCAAGGAGATGCTGCAGGATATCGCCATTCTGACCGGCGGCACCGTGGTTTCCTCCGAGACCGGCATGGAGCTGAAGGAAGCTGACCTGAGCATGCTGGGCCAGGCCCGTCAGGTGAAGGTCAACAAGGAGAACACCATTATCGTCGACGGCGCGGGCAACAAGGCCGAGATCGCCAACCGCGTGGCGGTGATCAAGAACCAGATCGCCGAGACCACCTCCGACTACGACCGCGAGAAGCTCCAGGAGCGCCTGGCCAAGCTGGCCGGCGGCGTGGCCGTGATCCAGGTCGGCGCTGCGACCGAGATCGAAATGAAGGAGCGCAAGCTGCGCATCGAGGACGCTCTGGCTGCGACCCGCGCCGCGACCGAGGAGGGCATCGTTCCCGGCGGCGGCATCGCCCTGCTGAGCGTGGCCTCCAATGTAGCTGCCCTGCTGCCCAAGTTCTCCGGCGACGCCAAGACCGGCGTGCAGATCATCCTGCGAGCACTGGAGGAGCCCATCCGCCAGATTGCTTCCAACGCCGGCGTGGAAGGCTCTGTAATCGTGGAGAACATCAAGACCTACAAGAAGCGCAACGCCAAGAAGGCTGCCGGCTACGGCTACGACGCGCTGAACGATGAATACTGCGACATGATCGAGCGCGGCATCATCGATCCCACCAAGGTGACCCGTTCTGCCCTGCAGAATGCTGCCTCCGTGGCGGCAATGGTGCTGACCACCGAGTCCCTGGTTGCCGATATCCCCCAGCCCGAACCCGCGGCTCCCGCCGGCGGCGCAGGCATGGGCGGCATGTACTGATAAACACGCAAAGGAAGCGGCTGCGGCCGCTTCCTTTTTTTGTACCCATTTTCGTCTTCCGACTTCTTCCGCTATGTGTCATTTAACGCAGAATTCTCACTTTGTTCATGATATCGTCATAATGGTCTGCTATAATCAAGCATGGACGGGTATATCCGGTATTTCCTGTTACACCTGTAAACATTGCGCAGGAATGGAAGATAATTACCCGCCGAATCGTCAAGTTGTTGAGAGGTCACGCATAAAGTCCACCAGAAGCGCCCGGGGCGTGCTGTCGAAAGACCACTGCCTTTGGCGGATGCAGGCTGTTCACTCATATCTATCCGAACGCTGCATAGGAATAGTAAAGGATGGTGGAAATGATGACTCATTCGCCCATGACGACTCGCCCAAGGCCGAGCTTCACCTGGCCCGACGCCGCCGAAGCTCCAAGGGGAAAGAAGCCCCGCCGCCCCGGAGGGACGCAGGCTTTCCTTCTGGCCGTGCTCCTTCTCCTCAGCGCCGTATATATCGGTCCGCTGCAGGCTGAAGCGACCAATGTGCTGGCTGTGAAAAAGGTGCTGCCTGTCTACTCGGTGGAACGGGATGACAAGGTGATCTCCGTGACCTTCGACGCCTCCTGGGGAGGCGATAAGACCCTTGCAATTCTGGATCTGCTGGACGAATACGACGCCAAGGTAACCTTCTTCCTCGTAGGCATCTGGGTGGATAAATACCCGGAGCTGGTGAAGGAGATCGCCGCCCGCGGACATGAGATCGGCAATCACTCCGATTCTCATGCCCACTTCACGCAGATTTCGGACAGCAAGATCCGCGCTGAGCTGGACGCCTGCTCAGATAAGATCGAAGCGCTGACCGGCACGCGACCGACGCTGTTCCGCCCGCCCTACGGCGATTACAACAACAAGGTGGTCACCGTTTCCAGGGATGAGGGCTATGAGGTCGTGCAGTGGAGCGTTGATTCGCTTGACTGGAAAAACCGCGGCGTGAGCGACCTGGTCAAGCGGGCGACAAACAACGTCCAGCAGGGAGATATCATTCTCTTTCACAACGACAGCGAGTACATCGTGGAGGCGTTGCCGAGCGTGCTGGCCCATTACCGGGATCAGGGCTTCACGATGATCCCCGCAGGCGAGATCCTCCTTGAGGGCGAAACGACAATCGATGTGCAAGGAAAGCAACACCCTGCAGCAGCGCCGTAAACCGCCATCCGGCCCATGCTGCGGGAAGATCTGGAAGCGGGCTTATAGGCCCAAGGAAAGGTGAATCGCTATGGAAGAAACCGGGAACTACCTGCATCTGTGCGGAATTTTGACGGATACGCCCGAATACGGCCACGAGGTCTTCGGGGAAAAGTTTTACTATGCCACCCTGTCTGTGCCCCGCCTCTCGGGCGCGGAGGATCTGCTGCCCATCACGCTTTCGGAAAGGCTGATGGAGGGCGTGCAGCTGGATATCGGCTCGCCCCTTTGCCTGGAGGGACAGCTGCGCAGCTACAACAAGGTTGTCGAGGGCGCAGGGCGGCTGCTGATCACCGGCTTTGCACAGAAGCTGCTTGACCCCGACACGGATGAGAACCCCAACCAGGTGCAGCTGACCGGCGCACTGTGCAAGCTCCCCTCCTATCGCACGACACCCTTTGGCCGGGAGATCGCCGATCTGATGCTGGCGGTCAACCGCGCTTACGGCAAGAGCGATTACATCCCCTGCATCACCTGGGGACGCACGGCTCGCTTTGCCAGCCACCTGAAGGTCGGCGACAAGGTGACGCTGCTGGGCCGCTTCCAGTCCCGCGCCTACCAGAAGCAGCTGGCGGACGGCACGGTGCTGAACAAAACAGCCTACGAGGTGTCCGTCGGTCGGCTGAGTATGGCCGAGAATCTGGTACAGCCCGCCGCCCCCTTTGTGATCCGGCAGGGACAGCGGGAGGAGCCCATGCTGCACTATGACGCACTCCATGCAGAGAGTTCGGCATTCGGAAACCCCCAATAAACGAATTTCGGCTGATGCACCTCGCGTGCATCAGCCTTTTTGCAACGTAAAAAGCCAGAAGCCGAAGCCTCTGGCTCAGTATTCAGATCTTACAGCTTCTGGCCGCATTTGGCACAGAACTTTGCACCGGGAGCGACCGCCTCGCCGCAGGCAGGGCAGGCCGCTGCGGCATTCTGCTGCTTGGCGCCGCAGTTGGGGCAGAACTTCGCATCAGCGCTGATGGCATTGCCGCACTCCACGCAGAAGCTGCCGCGCATCGCGGGGGCTGCAGGCTGCACCGGCTGCTGGGGCTGCTGATTCAGCGCCTGGGCAAACATCTGGCCCATGGCAACGCCGGCGCCCATGCCCATGCCGGCGCCCGCAGCGCCGCCGGGATTGTTGGCCGCCTCGCGCATCGCCTCTGCCGCCTGATACTGGGTGTAACGGTTCAGATCACCCAGCACGCCCATGGAGGTACGCTTGTCCATGGACTTCTCCACTTCTTCGGGCAGGGAGATGTTCTCGATCACAAAGCTGGTCAGCGTCAGGCCCAGCGCCATCACCTTGGGGTTGATGGCCTGCAGGGCGTAGTTGGACAGCTCATCGTAGTTCGCCGCCAGATCCAGCGCGGGGATCTTGCTCTCGGCAATGGCGTCGGACAGACCGGACACCATCGTGCGCTTCAGCTGGCCTTCCACATCCTCGGCGGTGGTGATGGCCTTGGTGCCGAAGACCTCCCGCAGGAAGACCACGGGATCAGCCACCTTGAAGGCATACACGCCGAAGGCGCGCAGACGGATCATGCCGAACTCCGCATCCCGCATCATCACAGGATTGGAGGTGCCCCACTTGCGATCCAGGAACTGCTTGGTGTTGACGAAGTAGACCTCCGCCTTGAAGGGGCTGTTGAAGCCGAACTTCCAGGACTGCAGCTTGGTCATCACGGGCATATTGTTGGTGGACAGCTCATAGCGGCCGGGGCCGAATACATCGGCGATCTCACCTTCATTGACGAAGATGGCGACCTGGCTCTCGCGCACCGTCAGCTGCGCGCCCATCATGATCTCCTTACCGCCCATGTTGTACTTGTGCACCATGGTATTGGAGGAGTTGTCGGCCCACTCGATCACATCGATGAGCTCGCCCTTAACCAGATTGGTGATCGCATCAAAGATACCCATTATTCGTTACCTCCCATATTGATCGTTATGCCGCACTCAAGCATCCTGTGCCATGGCCGTCAGCGCAGGCAGGATGCGGATAGACGCAATGGAAAGATCCAGACCCAGGAACTCGTCAACGTGGTCAATGCAGTCCTGCACATGCGCAGCGATGACCCCGGTCATGGAGTTGCCCTCCATCTCCTGCTCATGGAAGAGCATCGGGCAGCCCAGAAGAACGATCCTGTCACCAGGCAGGACGCAGCTGAGGATCCTCAGCCCCTGCACCTCAACGCCGAAGATATTGCGCAGCGCCAGCTCCAGCCGCTCGGCGCCATATTGCCAGCGGCCCTTTAGGAAATCGCTGTCCGCAGGCATTACAAGTTCGGCGAATACGCAGGGCTTATGCGCGTCCATCTTGCTGCGCAGCATACGCAGCATACGCTCCACCGATTTTACGTCCTGCAGCCGCCGGTCCATCAGGGCACGGAAGAATTCATGCCGGCAAACCTGCAGCTGCTCAGCTGCGGTGAAGGCGGTGTTGCTCATATCCGAATGGATGCGGTTGAGCACCTTGCGGACCTCCATCGCATACCGCTCCACATGCCCGCTGTTCTTGCTGGGCGCCATGATCGGCAGATCGGGGTAATCCTGCATCAGCCGATAGAGCAGCGCCTCATCCTCCTCAGCGGGGAGCGCGATGGCAATGGCGTCAGCATGGTACGCCTTCAGGCTGCTGATGGCCTCCTCAGCCGACGCGACGACGCGAGGCTGGCGGAAGCCAAGCTCCTCCCACTTTACAGCGGCGAAAGCGTCGCGAATCGCCTGATCATTCGTTGTCAGTAGCAGCTTGTACATTCCGTGCCTCCAATACAAATGATGGTTACCTGTACATTATAGCGCGAATCGACCAAAAAGACAAATGTTTTTCTCAGATTGTCATCAGTTACCGGCGGAGATAGTAAAATCTCAGGATGCGGTTCATGATACTGCCGGGCAGCAAGCCATGCAGAATCGCCGCAAGATGCTGATCCGGACTTGCGATCCGGAGGCGGAAGGGCATTCTGCGCCGTTGCAGGAGCAGGGCGATCCTTCGGCCCAGTTTGAGGGGATCGGAACCATTTTCCTCATCATGCCGGATGACCTTGACCCCCTGGACAAAGTCGTGCGCGTAGGGAGACGTCTCCGTCATGGCGGCGGCATGGCGGCGATATACGCCCGCGCCGCCCCGGTGATCCCCCGGTTCGACCAGACAGACCTGAATGCCGAAGCCCTGAAGCTCCTGCTGCAGACATTCGGCATATCCCTCCACAGCATGCTTGCTGGCTGTATAAGCACTCTGGAAGGGGATCCCCAGCAGTCCGTTGATGGAAGAAAACATGATGATGCGCCCGTTCCCCTGCCTGCGCATGTGGGGCAGCGCCGCCTGATTCATCCTGACCATGCCAAGGAAGTTCGTTTCCAGGATGCTGCGGTACTCGTCAGGCGTGGTTTCCTCACACGGGCCGAGGCAGATGATCCCGGCGCAGTGCACCACTGCATCGACCGTCGGGGCAATGCCGAGCGCGCTTTCCGCAAAGGCCCGCACCGAATCGTCGTCCGTGACGTCCAGATGCAGCCTGTGCAGGTTGTTGAGCGGTGCATCTCCCGAAAAGGAACGCGCGCCAGATATCACGGTATAGCCTGCCTGCGCCAGGGCCATGGCGGTATACAGCCCCAATCCGCTGGAGCCGCCGCTCACCCAGATATTCACTGCTTCAGCAGCAGCTCGATCACCTGCTGCGAGTGAGCCGCCGCCAGCCTGGTAAAGGTGGGGTAATCCATCTCAGAGTGGCCGTCCGCCTGGTCACTGATGGAACGCAGCACACCGCAGGGAACGTCGTGCATATAGCACGCCTGCGCCACCGCGCCGCCCTCCATCTCCACAGCCTTGGCATGAAACAGCTCGTGAATACGGCTGCGCACGCTGCCATCATGGATAAACTGATCGCCGGTGGCAATGACGCCCTCATGCACGTTCATCCCCTCGACTGCACTTGCCGCGCGGACGAGGCGCGCCCGCAGCGCGTCATCGCAGGGGATCTCGATCAGGTTGATCTTGCTCACCATTCCGACCGGATCGCCGATGGGCGAAGTATCCACGTCATGCTGCACAGCAGCAGTGGCAATGACCATATCGCCGATGGAAACACCGCTTTCCCCCGCGCCCGCAACGCCAAGGTTCACGATCCATTCCGGATGGAAATGGTGGATCATGCTCTGAGCGCACAGGGCTGCGTTGATCTTGCCGGGGCCGCAGACCGCCAGCACCGCCTCCGTGCCGAACAGGGTGCCGGTCACAAAAACATCCATGCCGATGCGCATTTCACTGCGGCCGGTCAGCTTCTCCATCAGACCTTCCACCTCGACCGCCATCGCGCCGATCAAACCGATCATAGGAACCCTCCCGTAATATCCATAGTCCTATGTATTATAGCGGTTTTCGCCGTTTTCGTCAATGAAAATCCAGCAAGGACGTATGTTAAAGCGTTTTCTGGGTACCCTTCCGCTATAAGGAGGGCAAGGTATGTGGTGGTTCATTCTGCTGATCCTCCCGGCGATGCTGATGCTGCTCCCCTTTCACCTGATGGCGGAGGTTCAGCTTCATCCGGAGCAACAGGGCCGGATCGTTCTTTCCAGCCTTGGGCTGAAGTATACCTGGCGCCTTCGCCTCGTCAGGACTGCTTCCGGCCATGTGCTGCAGCGCATCGGCAAATCCGGCAAAGCTGAAGGTCCGGGTATGGAGCTGCGCAGCTCCCCTGCGGATGCGGCATTGAAGCGCCTGCTGCACGATCAGTCCGCGAAGCGCTTTCTCCAGAAGCATGTGTGCCTTGAACGCATCGACGCCATCATCCGCATCCATTTTGAAAATGCAGCCCGTACAGCACTTGTCACCGGCGCAGTTCGCAGTCTTATTCCGCTCATTCCACCGGCGCTGCGCGCAGTGACACACCTGCAGCTTCTCCCGGCCTTCACGCCTGCGCAGGCAAGGCTTCAGGGGCAGTGTATAGTTCAATTCCGTTTGGGCACAATCATCATCACAGCCCTCATGCTGCTGTATTCGTCCTTCCGGCAGCATGTCAGCCAACATGAAAGGAAGTGTATTTATGGAGCATCCCATCGGTGAATTGATGCAGACGGCCATGTCCTCCATCAAGGACATGGTGGACGTCAATACGGTCATCGGCGAGCCCGTTCATACCGGAAACGGCGCTACGGTCATTCCCATCAGCCGTGTCTCCTTCGGCTACGTCACGGCAGGCGGCGATCTTCCCGGGCAGGAACCGGACGCCCGCAGCGTCTCCGCCGCGGAATTCCCCTTTGCCGGAGGCAGCGGCGCAGGCGTATCGGTACAGCCTGTTGGCTTCCTGGTCGTCAGCGGCGACAGCGTCCGTATGCTGCCCGCTACCTGCCAGACCGTAGCCGACCGGATGGTGGAACTGATCCCCACGGTGATGGAGGACGTCAAAAACCTGCTCGGGAAACCCCAGCAAGGTCAACCCACAGCTCCCGGTATGTGAAGGTGTATGGCATGAAAAAGCGGATCGCCTGTCTGCTGTTCACACTCCTGCTGATGCACCCCTGTGCTTCCCTGGCGCAGGAGATCGGTACGTCTGCCCGGGCCTGCGTCGTGATCGACGCGGATTCCGGGCGCGTGCTGCTCAGCCACAACGCTGAGGAGCCACTGCCCATGGCCAGCACAACAAAGGTCATGACGGCGCTGCTTGCCCTCGAAAACGGCAGCCTCGATGACATGGTCACCTGCGGGCCGAATGCCTTTGGCGTGCCGGGTACAAGCATCTACCTGAGCAAAGGCGAGACCCTTTCGCTGCATCATATGCTGTACGGGCTGATGCTCGCCTCCGGGAACGACGCAGCCACAGCCATCGCCGAGCACATCGGGGGCAGCATTGAGGAATTCTGCGGCATGATGACCCGGCGCGCTGCGGAGCTGGGCTGCTCGAATACCGTATTCCTCACGCCCCACGGGCTGCCGCAGGAGGGTCACTACACCACCGCCCATGATCTGGCGCTGATCGCCCGGGAGGCCATGACGCACGAGGTGTTCCGGGAGATCGTAGGAACGCAGCGGGCTACGATCCCCTGGGAGGGCCGCGAATATGACCGCGTGCTGAACAACAAGAATAAGCTGCTTTCCACCTACGAGGGGGCAACGGGCATCAAGACCGGGTACACCAGGAAGGCAGGCCGCTGCCTCGTTTTCGGGGCCGAGCGGGAGGATATGCAGGTTATCGGCGTGGTGCTCAACTGTCCCGACTGGTTCAATGAGGCCGCCCGGCTGATGGACGAGACCTTCGAGCGTTACGAGGCCGTCACGATGCTGGAGGCAGGCGATGTGCTGGCGACACTTGAAGTCAGCCATTCCGACGGTGAAACGGCAGACGCAACGCTTGCCGCCGATCTGACCGGCGTAGTGCCCAAGGGCAGCATCCCCCAGGTGGAGATCGATCTACCCGCCGCGCTGGACGCGCCCATTTATGCCGGTCAGACCATCGGCACGGCACGGCTGACGGCTGGCAGCACCATCATCGCAGAGGTACAGCTGGTCGCCGCGAAGGACGTCGCCAGGGATGACTTCCCTGCCCGGTGGCTTATGTACTGGCAAAACTGGCTTTTCCTGCACTAAGACAGCCCGGAGGCATTTCTGTCTCCGGGCCTTTTTACGTATTATGCTTTCAATTCCTCCGCCTGCATGGCGCGAATATGCCGGTTTCTCATGAAGATCAGGCACACCGCAACGCCCATGACGGCTTGCAGTGCAAAGCACATGGCTGCACCGCTCCCCTTGCCGGAGCCGAATATGCCCACAAGGATGCTCGCGCCATGCTGACTTGCCATCAGCGGCTCAAACACACAGTCCACCAGGAATCCGCCGAGGAAATAGCCGACGGGAATGGTAAAGAACTGCAGTGAATTGCGACATGCAAACACACGCCCCTGCATATGCTGCGGGATGGACAGCCGCATGATGGCGTCCAGGTTGGTGTTCATCAGCGGGATCGCGATCCAACCAAGGAACGCACCGATGCACCACACAGGCAGCGTTTTGCCAAAGGCAAGCAGGAAATTCTCCGTGCTCATGGAGAGCAGGAGCGTCAGACACACCACGCGCACCCGGCTTTTGGGCGCCGGCAGAAGCGCTGCGAGAAAGCTGCCGATGAGGGTCGTCACCCCTGTCAGGGTGTTGATGAGCCCCAGTGCAGTTTCACCCGCATCAGGCCGTGAGAGCAGCATCGCAGGCAGCGTGGCGTTGAACATGGAAGCAACCAGGTTGATCGCGGCCAGAAAGAGGATCAGCGACAGGACGCCTCGGCGCTCCCGCAGGAAGGACAAGCCCACCTTGACAGATTGCAAAAGGGGTTCCTTATGCTTATCAGCCGCGTTCTCCTGTGACGGAATGCGGATGAATACCAGCAGCACCACGAATGCCACCGCAAAGGTAAACAGGTCAAAGAGGATGACCGCATCCATCCCCAGCAGCGTCAGCATGGCCGTGGCGATGATGGGATTGAGGATGCCGTTCAGACTATTGGACAGATAACGCAATCCGCCTACACGCTGGTAGTGTTTCTGAGGCAGCAACGCCGTAGTGGCAACCTCCGACGCAGGCTGCTGAACTGTGTTCATCAGTCCATTCAGAGCATTCAGGACATAAAGATGCCAGATTTCCAGCAGTCCTGTCTTGAGAAGCACAAGCGTGCATACGGTCGTCAGCGCCGCCAATGCATCGCAGACGAGCATGGTCCTTCGCTTATCCCAGCGGTCAGAAAGCGCTCCGGCGAAGATGGAGCAGATCACATAAGGCGCGTAGGAGGAGATCATCAGCCCTGCAGTGACAAGTGCGCTGCCCTCCTGTGTGTAGGACCATACGACCAGCGCATAGCTGGTCACAGCACTGCCAAGCCCGGAAAAGGACTGGGTTACCCAAAGAAGCAGAAAGGCCCGCATTTCACGCAGGGTTCGCAGTATGGATTCGAATTTGCTTTTCATTGTATTAGCTCCTTTTCATTTGATTCATTCCAGATGAAAAGGAGCGCCGGCAATGGCCAGCACCATGTGCATTCCCTCCCTTCCTTACTTCATCAGTGCCCGGATGATCGCTTCGGCGCATTCCTCCGGGGTATTTCGATCTGTGCGTACAGACAGCGCATAATGGATGTCTGTCGCCATCGTCGCCGCCTGCTCGGCTGACTGGTTTTCATACCGGTCGCCCCGGGCGATGTTGCGTTCACGGCAGATCTCCAGCGGACAGGCAACTTCGACAATGGACAGCGGATTCTCCGCGAGGATATCCATCATTTGCTTGTAATGGGGTGCGATCTCCGGACGTTCAACAAGAATGCCGTCGATGAGCACGTCATGCCCCTGATCAGAGAAAAGCTTTGCGGTACGG
The DNA here is from genome assembly GCA_017399225.1 of Clostridia bacterium. Next base: position 58,834 of record JAFQEB010000004.1, on the reverse strand, counting down.
TACATCAGCAGGATGACAGGAGCAAGGTGCTTCCAATAATCCTCCCGCAGAAATCTGTCCCCGATCATCTGCTCAAACAGATCGTTGGCGACAACATAGAAGTAGCAGTCCTCCCGATTCTGCAGCGCCTCGACGATGGAGGTCTTGCCAGAGGAGGTCACGCCATTGAGGAAGATGATGCGGCCCTTATTCATGGTAATCTGCCTTTCTCACAAACACCTGGCAGGGGTAGTCATTTTCCACCGTCAACGCTGCCGGCACAAAACCATTCTTCGCGTAGAAGGCGCGTGGCGCATCCCCCTTGGGATCACCTTCGCGGAAAGTGGTGACGGTCAGATCTCGCTCAGGATCGGCGATCGTCTGCATCAGGTCGAACATACGCTGCGCAATGCCATTTCTGCGAGCCTCCGGAGCGACCGCCATGCAGCACAGCATGTTCAGCCGCCGGGAAAACAGCAGCACGCCGATGACCGCATCACCCCGCACTGCACAGATCGCGTTGCCTTTGCCGATGAACTTCGCCACCGTGGCCGCATGTTCCTCAAAGGCTGTTTCGGTCTCAATGCCGGGGAAATTCCAGGCGACACGGCGGACGAGAGCCATCCAGGAGGGCAGATCAGCAGGGACGCCGAATCGGACACAGCAGCGGAGATCATACTCCATCTGCACGTCGAAGGGCTCTTTCGCTGCGCGGATGGGATCGACCTCCACCGCGTGCACGCAGCCTAAGGCTCGATATGCCGCCTGCGACTCCCTGGATGAGTGCGCCGAAATGTACAGCTTCGCCGAGCCAAGGGTGCGGGCAGCCTCGCATATGGCTGCAAAAATCCGTTTGCCGATCCCCTGCCCACGATATGGCGCAGACACATGGTAGCTGGAAAGCTCCACATATTGCCCCCGGCTGCCGAGATGCTCTCCCAGTCGGGCAAAGCCAACGATCTGTGCTCCGTCAAATGCGCCAACAACCGGGATTCCCGCATCAATGGCACGCAGCAGATCCGCAGCTTCTTCGCGCAGGCGCGGCCTGTCCCAGTCCTCAGTAAATGCAATGGGACATAGCCGCCATTCGCCGTCCACATTGCGCCAGCATTCGGTGATTTCCTGATGGCGGATAAAGCCGTCCAGGGAGTCCATGTGCAGGTTCGAACTGTTCAAAGGTTTGATCACGATTGGCATGGTTTACACCTCCCGCACATAGATGCGGCTGTCCTCCCCGTAGATGCTCACGCGGTTTTCCAGGTAGGTGAAGCCGTACTTCTCGTACAGGCCGACGTGATCGGTGCTCAGGTAGACCCGCGCTGCGCCGTGCTGGCGGGCAACGGCGCAGGCATGGTCGATGAGCTTGCCGACATGGCGGTGTCCACGGTACTCGGGCGCGGTATGGACGAAGCCGATCCAGGGGGCATATTCAGGGGCATTGATGCAGTCCCTCTCCGAGAGGGTCAGGAAGGACACGAGCTTTTCTCCCTCCTTCAGCAGGTATACAGTCCCCGAGCCGACTGCCTGATGGAATTCGGACTTTTCCAGCAGATCAGCCAGGAAGTGTGCGGCACGCCACTCGTTTTGGGCAATGGCAGTGCGCCAATGCGGCTGATTGTCCGAACGGAAGTAGTCGAGGATCTGCATTCCTTGTTTTGCATCCTGATACAGCTGCAGGATCGTTTCGACGGTCTTCTCCTTTTCTTCTCCGGTTAGATCCTTTCGGCACAGCCAGGAGAAATAGTCCGTAATGCCCTCTGCAAAGGAAGTAAGGATCTCTTCGATCGTCCAGTTATCCTCGCGTACGGGCAAACGCATCATCGGGATCGCATCTTCATCTTCAAATACCGGCCAGGTATCTACATCTGCCCAGTAGAAAAGATAACCAACGCGCTTTCCTGCACTGGAAACAAGATAATGCTTATACTCAAAATCGACCCAAAGCGTCACAGGCATAGCAAAGCTCGCTTCAACCCAGGACATGAATTCGAAAAGCTGAGAACGCACCTGCTCCGGTACAGCCTTATCGCAGCCATAGCTGAATCCGGGCTGTATATGGGATGCCGCTTTTACATTGAGGATTTCAGCATCTGTCCAGATCGTCTGCTCCATGTTTACACCTTCCCGTCCAGTATCTCCAGCCCCTGCTCTTCCTGGAACTGGTTGGTGTAGAGCTGATAGTAGTAGCCCTGCTTTGCGATCAGCTGGCGATGGGTGCCATCCTCGATAATTTGACCATTTTGGATGACGAGGATGCGGTCTGCCGAGCGGATGGTGGACAGGCGGTGGGCAATGATGAAGCTGGTGCGGCCCTCCAGCACGGTCTGGATCGCGTTCTGGATAAGCTGCTCAGTCTCCGTATCAACGGAGGAGGTCGCCTCGTCCAGCACAAAGATCGCAGGGTTGGTCAGGATCGCACGGGCAAAGGAGATCAGCTGCTTCTGGCCGGTGGAGAGGCGGTTGCCGCCCTCGCCCACATTGGACTGATAGCCATCCTGCATTTTGAGGATGAAGGGCTCGGCACCGACCATCCGGGCAGCGGCGGCGACCTCCTCATCGGTCGCATCCGGGCGGCCGTAGCGGATGTTGTCCGCCACCGTGCCGGAGAACAGGTGGGGCGACTGAAGCACATAGCCCAGGTTGGACTGGAGCCAGAGCTGGCTGCGGGTGCGGTAATCCGCACCGTCGATGAGGATGCGGCCCTCCGTGGGCTCATAGAAGCGGCAGATCAGGTTGACGATGGTGGACTTGCCCGAGCCGGTCTCGCCCACCAGGGCGATGGTCTGGCCATGCCCGATGTGCAGATCAAAATGGCTGAGCACCTGCTCTCCGTCCTTGTAGCGGAAGGACACGTCCTCAAAGTCGATATCGCCGATGAGCTTGGGCCAGTTTTCCTTCTTCGGATGGAAATTGTCACCGAATTCCGCCTCCACCTCGGGGGCATCCACGATATCCGGCTCGGTTTCCAGAAGGGAGATCACACGTTCAGCCGCCGCCTGGGAGGACTGAAGCTCGGCGAAGATGCGGGCAATATCACGCACGGGCTGAAAGAACTGCACGGTGTAGTTGACAAACACCTGCAGGGTGCCGATGGTCATGACAGAACCCATGACCTCCACACCGTTGACGATGGAGGAGCCGCCCTGCCACAGGGCATAGGCAGTGCCGATGCTGCCAATCGACACCACGATGGGCAGGAACAGCGCGCTCAGGGTCGCCGCGCGGACGGATGCCTTCTTCATATCGGCAGAAACCGCATTGAATTCCTGAATGTTGAGATCCTCACGGACGAGGGTCTTGGTGGTTTTTGCGCCGTTGATGCCCTCGTTGAAGCCGGCGGTGATCTGGGAATTGCGCTTGCGCACCTGGCGATAGGATTCCAGGATACCCTTCTGGAACTTCCAGGAGATAATCGCCAGAGGCGGCAGCACCAGCAGGATGACCAGCGTCAGCTGCCAGTTGAGCAGCAGCATCTGAATAGTGCAGGACACCAGGAACACCGCACCCCAGCACAGATCCAGGATGGACCAGCCGATGGTATCGCCCAGGCGCTGGGTATCGTTGGTCAGGCGGGACATCAGATAGCCCACCGGCATCCGGTCGTAATAGGAGAAGGGCAGCTCCTGGAGCTTCTGAAAGCCCATCTTACGGATGATGTAGCAGGTGCCCGTCTCCACCCGGCCGCTGCAGAGCTGAAAGCCGAAGATGGCGATGACCTGCACAACAACCATGGCGATATACGCAGCGGCAAACCAGCCCAGCCCCTCCGTGCTTTCCTTCTCGATGAAGGTATCCATGGCGATGCCGGTCATGCGGGGCAGCAATACATCCATCAGCGCGCAGACCGCCATGAAGCCCATGGTCATGAACAGGTACTTGTGATATGGCTTGGCAATTTTGATGATCTTCTTCCAGAGGGAAAGATCAAATCGTTTGGTGTAATCTTCTTCCTGAAAGGACTGCATATTAGTTCACCCCCTCAGCAGCTTTTGCGCTGATCAGTTCTTCTTCAAGGGTATTCTGAATGGCGTTGATACGGGCATAGAGGCCCTCCTGGCGGCAGAGCTCCTCATGGGTGCCCTGCTGAGTGATGCGGCCATCCTCCAGCACCAGGATCAGATCCGCCTGGGACAGGGTCGTCACGCGATGGGAGATGATCAGCGTCGTCACGCCGCTCTTCTCGCCCTTGAGCGCAGCGCGGATCTGGGCATCCGTTTCCGTATCCACGGCGGACAGGGAGTCGTCGAAGATCAGCACATGATTGTCCTTCAGAAGGGTTCTGGCAATGGCGATACGCTGCTTCTGACCGCCGGAAAGGGTCACGCCGCGCTCGCCGACCAGCGTCTCCCAGCCCTTGTCCGCCTTGGCGATGAAGCCTGAGGCACGGGCAACGTCCGCTGCATGGCGGATGCCCTTTTCGTCCCGATCACCGATGATGCCCACGTTTTCATAGATCGTTTTGGAATACAGGAAGGGCTCCTGGAGGATCAGACCCACATGGCTGCGCAGGTAGCGCCGGTCGATCCGGCTGATATCCACGCCGCCAATGGTGATGCGGCCGCCGGTGGGCTCGTAAAGGCGCTGCAGCAGGTACATCATGGTGGATTTACCGCTGCCGGTGCCACCCAGCACCGCCGCCGTTGTGCCCGCAGGAATGGTAAAGCTGACGTCCCTGAGGACGGGCACGCCGTCGTCCGGATAGGCAAAGGAGACGTGGTCAAAGACGATATCGCCGTGCAGATCAGGCGTCAGGGCATCATGTTCGTCAGGCTCGGGCTCCTGGTCAAAGATCTCCTGGATACGGCCCATGGAGACCATCGACTTACCTGCATCGCTCAGGGTACGGCCCAGCGAGCGGATGGGCCAGAGCAGCATACCGATGTAGGAGGTGAAGATGATCATATCACCGACGCTGATCTCCCCCCGGCAGGCGTATACCACGCAGACCAGGAGCGTGATAATGCTCTGGGCCATAGAGAGCGCATCGCCGCCGCCCCAGTAGATCGCCGCAAGGTAATTGAGCTTCAGCCAGCGCTTGCGCAGCGTGGCGTTCTTCTCATCAAACTTCTCCACCTCGCGCTGCTGCTGGCCGAAGGCACGCACCACGCGCACGCCGGAGAGGTTCTCCTGCAGCACGGCGGACATCACGCCCTCCGCTTCATCCGCCACCTTGAAGGACTTATGTACCATTTTGAAGAACCAGGTGGCGAAGATGAACAGCGGAGGCACCAGGATCATGCTGTAGAGGGTGATATCCACACGGCGCTGCAAGAGGATCGTCAGGGCGATGATGATCATCATGAGCGAGTTGACGATCTCCATCACCTGAACGGCCAGAAAACGGCGGATCGTCTCCACATCGGAGGTGCAGCGCTGGATCAGGTCGCCGGTTTCCGCCTTCACATGGTAGGCAAAGGGCAGGCGCTGCAGATGGGCATAAAGACGCTCGCGGAGGCTCTGGGCGATGTTCTCGCTCGCTACAGCCGACAGGCGGCCCTTCACATAGGTGAAAACGCCGTTGACGACATTGAGCAGGATCAGCAGCACGCCGATCACCCACAGGTTCTCGCGCAGGAAGCCGCGCCCGCCCCAGGCATTGATCCACCCTACAAGGAAGGGCGGCAGATCGAAGGGCTCGCTGTTAAGGACGGAATCGATCGTCGTCGCCAGGACCATCGGCGTAATAAAGCCGATCAGCACGATCATCACCGTGGCCGCCAGCGCGCCCAGATAGCTGGGCCAGTTGTCGCGCACCAGCCGGATCATCGCGGCCATTGTTTTTTGCTTGTGCATTGGAGTTGCTCCTTTCGCCGGCTATTCCTGCATCCCCCGGATGCTTTGCAGCCGGACTTGGTCGATCATACTTTGGTTATCCCCGTTTCCCCTGCCGGCGCGCCTTTGCATATACGCAAAAAAGCACCGGCCATCCTCATTGACGGCCGGTGCTTCAAAATGCGCTTGCAAAAGAGCAGGCGGAATTCACCTGCGGCGCACACAAGCAGAAGGGACCGTCAAGATCATGTTGTTTGCTGCACATACGGCAAAGTTCATCATGGTCATATTCAGGCCTCCTTTCTGCAAAATTTGTTGTACACAACGCTTGAAGTATATACCAATTCCCCCAACTGCGTCAAGGGGTTTTACGGAAAAATTTCATTCTGCCCGCTTACCGGAAGCACGCTCGCTTTCCAGCCAGGCGCCGATCTCCCTTTCGACGATGTCCGCAGCGGTCTTCACACCGTATTCCACACGGAGCTTCCTGCCGACGTCCGCAGCCATTTTCCGGTATGCGTCACAGGATACCAGCTCCTGCAATGCACCGGCCAGCTGATCGACGGTCATGCCGTCACGGGGCACAGGCTTCGGGCCGCAGCCCGCTGCATGGACGCGCATCCCCCAGAAGGGCTGATCTCCGCCAAAGGGTACGATCAGGGTGGGCAGCCCCGCCCGGAGGGAGGAAGCCGTCGTTCCAGCGCCGCCATGATGCACCGCAGCCGCCACATGCTTGAACAGCCAGTCATGCGGGACAAAGTCCACATAGTGGATCCGCTCCGTATTGCAGGGCTTCTCCCCCTCGGCCCAGCCGCGGGCGATCACCGCGCGAACGCCGGATTTCTCCACCGCCGCCGTCACCGTGCGGAAGGTGTCCTCCATGTCGCCGGATACCATTGAGCCAAAGCCGATATAGACCGGCTGCTCAGCTCCCTGCAGGAAGCGTTCCAGCTCTTCATCCGGGGTGAAATCCTCATTCATCTCTTCCCACCAGAAGCCGGACATGTAGATATGCTCATCCCAGCAATCCGGGCGCGGCGTCAGCAGCGGGCTCGTGGCATAGATCGCGGGGATCCGGTGTCCATTGCAGGAATAATCCGGCTTCGTCCGCAGGGAGCGCACGTCCATACCGTGCTGCTTACGCCAATCGGTCAGATATCGTTTCTCCAGGATGCTGATCAGCAGATAGCCGATGCGGTAGCTCAAGCGGCACCACCAGGCCCCCAGATGCGGCCAGGGGGCGGAGGAAATGGGCATCAGCGGATTGGGATCCATGGGGAAATAATGCGTCTGAACACAGGGAATGTGATAATGCTCGGCAACAGAATAATACATCGTGCCAAAGAAGGTACACAGCATTGCCTCCGCGCCCTCGCCGGCCCGGAGCAGATCCCGCAGCAGCACGGGCGCAATATTCTGGATCGCCTTCTCCGCCTCGCGCAGATAGCTCATGCCAACTGCGCCGGGCTTCATCAGGTGACTCATCATGTCCTTCACGTCTCCGGCGATGCCGAAAAAGTTCAGCCCTGCCTGAGTCACCATCTGCTCAAAGGGCGAAAAGGCGGCGATCGTCACCTCATACCCGCGCCGCTTCAGTTCACGGCCCAGGATACAATACGGGCGTACATCACCAGTGGAGCCGATGGCGAACATCGTAATCTTCACACTCGGCCCTCCTTTCATCTTACGCTTGCAATCGATCTTAGTCCCGGATTATGGACTGTATATGAAATCTCCCTCGTCTGCGGATGCGCAGCAGGGATCCGGTTTTCCCTCATACTGCCATTTGTCCGCTCCAAGCACGGACGCCGACGCGCACACAGCGCGGGCATGGGGTGTATAAACGCAGCGCAGGCCCCTTTCGCCAAGGCGCAGGCACCAGCGGATCATCCCGGCTGCATCCTGCTCATGCTCGTCAAAGGGCACGAAAGCTTCGCGCCGGATCATAAAGCAGGCCGGGCTGACCGCAGCTACGTTGTGGCTGATCCTATTCAGACCAGGCCGGCCGGCAGCGCCACGATTTATCGCACCGCCTGGCGTCAGCGCATACCCCGCATGGAGCACGCGGCCCCGTCTGTCCGTCAGCATCGGGGTTACAGCCGCGACGTCCCGCCGCTGGGCATACATCAGCAGCTCCCTTTCGAAGCCGTCAGAGAAGCCGCTGACCGACTCGTCCGCAAACAGCAGAAAGTCCGCCTCTGAACGCATGGCAGCCGCGTTCATCTTCGCGTAACGGCCCTCGCCGGATACACGGATCATTTCCACACTTTTGCGCTCCGGCAGGTCGTAGAGAAGGCGCAGCACGCCATTTTCCGCAGCGCAGAGGCCCGGATATCCGATGCGCCCCATATGCTCCGTTACCGCACGGGCAGCGGCAGCCTGACATTTGTCCAGGTGCTGCTGGCTCATGGAGCCGCCAAAGCGCCGCCAATGGTAAAGTACGCGCGGGATGTGGTGAATGTTCTCCGTGATCTCGCTTATCCGAAGGACGAGGTCGTGATCCTGGGAGCCGTCAAAATCAGCACGGAAGCCGCCTAGTTGCATCAGCACCTCACGGCGGACGACCATCAGGTGACAGATGTAATTCTCCGACCGGAGCTGATCCGGGCAGAAATCCGGCTTCCTGTGGGGATCGGTATGGATGCAGCCATCTTCCGTCAGACGATCCTCGTCGGAGTAGATCATATCCGGCTGCCGCTGCTCGATCGCCCGGGCAGCCTGCCAGAGCGCCTCCGGGGCCAGAACGTCGTCGTGATCACAGAAGGCGATGTACGCTCCCCTGCACCGGGCTATGGCCTGATTGGTGTTGCCGGATATCCCCTCATTGGCAGCGCCGTGGATCACGCGGATCCGTGCATCGGCTATTTCATCCATCGCTGCGATGGACTCAGCATCCGTGCTGCCACCATCGTATAGGACGGCTTCCCAATCGTCGTAGGTCTGGGCGCTCAGCGAAGCCGCAAGCTCCCGCAAAAACGCAGGACGGGTGTTGTAAACAGGTACGGCAACGCTGATAAGCCCGCCCTGGGGCTGATGCTGCCGCTGCCGAGCCAGTTCCGCCGCATCGGGAGCCTCCCGTCGGAAGCGCCGGTCATAGGTATGGAACACGCGCTGGGCAAGGATCTCCCCTGCTCGGCGCAGCGTATATGCAGCGCCATGCAGCCTGACATGCGTCATGACCCGCTGCACGAGCGACATATACATCACCTCCAGCTTACATTGTATCACGATATGGCGTTTTCGTAAAGTTATTTGGGGAGTTTTAATTATTTATATGATTAGTGAACTGAAACAGACGCGGATATGCTCATCCGCGCCTATAGCTACCAGTTCCAGTTTTCGCTGCATTGGTTCGTAATAGTGCGAGGGCTTTCGCCATAATGTAATGGTATGAATTGTTTTATTTCAAATAATGTGATAGAATGTAAGGTGCGAAAATAAACTTTTGAAAGGGAACATTATACTATGAAAAGACTGGTTGCACTGAGCCTTTTGATGACGCTTCTTTGCTCTGCCTGCATTGCGGAATCATTACCTGAAATACGATTCCGTGACATTACATTTGGTACCACCATTGGACAGATTGAAGCTGCAACCGGAAAGGATATTCCGACATTTTCCAGCGACTGGTATGGCTCATTGGATTGGCTTTTCGAAACTGCCGGTTTTATGCTGAAAGAAAACAGGAGTGTCGATGCGGTGCTGATGGAATCTGTTCGCGAGGTCAAAGAGACTGCTGGCTATGCTTGTTCGACAAGAAGATTCTACGTGCGTCCTGTGAAGGATGGAGAACTGGATATGGATGATGACCATGCGCAGCTGTTTATCGGGCAATATCAACTATATGCCAACAGTATTGAAGATGCGCCCGATTCTGTTAAGGATCTGACGAGAATGCTGTCTGTTCTTTATGGTATACCTGTGGTTGACGAAACATACGATCCCAACCAAAAAGGCAAACTGATCAGCAGCAAAAGCACATGGTTTGGCGATCACGATACGGTGATTAGCCTGTATTGGTGCGATATATCCAATGAAATGAATCTCATATACGCTTGGCATGGCGCACAATCGCTGCTTGAAGCGGCATATGAATGCGGAGTCGATGAAGACAATGGCAACATCTTTAGTGGGCTATAAGAAAACTCCTTTTTCCCCGGAACGAATTGAGCTCAAAAGTTAGACAGAAGAATACTCGTCTGGGTTATATGCGTAGTCACAACACCCGCACCTGTATGTGGTGGATACACCGCCTGTCACATTCTCCAGCGTATCATCGGTCAGTTCAGCGTTCAGATTCTTCACGTTGTTTTCCATGGGGATGCCTCTTTTTCGACGGCTTTTGTTCCCGGGGTTATAGGCCCTCAGGGTCACTCTTTGCCGTTCCGCCCAACCCACACTGCGTTGACATTCTCCAGGATACTGCCACAGGATCCGCATTTAAAATCAGCGGCTTTTATACTGAAGGATTTTTCTTTTCCGCACGCCTGACAACGATACACGTACTTATAATGCCCTTCTATATGAATGGGGTCCAGCAGGCCGCCGGCCACCTGATCGAGCTGCTCGTCAGCCAGTTCAGTTTTCAGATTCTTCACGTTGTTTTCCATGGGGTGTACCTCCTAATCAATTAGTTTGAGCTTGATGCTTTACAGGCCTACGATCGGCGCCATCAGTGGTCGTTCGTCGAGGGAACAGAGCGCTCATGCCGGGCATGGGATTTCTGCAATGGGGACACACAGACTCAACTTCCATCGGGTAATAGTTACCGCACTTCTTGCAATATGGATAGAGGCCGCGTCGTCATAGGCTTACGCCGGCGTCTCGTCGTTCAGTTCCGCAGCGTTCTTCTTGATTCCTTTGTTATCCAGGTTCATGCCTCCTTGTGTTTATTTGTCTATTGATACGATTCGAGGTGGGAGAAGGTATATCCTTTTCAAAAAATTAATGCATCGTTTACGGATTTCAATTCACGTACACGGACTCCGTGCCTCGAATATGGCTTCGACGAAATGTAACATACAACATCTATGTACATTTATACAGCGACGGTTTTGATGAAATACACTCTGCTCTTGTAGCCAATGAGTATAAAAAACAGCCGATCTCTTTCGAAATCGGCTTCTGGCAGGGGCACTAGGACTCGAACCCAGAACAAAGGTTTTGGAGACCCACGTGTTACCATTACACCATACCCCTATGTCGTCACGCGACTTTTATATATTATCACATGCCAGCCGAAGTGTCAAGCATAAATTCTAATTTTTCTGTGATTTTCAGCATTTGTTTAGCCAGGTAGCGCGTTAGGACTCTGTGATGCGCCTCTTGCACCGTTTTGCCAATTTGTAAAAAGCAAATCTTTTACACTTGTAAAACTCGCACGTACGCAGCGGATCATATTGACAGTTTTATCGTTTTATGGTAAATTGTTTTTAACCAATGATGAAAAGGAGGAACAAATATGAAAGTCAACATCAAGCCCGGGAGCTTTCTGACCGCGGTCGTCCGGCGCTTCGGCATGGCCCTGTTGTTCTGTGTATTCCTGGCTGTCGTATGTATTCTCGACGCAGCGCTCATCTACGAGGACAGCGACGCCTATCGGGCCACGCAAGACCTGTACAACCATCTGTCCATGATCGCCTTCAGCGGGCTGTGCTGGAGCACGGCTGCATGCTGCCTGAAGGAACGCTTCCGCTGGCGCTGGTTCCTGATCCCGCTGTTTGCGCTGGCGGGCACGCTGATCGCCGTTATTATGCCGGATCATGGCACGCTGGTGGGTGGCCTGGGCGCAGCAATGGTCTGCCTCTCCTTCCACGGCGTTTGCGGTAGTGACAGCCGCGCCGAGCGGCTGGGGCAGGTGTGCAGCAGCTTCTTCATCGCACTGGGTATTTCTCTGGTGCTGATGCTTGCGCTGGAGCTGACGTCTTCCGCCTTCTTCTCACTCTTCTTTGCGGATACCCCCAGCAGGGTCGTCAGCAATGTGAGCAGCAGCATTTTGTTCCTCTGCCTGCTGCTATTTGCGCCCCTGATCTTCTTCGGTCTGCTGCCGCGGGCGGATGAAGAGGTTTCCGCCAAGGCGGGCTTCCGCAAGTTCTGCGGCGTCGTGCTGCTGCCGCTGTACCTGATCCTTGAGGCAGTCCTGCTCTTTTATGTGCTCAAGATCCTTGTTTCCTGGACCATGCCGGTGGGCGTGATGAACGGCTACGCGCTGGCTTCGCTGACCATGTTTACCGGTCTGCATCTAGTTTTGACCGGCGGCGAAAGCAAGCTGAGCGGCATTTTCGTCAAATGGGGCGGCTGGCTGATGCTGCCGATCCTGATCGCACAGCAGGTGGGCGTCTGGATGCGCCTGAGCGCTTACGGCCTGACGACCTCCCGGGTGCTGGGCATCCTGGTTACGGTGCTGTGCGCTGCAGTCGTCATCACATCTCTCCTGCGCAGGCGCGCCAACTGGTTCTTTATTGCAGCGGCGGCAATGTGCGCGGTGTTCATCGCATCGCCCCTGAATGCTGAGAACCTTGCCCGCTATGACCAGGAGCATCGGCTGATCTTCGCCCTTGGACGCAATGCCATGCTGACCGAGGACAGCAGGATCATCCCCAACGAAAAAGTCAATGCCGAGGATGTTGCCGTCATCTACTCCGCTGTTGACTACCTGAATCAGGGCACAGCGCCTGCGGGCAGCTTCTCCGCAAGCCTGCAGGAGCAGACCGCGCAGCTGGCGGACGAGCTGGATTCCTACCGCAACTCCGACGCGGTCAAGATCGCGCTGCTGGGCTTCCCCCGGACGACGGAGGGTACCGTTCGCTCCATCGTTTTCAATGGCACTGCCGTCAGCAGCCAGGTCGATACCGCCGGTTATGACTTCGCCCAGTGGATCAGCTGCTACGAGTATGCCCCCAATGAAGCCGAGCAGGAAAAGGCTGATCGCAGCAGCGTCAACGACGAAGTCGAGCGCCCCCTCGTGTACAGCCAGACGGATGTGAACGCGGTGGTCGAATCCGTCAGGGTACTCTGGAATGGCGAAAGGGACGATGAGATCCAGGCCGAACCCATCATCCTTTCCCTTTATGGTGAAACAGTCTCACTTTCTCCCCTGCTGGTTCGGGACAACCTGGACACCAAAGGCGCCTTTGAAAACCGCTATGACACTTCGCCCACCTATAAGCTCATAAACGACGAGGTCACCCTGCCCTCCGGAAAGGTGTTCCGCATTGCGAGCCTGCGGATCGTCGATTATACCCCGGGCTACCGCTACAACACCGACTACATCAGCGTCAACGGCTGGCTGCTGACGCCGGAAGCCGAGTAACGCAATAATGACGGGCGCTCCCCATTTCTAAGGGAGCGCCCGTTTTGATATGCTTTTACTTGCCGATGTAGCTGACCTCGTAGGTAGTGATCATCCCGCCGGTGGCAATGACCGTCAGGTTGCGCAGCTGTGCAGGGTCCGTCACGCCGAACTTTTCGCACTCTGCAAGCACCTTGTCACAGGAGAACCAGGAGACCTTCTTGTCGCCCAGCCTGTCCGTGCGATCCGGGTCAACGGGGATCCACCACTGGGAAAGCTCTGCGCTGTCCATCACCAGCTTGGGCGTGCCGGCGCCCTCAAAGATGACGGCGAACATGACGCCCTTGCCGTACCAATCCGCGCTGCTGGGCGCCTGGATATAGGTGTTGTCCCATTCCTTGGCGCTCTTCAGACCAGCCTCATTGTTCCAGATGATCTTGCCGTTGATGATGGACTTGACAGGCTTGGGCTGCGGACGGCCGGAGCCCCACGCAACGGAGGAAGCACCCGCCATCAGGCTTTCCACCACCTCGGGATACGGGATGGGAGTGCGCTGACTGCGGAGCTTGCTGTTGGTCGCGCGGCGCACCCAGGCATGGCATTCGCCGCCGGAGGTCTGGTTGTTGCCGTTGTCCCAGATGATGATCGGGATGCCGTAGGAAGCCGCCTTGCTGCCCATGTAGTAGGCCCACTCGGCGCGCTCCTCGGTGTTGTTGCTGGTATTGGTGGCGCTGGTTTCGCCGATGACCACCGGGATCCCCTTCTCCACGAACAGCTTATAGGTATTGCTGAACACGCTGTCGATGGAAGAGGTATGGGACTTGTTCGAAGCGTCAAAGACCTTCATCTTGTCGCTCAGGCAGAAGTCGTAGGGCGAATAGCAATGCACCGAAATGACCAGGTTCTTTGCCGTCTCACCGTTGACGACGGGCAGCTTGATGGCCGCCATCGGGGCGTAGCTGGAGGAAGCCGCGTAGCCGGGGATCATCAGGCAGCGCTCACCGTTGTTGCCCTTGGGATCGATACGCACCGTGTCCACAAAGACCTGGTTGAGGTAGTTGACCGCCTCATATCCGGCCTTGTTGCCGTTCCATTCCACGCCGGTACCGGCCATGCGGGGCTCGTTCATCGCCTCGAAGATCAGGTGCTGGTCGTAATCCGCGAAGGTATCCGCGATCTGCGCCCACATGGCTGCGAGCTGCACGCCGATCTGCTCATAATCCTTGTCCAGCGTCTTGACGTTCAGCCATGCCTCGTGGTGCATGTTGATGATCACATACATGTCGCAGGCATAGCAGTAGTCCACGACCTCCTTGATGCGCGCCAGGAAGGCGGGATCAATGGTGTAGGTACCATCATCGGAGAGGTTGCGGTACCAGGTGATCGGGATGCGGATGGTGCTGAACCCGGCGTCCTTGATGCGCTGGATCAGTGCCTGATCCACAACAGGGTTGCCCCAGGACTGCTCCTGGGCATAGATATCGTTGGCGTCGTAGCCGGTAGCGTCAAAGGTGTTGCCGATATTGAAGCCAATGCCCATATCGTTCACAATTTCCATCGCTGCCTTGCCCGTCAGCACACTGGTCTCCGCCATGGCAGACGCTGACACGGCACACAGGAGAAGCGCCAGAAGCACCGTCATGATCTTCTTCATTTGAGGTACCGTCCTTCCTCTTTCTCGTTGCTTATTTTCCTGCAGGCTTGCGCATCGTCAGGCTGATGCGCTTTCTCTTCAGATCGACTTCATTGACCCAGACGGTCACGATATCGCCCACGCGAACGACCTCGCTGGGGTGGTTGACCCGGCGGCCGGAGGACAGCTGGCTGATATGTACCAGGCCGTCCTGATGGACGCCGATATCTACAAAGGCGCCGAAGTCCGTCACGTTGCGCACGGTGCCCTTCAGCTCCATTCCCTGCACCAGATCCTCCATGTGCATCACATCGCTGCGCAGGATGGGCTTGGGCAGGTCATCGCGGGGATCGCGGCCGGGCTTGTTGAGCTCGGCGACGATATCCCGCAGGGTGGGCTCGCCCACCTCGAGCTCCGCTGCCAGGGCGGCAAAGCCAGCTTCTTCGGCCAGATCGCTGATCTTGCCAACCGCCTTTGCAGGAGTCAGGTCAAAGCGCTTGAGCAGCGCCTTGGCGGCCGCATAGCTCTCCGGGTGGACGCCGGTGTTTTCGATCAGATCCTTCGCGCCGGGGATGCGCAGGAAGCCCGCGCACTGCTCGAAGGCCTTCGGGCCCAGGCGCGGCACCTTCTTCAGCTGCGCACGGCTGGTAAAGGGGCCGTTCTCTTCGCGGTACGTCACGATGTTTTTGGCGATCGTCTTGTTGATGCCCGCCACATGGCTCAGCAGGGACACACTGGCAGTGTTCACGTCCACACCCACGGCATTCACGCAGGCCTCCACCACGCCATCCAGGGCGGCGTCCAGCTCAGCAGCCTTCAGGTCGTGCTGGTACTGGCCCACGCCGATGGCCTTGGGGTCGATCTTGACCAGCTCGGCAAGGGGATCCTGCAGACGGCGGGCGATGGAGATGGCGGAGCGGATGTTGACGTCATACTGCGGGAACTCCTCCGCCGCCAGCTTGGAAGCGGAATACACGGAAGCCCCCGATTCGCTGACGACCACATACCCCAGGTCATCGCCCAGGTTCATCTCCCGCATCACGTCCACGAAGAACTGCTCCGTCTCGCGGCCGGCAGTGCCGTTGCCGATGGCCGTCATGGTGACGTGGTGCTTGCGGATGAGGTTCATCACGGTGATCTTCGCCTGATCATAGGCCTTCGGGCCGCGCTGCACGGGGTAGATGACCGTCGTATCCAGCACGCGGCCGGTTTCGTCCACCACGGCCACCTTGCAGCCGTGGGCATAGCCGGGATCCAGCGCCATGGTGGTGCGTCCCTTGATGGGCGGCGCCATCAGGAGGGGCTTGAGGTTCATGGCAAAGACGCGGATGGCGGCGGTTTGCGCCTTGTCGGTCAGCTCGTTGCGCAGCTCCGTGTCCAGGGAGGGGGCAATGAGACGGGTATAAGCGTCGTCGCAGGCGCGGGCCACATACTCAGTTGCGGCAACGGGGATCTTCTTGACGTTGCCGTAGCGGGTCAGCATCTGCGCCGTGCCGACGTTGACCTCGATGCCGGCCTTCAGCACGCCTTCCTTTTCGCCGCGATCCATGGCCAGCACGCGGTGGCCGGCCATGCTCCTCAGGGGCTCGGCGTGGTCATGGTACATGGTGTAGGTGGTATCCTCGATATCCTCCTTGGCCAGCTTCGTCGCCACAACGCCGTCGCGGTGATAGTAGGTCTTCAGGCGGGCACGGACAGCCGCGTCGTCGGATACCTGCTCGGCGATGATATCCATCGCACCCTGCAGGGCCTCCTCGGCAGACGCTACGCCCTTTTCCTCGTCGATATAGCCCTCCGCCGCAGCGAGGGGATCCAGCGCGCTCTCCTGCTCCAGAAGCGCCTGGGACAGCGGCTCCAGGCCGCGCTCCTTGGCGATGCTCGCACGGGTGCGGCGCTTGGGGCGGTACGGGCGGTAAATATCCTCCAATTGGGCCATGGTGGCGGCATCATCAATGGCCGCCTGCAGCTCCTCCGTCCACACCTCCAGCTTTTTGAGGCTCTCGCTGATCTCATTGCGTCGCTGCTCCAGGTTGCGCAGGGACGTCAGGCGGTCGGAGATGTCGCGCAGCTGCTGATCGTCCAGGGAGCCGTGCTGTTCCTTGCGGTAGCGGGCGATGAAGGGCAGCGTCGCCCCCTCGTCCAGCAGGGCGATCACCGCCTCCACCTGCCAGGACGCAACAGCAAATTCTTTGCACAGGGTTTCAACAATCGTCAAGGCATTTTCCTCCTGTTGAGCGGATCAGGCAGTCGTCAGTTCTTCGATCAGCGCCTCCAGGGCTGCAGTGAAGCGCTGCCTGTCCTCATCTGTAAACTTGGCTGGGCCTTTCATGTGATGCTTGGAGGAAGCACGTCTGGCCTTCTTGGCCATATGGCGCTCCATGAGCATCAGGTCAATGTTGTCATTGGTATAACGCTTGCCGCTGTGATGGAGGGCATACGCTCCTCTGCCCAGCGCCATGGCGGCCACGCCGTAATCCTGCGTGACGACGATATCCCCTCGCCTGCACAGGTTCATCAGGGCGATATCCACCGCGTCCGCGCCGGAGGAGACATACCGCACCTGGGCGTATTCGGAGTACAGCATATGGTGCTCGTCGCACAGGAGCGTGATGGGGATGCCATGCGCTTTTGCGCATTGCTCCGCCTGGCGCACCACGGGACAGGCGTCTGCGTCCACAAGGATCTGCATACTCATATGATCACTCCGTTGCAGTGATCGACCTCGTGCTGGATGATCTGCGCGATCCAGCCGGAGTACCTCTGGCGGCGCTGGATAAAGGCTGCATCCAGGTAGCTGACTTCGATATCGCGGTAACGGGTGCATTTGCGCACACCTGTCAGCGACAGGCAGCCCTCCTCCGCTTCATAGGGGCAGGACTTCGACACGATGACCGGGTTGACCATCGGCATACTGATTGGCCCCATGCGCACCACGATGATACGCTTGCGGACGCCGATCATGTTGGCTGCCATGCCGACACAGCCTTCCAGGTTGGCATTCAGGGTGTCCACCAGATCGGCGATCACCTGCTTGTCCGCCCTGGTCGCCTCCTCGCTGGGCTGAGAGAGGAAGAAGACGTCCTTCATGATGGGGCGGATCATCTTTTGGTCACCACCGTGCCGTTCTGCTTGTGGATGCTGCCGGCAGGCACCACGCCGCGCACGCTGCTGATCGGATACACATTGCTGTTCCGGCCGATCACCGTGCCGGGATTCAGCACGCTGTTGCAGCCGACCTCGACATGGTCGCCCAGCATCGCGCCCATCTTCTTCAGACCGGTCTCGATGGCTCCCTCCGCGCTGCGGACAACGACGAGGCCCTTGTCCGACTTGACATTGGAAGTGATGGAACCCGCTCCCATATGGCTCTTGTAGCCCAGGATGCTGTCGCCCACATAGTTGTAGTGGGGCACCTGCACGCAGTCAAAGAGGATGACGTTCTTGAGCTCCACGGAATTGCCTACCACGCATTCCTCGCCCACCAGCGCGCTGCCGCGGACGAAGGCGCAGTGGCGCACTTCGGTCTTCGCGCCGATGATGCAGGGCGCGCCCAGATAAGCGGTGGGGGCGACGGTTGCAGTCTTGTGCACCCACACCTGCGGTGATACCTCGGTGTATTCCGCAGGATCAAGGCTTTCGCCCAGACGGATGATCTCCGCCTTGATGCCGTCAAGAGCCTCCCAGGGCCAGGTGAAGCGGCTGAGATAATCCGCCGCCATGGTATGCTCCAGCGCGTAAAGATCCTGAATGGTCATCATTTTTATTTCCTCCTGTCATGAGTGATCAGAAATATCGTGCCGCAGCCGCAGAGGGCTCCGACGGAATCCAGCAGCACGTCCGAAAGCTGCCCGGAGCGTCCCGGCAGGAACAGCTGGTGCACCTCGTCCGTCACGGCGTAGAGGGATACCAGCAGCCAGGGCAGCCACCATTGTCGCAGCCCATAGCTCCGCAGCAGGAGCGCAGCCAGCAGCCCCAGGAGTGCATATTCTGCAAAATGCGCCGTTTTGCGCACCGCATGATCCACCTGCTCGTACAGCATTGCTTTTTCATCTGCCGTGATCCCTGCCCGCATACCGGCGAGCAGCTCCGTCAGCGGGCGGGTGATGATCGCGCTGGTGCTGTCGGACTCCTCCGCCGTTTCGGCAGAGAACCCAAAGATCGTGAGCATCAGCAGGATCGTCGCCGCCCAAAGCAGTACACGCACCACGCGCTGCATTCTCCTGACCGGCTCCTTTCCCTGTTAGCATATTTGTATTTTATTCGATGGGCAGCCTGCTTTTTCCTTCCTGCATACAGCAGAAAACCAGACTGCCCGTAAGGGCAGCCTGGCATGATATGCACATGTTCGATTTACGCAAGATACTTCTTCAGCGTCGCGCGGACAGCGCCGGGGCCCGCCAGCATTTCCTTCAGGAAGCCCTCGACCTTGCCGGCCAGCTTGGCTTCGTAGAGGCTCACGCCGAAGACCGCAGCGTTGGACAGGATGGGTTCCAGCTTGCCTTCGACGGATTCCGGCTTGCCTAGCTCCACGCCCGCCAGCTGCGCCTGCAGGGCGTTCAGCATGGGATCGGAGGACACGGGCATCTCCTTGCCCTCGTCATCCACGGCGATCAGGTAGCGCAGCCAGCCTGCCAGCGCCAGGGGGATGGCGGTCAGGTCGGCCACATTCAGCGTATCGGATGCCAGATAGCTCTTGATGGTCTCGCCGAAGCGGATGCCGACCTTCTGGGAGGTATCGGTGGCGATGCGCTGGGGGGTATCGGGGATGAAGGGGTTGGGCAGGCGCTGCTCGACAACCTCGTCGATGAAGGCCTTGGGGCTGACGATGCCGGGGTCGGTCACGACGGGCAGACCCTCAACGTAGCCGATGGTCTTGACCAGCTTGACCAGCTCTTCGTCCTGCATTTCAGCCGCGATGGAGGTGTAGCCCAGCAGGCAGCCGTACACAGCCAGGGCGGTGTGCAGGGGGTTCAGGCAGGTGGTGACCTTCATGCGCTCAGTCATGTTGACAGTCTCGCGGTCGCACAGATACACGCCGGCCTTCTCCAGCGCAGGGCGGCCGTTGGGGAAGCGATCCTCCACCACCAGGTACTGCGGGATCTCCGCATTGACGAAGGGCGCGATGTAGGTGTTGCGGCTGGTGATGACCGGCGCCATATCCTCAAAGCCCTGAGCCAGAAGCTGATCGCGGATAACGTCAGCGGGACGGGGGGTGATCTTGTCGATCATCGACCAGGGGAAGGACACGCGGGTCTCGTCCGCAACATACTCGGCGAACTCAGCAGGCACGAAGCCATTCTTCACCCAGCCGTCAACGACGGTCAGGACGGAGGAACGCAGCTTCTCGCCGTTGTGGGAGCAGTTGTCCATGGACACCATGGCGATGGGGGCTGCACCAGCCTCAAAGCGGGCGTAGAGCATCGCCGCCACGACGGACATGGCATGGCGGGCCTTTTCGGGGCCGTTTGCGATATCCGCCACGACCACAGGCATCAGCTCGCCCGCGAGGTTGGTCAGCGCATAGCCCTTCTCGGTGATGGTGAAGGAGGCAAACTGCAGAGAGGGATTCACGAAGGCAGCCTTCAGGGCAGCCCAGTCCGCCGCGTTGGTGCAATCCGCCTTGAGGCCCTTGGCAATGGAGGCGATGACCTCCTTGTTGGTGGAGCCGTCGGGCTTGAGGGCCACCATCAGCGTCATGGAATCATGGGGAATGTAGATCTGATCAATGATGTCGTAGTCGAAGGTCTCGGCGGCGATGATGCCGGAGGCGGCCTCCCCTGCGTTCAGAAGGCGCTGCTGGAGGGCTGCGATAAAGCCGCGGAAGATGTTGCCCGCGCCAAAATGCACCCAGACAGGAGCCTTCTCCGTCTCATTGGCCATCTGCTGCCAGTCGTAGCCGGGCAGCTTGACGCCGGCGGCGGCGTAGGCGGCCTGATCCTGAATGCCCTGATAGGAAAGCTTCATGGTCATTCTCCTTTCAAACGGCTTACTTCTCGCCGTGCTCACGGCACAGACACTCCCAGATGCCGTTGAGGTAGGTTGCGCCCAGCGCGCGATCGTACAGGCCATAGCCGGGACGGCCCTGCTCGTCCCAGATCATGCGGCCATGATCGGGGCGGATGTAGGTGTCGGGGCAGGTATCGTAGATGGCCTTCATGATCTCGTACATATCCAGGTCGCCGGTGGAGGACAGGTGGGCAGCCTCACGGAAGTGGCGGTGGCCCAGGTACTTCACGTTGCGGACGTGCATTGCGCCGATGCGGTCCATCTCACCGAAGTGGCGGATGATGGCCGGGATATCGTTCTCGGGATTGGAGCCCAGGGAGCCGGTGCACAGGCACAGAGTGTTGGCGGGGCTGTTGTACAGGTTCACGATCTTGTCGTAATCCTCCTGGCTGTGGGCGATGCGGGGCAGGCCGAAGATGGGCCAGGCCGGATCGTCGGGATGGCAGGCAAGCTTCACGCCAACTTCCTCGCACACGGGGCACACGCGCTCCAGGAAGTACTTGTAATTCTCGCGCAGCATGTCGGGGGTGATGCCCTCGTACTGCTTCAGGGTCGTCTCCAGCAGAGCCAGACGCTCGGGCTCCCAGCCGGGCAGGGTGAAGCCCTTCGAGTCCTCGGCCGTGCGGCGGACGATCTCCATCGGGCCCATTTCGCCCAGATCTTCCTCGTTGAAGTACAGGGAGTTGGAGCCGTCCTCCTCGATCACGCGGGCCAGATCGGTACGCAGCCAGTCGAAGACGGGCATGAAGTTGTACACGATCACCTTCACGCCATACTTGGCCAGCGTGCGGACGGTGGAGCAGTAGTTCTTGATGTACTCATCGCGGGTAGGCAGGCCCATCTTGATGTCCTCATGGACGTTGACGGACTCGATCACTTCCAGCTCCAGGCCGTGGGCGTGGACGTAATCCACCAGCTCCTTGACTTCCTCTTCAGGCCAGTCAACGCCGGCTGGCTTGTCCAGCAGGCCCATCAGGCCGGACATGCCGGGGATCTGCTTGACATACTTCAGCGGGATCGGGTCAGATTCCTTGCCATACCAGCGAAAGGTCATTTTCATAGGACGGTTCCTCCTGTTATGCAATAATAGCGGTACAACGCATCTGGATATATTATAAATTGTCCCGCGCGCAAAGTCAATGCAGCACAGTCGCTATTTTCAAGCCATTTTCCAGATTTGCTCCGCATTTTCCCTTACCAGCGGCGCATGTTGCGCTCATGCTTTGCGCGGTAGATCGCTTCGAGTTCCTCCGGCGTGACGCCGTAGCACAGGCAGACGTCGTTGAGGTACATCATCACATCGCAGAGCTCCTCAATGAACGCATGGCGTGTATCCGGATCCTCCATGATCCCCTGCCAGCCCCTGTGCTTGATGATCTGCGCCGCCTCGCCTACCTCGCCGGTCAGCCACATCAGCTTGTTGAGGCCCCGCTGCGGGTCGATGGGCTCCCACTTGT
This sequence comes from Clostridia bacterium, assembly GCA_017399225.1. Next base: position 36,696 of record JAFQEB010000004.1, on the reverse strand, counting down.
CCCGATACTTTTCCTGCAGCTCCCGCTGGATGGCCTGCATCCCTTCAATATCCAGTGCCATGCGCCTCATTCTCCTTCCGAAAGGTCGCTCCTGATGATGCCGTAGATGTGAACGTCGTCGTATCCTCCATCCTGCCGGGCGTAGTGCTGGCGCAATATGCCCTCGTGCTTCATGCCGTTCTTTTCGCATACGCGGCGGGAAGCATGGTTATTCTCCCGGACAGAGCAATACACCCGGTTCGCATCAGCATCGGTGAGCATATAGCGGATGACAGCACCGACGGCTTCCGTCATGATCCCCTGACCTCGATATTCCGGCCCGACGTCGTAGCCCAACTGGACATAGCCGTTGTAGGGATCGACCTCCCAGCACTTGAGGCGGCCGACCGTCTGCCCCTCCATGGTGATGACCCAGTGGAAGCAGAAGGGCTTGGCGCTCTCCGCGACCATGGAGGCGACAGTCTTCCGGGCCTCCGCCATCGTCATGGGCAGGGAGCGGATTTCGACCAGTGCAGCTGCATCGTCGTGTTCCGGCTTGCGCAGCAGCAGGCGCGCCGTGCGAATGGGTCTTGTGCCGATGGGTTTCATAGCATTCACGTCCTTTGGATCAGCTGCCACGATTATACCACCACTTGCCCGGAGCCGCAAGGTGTGGTATCATCAAGGAAGTTCAAGCAAAGGGAGCGATTCCATGCGCAAGACCATCGGCATCCTCGCCCATGTGGATGCGGGCAAGACGACCTTCTCCGAGCGGGTGCTGTATCATACCCAGGCCATCCGCAGCATCGGGCGCGTCGATCACCAGGACGCATTCCTGGATTCCCATTCGCTGGAAAAGCAGCGGGGCATCACCATCTTTTCCGGCCTTGCCAACTTCGAATATGAGGGCGATACCTATTACTGGCTGGATACCCCGGGGCATGTGGACTTTTCCACGGAAATGGAACGCGCATTGTCCGTGACGGACTACGCGGTGTTGGTCATCTCCTGCGCGGAGGGCGTACAGAGCCATACGGAAACCGTCTGGCAGCTGCTGAAGGATTACGGCGTACCGGTATTCGTGTTCCTGAACAAGCTCGATCGCATCGGTGCAGATCCGGAGCGCGTGATCGTTCAGATGAAAAAGCGACTCTCGGTCGATATGCTGGATCTGCGCTCTTTTCAGACCGATAGTCGGTTCTCTGATACAGAGATCGAAGCCATCGCCGAGCGGGACGAGGCCCTGTTGGAGCAGCTCTTTGACGGCGGCTTCGAGGAAACCGCATGGATGGCGTCGCTGTGCAGGCAGGTCAAGGGCCGGCAGTGCTTCCCCGTCATGGCAGGCGTTGCGCTGGAAGGCCGCGGCGTCCCGGAATTCCTGCGGGTGCTGTCGGCTTTGACAGTCGTCGATCGCACAAGCGACTTACCTTTCTCCGCGCGCTGCTATCAGGTGCGCCACGATGCCCAGGGGCAGCGGCTGTGCTTCCTCAAGCTCCTGTCGGGCTCGCTGCGCGTGAAGGACGAACTTCCCGTCGGGCAGAAGGTCAACGAGCTGCGCATCTATCACGGCGAGCGCTTCCGGGCAGCCGATCTTGCACAAGCCGGCGACATCGTCGCCATACCCGGCCTGGAGGGCATCCGCCCCGGCGATGTAGTCGGCGCGGCAGTGGCCACCCATTTCCGTACCGAGCCGATGATGTCCGCCGAGGTGCTGTGGGATGAAAAGGCCCTCCCCGCCTTCCGGATGATGCAGGCGCTGCGCATCCTGGAGGACGAGGAGCCGACCCTGACCGTCACGGAAGCCCGGGGACATATCAGCGTGCATGTGATGGGCCGCATCCAGCTGGAGGTACTCAGACAGCTGCTGCAGGAGCGCTTCGGCATCAGCGCGAACTTCGGGCCGACCCATGTGCTGTACCGTGAGACCATCGCCGCACCCGCCATCGGCGTGGGGCATTACGAGCCCCTGCGTCATTATGCCGAATGCCATGTGCGCCTCGTGCCCGGCGCGCCCGGCAGCGGCGTCACCTTCCACAGCCTTTGCCATGTGGACACGCTGTCGCTGAACTGGCAGCGGCTCATTGCCGGGCATGTGTCCGAAAAGCAGCACAAGGGCGTATTGACGGGCGCGCCCCTGACAGACGTCGTGGTGGAGCTGCTCACCGGCCGTGCCCACCTCAAGCACACCGAGGGCGGCGATTTCCGTCAGGCGACCTACCGCGCCATCCGCAATGCGCTGATGTATGCAAAAAGCGTGCTGCTGGAGCCGGTGGCGGGCTTCTCCCTGCGCGCTCCGGCAGACATGTACGGCCCGCTGGCCGGGGCTTTGACCCGCCTGCAGGCTGATGTGGAGATTCCCGAATACGAGGATGACAGCGTCATCCTGCGCGGCGAATGCCCCTACGCCGTCTTTGCCCCCTGGCAGGAGGATTTCCTCTCCCTGACCCATGGCCGCGGCGCGCTGCGTGTGTGGATGAGCCGCTATGCCCCCTGCCGCGATCAGGAGACCATCGTCGAAGCTGCCGGATACAATCCCCTGGCAGACGACACGCCGGATTCCGTCTTCTGCAGCCATGGCGCAGGCTTCACCGTTCCGTGGGATCAGGTGCGCAGCTACATGCACATGAGCCATGAGGAATTTTCAGTATAAGCGGAACATATTGCCACGCTATTTCGTCTTATTTGTCAGAAGCCCATTCCAGAAGGGAGAGATTATGATGAAATGCCTTTACTTCCTGACCGTCCTCCTGCTCCTGGCGACCCTGTGCATCCCGGCTTTTGCGGATGATCTGCTGATTGCAGCCCCCGTCTACCCTGACATGGCTCCCTATCCGAGCCCGGACGACCCGCTGCTTTCCCGGGATGACGCTGCCTACGACGCCTGGCGCGACAGCATCAACGCCCAGCGCCGGGACAGTGCTTATACGCAGGGACTTGCGCCCTTCCTGGAGCGTTCCATCGGCGCTTGCCTTTCCGGCGCAGGCAGCATTAACCGTGTCTATTCCCCGCTGAGCCTCTACATGGCGCTGGCCATGCTGGCAGAAACGACGGATGGCGAAAGCCGCGCAGAGATCCTCGCGCTGCTTGGCCACGAAGATCTCGCCGCCCTGCGCGCACAGGCCAGCGATCTGTGGAACGCCAACTACCGCGCGGACGGAGCCTCCTCCCGCCTGCTGGCCACCTCGGCCTGGCTGAACGAGGGCCTTTCCTACAATGCGCAAACGACCTCCGCGCTGGCAAAGCACTATTACGCAGCTGCGTATCAGGGCCGCATGGGCAGTCCTGAAATGGACGCCGCATTGCAGAAATGGCTGGACGAAAACACCATGGGCCTGCTGACCGAGCAGATCCAAAGCGTACATCTGCCTGAATCGACAGCGCTGGCCCTGGCCAGCACCGTGGCGCTGAAGGCCCGCTGGCATTCGACCTTCCTTCCTGAAAACAACGTCACCGACGTCTTCCGCAGCCCCGACGGTGATGTGGACTGCACCTTCATGCGCAAAACCGCCACCGATCAACTCTACTGGGGCGAAAGCTATCAGGCCGTGTACCTGCCCTTCAGCATGGACGGCGGCATGTGGCTCATCCTTCCCGACGAGGGTCTGACCCCCGACGACCTGCTGGAGGATCCTGCCGTCCTTCGCTTCCTGGCCGACAGCAGCGCCGCTCCCGAATCCAAGCGGATGCGGATCCATTTGCAGCTGCCCAGGTTCGACGTGACCTCCCAGATGGAGCTGTCCGGCGGGCTGAAGGCCATGGGCGTCACAAAGGTCTTCAGCGCAAACGAAGCAGACTTCTCGCCCCTGGCGGATGAGGAGCTGCCCATCGCCCTGTCCCAGGTGCGCCACGACGCCCGGGTCGTGATCGACGAGGAAGGCTGCGAGGCCGCCGCCTTCACACTGATGATGATGGCCATGGCCGCGCCGCCCCAGCAGCTTGAGGAGATCGATTTCGTGCTGGACAGGCCCTTCCTCTTTGCCGTCACCGGCGCGGATCAACTGCCGCTGTTTGTGGGCGTGGTGAACCGTCCTTAAGACAACACAAAAAGGCGAAGCCAGAACGGCCTCGCCTTTTTCAGTGGAGCTGAGGGGAGTCGAACCCCTGTCCGAAAGCTCGCAAACAGGACCTTCTCCGAGCGCAGTCTGTGGTTCAGATTTCCCGCGCGCCTACGCCCACAGACAAGAGTAGGCGCGCGGTAGCTTCATGTTACGGACGCATGGCAAAGCTTAGATGCGCTCGTTCCCCGCGTAAATGACGCTGGTGACCGGCCACGCGGGCAGACCGGGCCAACGTCACGGCCTAATTAGGCCGCGAAAGCGAAATCGCTATTGTCAGTTACTTTTTTTGCCCGTTTTATCGTGGTTCAGGCCCCACGGCTCGCTTATCCTGCCCTCGACAACCCCCGTCGAAACCGGATCAGCCCCATATGTGCGGCATGGCCGCCTGACAATTCTTCGCTTTCAGATGGATTACTTGTTGTTTTCCCGCAGTGCGCGGCGGATGTCGCGGTCTGCATCGCGCTTGGCGATGCTGTCACGCTTGTCATGCTCGGCCTTGCCCTTGCACAGGCCAAGCTCCAGCTTCATGCGGCCATCCTTGAGGTAGACCTCCAGCGGGATCAGCGTGTAGCCCTGACGCGCCACAAGGCTGTCCAGCTTGCGGATCTCGCTCTTGTGCATCAGCAGCTTTTTGGGGCGCATGGGATCGCGGTTGAAGATGTTCCCCTGCTCGTAGGGACTGATGTGCATGCCCTCCACCCAGATCTCGCCATCCTTGATGCGCGCCCAGGATTCCTTCATGTTCACCCTTCCCTGACGCATGCTCTTGACTTCGGTGCCAAAGAGCGCCAGGCCGCATTCGTATTTTTCCTCCACGAAGTAGTCGTGCCAGGCTTTGCGATTCTGCGCCACGGGCTTGATTCCCTTCTGATGCGGCACGTTGAATCACTTCCTTTCGACTGCTTCATGCCTGCACTTTCGCGGTATTTGATTATAGCACAGTTGATTTCACATTGCAAGTCTTTCCTATTCATGATATAATTCATGATGAGATTTTATACACCATGGAGGTACGATGATGAAAGACCTTCACCAGATGGCAGACGCCAGCCGCAAGGCCGCATGGGCGCTTGCTGCATCCGATATCCATACAAGAAACGCCGCGCTGATGGCCATGGCCCGGGCGCTGAATAAACATCAGGCAGAGATCTTCCAGGCCAATGCTGAAGACCATGCAGAGGCTTCTGCGGCACAGCTTGCCGCGCCGCTGCTGAACCGGCTGAAATTCCGCGAGGAGAAGCTGGCCGCCGTCACGGCCGGTCTCGAGGCGCTGTCTGCGCTTCCCGATCCCATCGGACAGACCACCTATGCCCGCGAGCTGACGGAGGGCCTTCATCTGTACCGCGTCGCCTGCCCCATCGGCGTGATCGGCGTGATCTTCGAGAGCCGTCCTGACGCGCTGGTGCAGATCGCTTCCCTGGCGCTCAAGAGTGGCAACGCCGTATTGCTCAAGGGCGGCCGCGAGGCGCTCCGTACCAACCAGATCCTGTGTCAGTGTCTGCGCGACGCGGCGGAGGAGGTTGGTCTGCCTGCTGATTTCGCCCAGCTGCTGACCACCCGGGAAGACGTGGCCGCCATGCTCAAGGAGGATCAGCTGATCGATCTGATCATCCCGCGCGGCAGCAATGAATTTGTCCGCTACATCATGGACAACAGCCGCATCCCCGTCCTGGGACATGCTGACGGTATCTGCCATGTGTATGTGGACAAGGCGGCCGACATCGACATGGCTGTACGCATTGCCGTGGACAGCAAGGCGCAGAACGTCGCCGTCTGCAACGCCATGGAGACCCTGCTGGTGCACCGGGATATCGCGGCGGAATACCTGCCCCGGCTGCTGCCTGCCATGCAGGAAAAGCATGTGCGCCTGCTGGGGGATGAAGCCGTGTGCACCATCATCCCCGTGGAAGCTGCGACGGAAAAGGACTGGGCGACCGAATATCTGGATTACACCCTGTCCATCCGCATCGTGGACAGCCTGGACGCTGCGATCGACCATATCAACCAGTACGGCAGCGGCCACACGGACTGCATCGTCACCGCCGATACGGACGCCGCCCGCGCCTTTATGACCCGCGTGGATTCCGCCGGCGTGTACCACAATGTCTCCACCCGCTTTGCCGACGGCTTCGTCTACGGCTTCGGCGCGGAGGTGGGCATCGCCACCGGCAAGATCCACGCCCGCGGCCCCATGGGCCTGGAGGGACTGACCACCTATAAGTACAAGCTGCTGGGCTCTGGCCAGCTGATGGCGGAGATGAAATCCGGTCAGCGCCAGTACACCCACCGCCTGCTGGATGAGGAGTGTCCGATGTGAGTACCCCCGCCGCCTTCGCCTTCTTTGACTTCGACGATACCCTCGCCCGGGGCGATTCCATCCTGCCCTACCTGATGTACTGCATCCGCCGGGGCGCTGCGCCGCGCAGACAGGTTTTCAAGGCCGCCTGGGGCTTCCTTGCGTGGAAGCTGAATCCGGCCCATGCCTCGGCCTCCAAGGAGACGTCGCTTTCCTTCATCCGCGGAAAAACCGTTGATGAGATGGACGACCTCGCCCGGGATTTCTTCCGGGAGGTACAGCAGAAAAGATTCTTCCGCAAGGGTGTTCAGGAGCTGGAGCAGCTCCGCGCCCAGGGCGTCATCCCGGTGATCGTCAGCGCCTCGGCGGACGTTTACATGCGCGTCCTGCCCGAATTCCTGCCGGTGGAGGCGGTTCTCTGCACCACCTGTGAGGTTCGGGAGAGCAGGTACACAGGCCGCATCGGCGAAAACTGCAAGGGCGATGAGAAGCCTGAAAGGATCTCCGCCTGGCTGGCACAGCAGGGTCTGACCATCGACAGGGCCCGCTCCAGCGGCTACGGCGACTCCCCTTCCGACGCACCCATGCTGCTGATGACCGGCTCGCCCAACCTGGTCAACCCCAAGCGCAAGCTGAAGCAGCGCATCCCGGAGGGACGCATCCTCCGCTGGGAGTGAGCATATACAGATGATAAGCCAAAGGAGGGAATGCCATGCTGGTCGTCCGGAGACTTCGCGCAGATGAGCTGGCCCTTGTCAGGCCGTTATCGGAAACAGAGCTGGTCACCGAGGAGGCCTGCGTGCGGATCAGCAGGACGGGCTTCCAGCTGGATTACCGTCCTGCCCTGAAGACCCAGTGGCGCGCCTTTCCTGCGGTGGATTACGCCGATCCCGCTATCCTTGTGCAGGATGAGGGCAGCGCGTTCTACGCCGCCTTTGAGGGGGAAAAGTATATCGGCTGCGCAGCGGTCACTACGCTCCCCAGCGGGTGGGCGGATGTGATCGACCTGCGGGTCGACCCGGCCCATCGCCTGCAGGGCGCCGGCAGGATGCTCATGGACAAATGCGAGCACTTTGCCATGCGGCGCGGTCTGCACGGACTCCGCGCTGCATCCACGGACGGCAATCCGCTTTTGTGCCGCTTTCTGGAGCATATGGGCTTCACCCTGAGCGGCCTGGATACCATGGCGCTCTCCCGCAGCGAAACCGAGCGGGTCAAGCCGGTCAGCAAGCGCGCGACCCTGCTCATCTTCTACAGAACCATTCAGAAAGGCTGATTATACATCATGATGAGACTGCAAAAGTACCTCGCCCTGTCCGGCGTCGCCTCCCGCCGCAGCTCCGAAAAGCTGATCGCCGAGGGGCATGTGGCTGTCAACGGCCGGGTGATCACTGAGATGGGCGTGCAGGTGGATGAATACACCGACAGGGTGACCGTTGACGGCGTGCTGTGCCATCTGGAGGAAGAGAAGCACTACCTGGCCTACAACAAGCCCATGGGCGAAGTGACCACTGTCACCGATCCCGAGGGCCGCGCAACGGTGATGGACAAGTTCCGCGATTATCCCGTCCGGTTGTACCCGGTAGGACGGCTGGACTATGACAGCGAAGGCCTGCTCCTCCTGACCAACGACGGCGATCTGATGAACGAGCTGCTGCACCCCTCCCGCGAGGTGGACAAGGAGTACCTGGTCAAGGTCTCCAACCGGGTGACGGACGAGGAGATCCGCCGCCTTCGTGCAGGCGTCCAGCTGGATGACGGCCGCATGACCTCCCCTGCGCAGGTACGGCTGATCCGGTACGATACCTTCTCCACAACGCTGCTGGTCACCATCCATGAGGGCCGCAACCGGCAGGTGCGACGGATGTTCACCGCCGTTGGGCATGACGTGGTCAGCCTGAAGCGCACCGGCTTTGCCTCCATCCGCCTGCACGACCTGCCCCGCGGACAGTGGCGCCGCCTGACCGACGCCGAGGTCCGCAAGCTGAAAGGGAACTGATCATGGCCTACGAACTGAGAAGCGCCCGTTGGATCGCCTCGGATGTGCTGCACCAGGTCATCGAAGAGGGCGATACCGTCATCGACGCGACCCTCGGCAACGGGCACGACACCGTGATGCTTGCCGAGCTGGTGGGCCAGACCGGTCGGGTGATCGGCTTTGACATTCAGGCCGACGCGGTGGGCCGTACCAGCGCAAGGCTGCTGGACAGCGGTCTGCTGGACCGGTGCGAGCTGTACGCCGAGGGCCATGAGCACATTGCCGAGCGGGTGAAAGCCCCGGTCAAGGCCGCCGTGTTCAACCTGGGCTGGCTGCCCGGCGGCGACAAGAGCATCACGACCCATTGGGAAACGACGCAGACTGCCATCAGCGCGGCGCTTTCCCTTTTGGAAAAGGGCGGCGTGTGCACCATCTGCGCCTATCCGGGCCATGAAGAGGGCGACCGGGAGCGCTTTGCCCTGATGGAATGGCTCTCCGCGCTGCGACCGCAGGAATACAATGTGCTGCATCACCGTTTCCTGAACGCCGGGCCCGGCGCGCCCGAATGCTTTGTGATCCAGAAGCAGTGAGGTGTCAAACATGGAGATCCGAAAAGCAACGCAGGCGGACAGCCTGCACCTGGCGCTGCTCGCCAGCCGCCTTTTCAGCGCCGGAGCCGACGAACTCCTGCCGGAATTCACCGCGCTGACTGCCTCAGGGGAAGCAGCTTGCTTCCTCGCCACGGACGCCGGGCAGCCCGTCGGCTTTGCCCAGTGCCAGCTGCGCCACGACTATGTGGAGGGCTGCGAAACCTCGCCCGTCGGCTTTCTGGAGGGCATTTATGTGGATGACGCCTACCGCATGAGCGGTGTGGGCCGCAAGCTGCTGTGTGCCTGCGAAGACTGGGCCCGCAGCGTCGGGTGCCAGGAGTTCGCCAGCGATTGCGAACTGGACAACACCGTCAGCCACGCCTGGCACATGAAGAACGGCTTTACCGAGATGGGGCGCACCATCTGGTTTGCCAAAAAGCTGTAAGAGGTGATTATATGGGCGTCGCGTATCCCATTGAGCTGACCAATATGTGTATGCTCCGCCGGGCAGACGGCAAGGTGCTTGTACAAAACCGGGTCGATCCTGACTGGGGCGGGCTCACCTTTCCCGGCGGTCATGTGGAGCCGGGCGAGTCTCTGGTGGACAGCGTCGTCCGCGAAATGCAGGAGGAAACGGGGCTCACCGTACGCAATCCCCGCCTGATCGGCTCAAAGAGCTGGATGAAGAAGGGCACCCAGGAGCGCTACCTGGTGCTGCTCTACACCGCCACGGAATACGAGGGCGAGCTGCATTCCTCCCAGGAGGGCGAGATCAGCTGGATGACCATCGAGGAGATGCGCGCGGGCCAGATGGTGGACGGGATGGAGCTGTACTTCCGCGTGTTTCTGGACGGGGATGTGAATGAGATCTGGTACGAACAGGACGGCGACGGCTGGACCGAAATACTCAAATGAAAATGACCGCTCGGCTTTCACAGCAGAGCGGTCGTTTTATATCTGTGATGTCACAGCAGATCATCAAACAGGCGGATATTGGCCTTGTCCAGCTTCAGGACGCCAGCCTCCTGCTTCCGGATGATCTCGACGATGCGGTCATTGAAGGGCGTGGGCACGCCAAGCTTCTTGCCATAGCTGCACACAACGCCGTTGATGGCCTCCACCTCGCAGGGCTTACCTTTCTTCAGATCCTGCAGCATGGAGGGCTCAATGGCCCGGTGCTTCTTCATGGCGATGGGGATCAGCAGCGTCGCGATCGCCCGCTTGAACGCGCCTTTGTAGTAGAAAAGCCTGGTAATATCCTTCCCCTGCACGGGCGCAAAGGTCACGCCGGCAGCATGGCCTACGTCGATGCACTCCTTCATGCAGCGGATGGCAACCTTCCGGGCGTCCTTGTCTTCCGAGATGTCGCCAAAGGTGCCGCCGACCACCGTGCCCAGGCCGGAGAAGGTCGCGTTGATCAGCAGCTTGGACCAGCGGGCGCCCAGCAGATTCGGCTCCTCATGAACGGGGCACATCTTCTCCAGCAGCTCCTTCACCATCCGGTACTGGGCTTCAGAGATCCCCTCCATCCTGCCCATATGGAAGGACAAACTGTCCGGATCGCTGGTCAGGATACATTCCCCAGGCGCAGCAAGGGTCGCGCCCCACTCGACCACGCAGCCCATCGTGCGGTCAGAACCAACGATGTCGGCGATCTCAGGTTCGGGGAGACCGTTCTGGAGCGTCACCAGAACGCCTTCAGCGGCAAGATAGTCCTTGAGCATCGTGACGACCTCGGCATTGTGCAGCTGCTTGGTCAGCAGCAGGATCACGTCGTATTTCCCCGACATCTCGTCCGGCGTGATCGCCTTGACAGGGACAGTCATGTTCACCGTGCCGGTGATGCGCGCCCCGCTGCGGTTCAGTGCCTCCACATGGGCTTTGTTCCGGTTGATCAGGTCAATGTCCACGCCGTTTTGGGTAATATACGCCCCCAGCACGGTGCCCAGGGAACCGGCGCCATAAATTGCATACCTCATAATAATTCCTCCTGCAGCCGCAGCGCATTTCGCCGCGGCGTTGTATACAAAAAGGATTATACCATATTTGTATACAAAAGAAAAGACCTGCCGGCAAAATGCACAGCAGGCCAATATCATACCGGGTCGAAGCGCCAGGCCCAGTCCATCGGATCCGTCAGGGGGCGTCCGGTTTGCAGCGCCGTTATTTCCTCCCGGCATTTGCGCACGGCAGCGGCGATATACGTCTCCGCTCGCTCTTCGGTCAGGAAGAACGCCTGCTGCGCACCAGGCAGGGCAAAATCTTCCGTCAAAGCGGCCGTCAGACCCTCCATGTCAAACGCAGCGATCATTTCAAGGGGCGCAGCTGAAGCCGAGATAGGAAAACCGTTGGTAAGACCGTACCGGCGGATCAACAGCCGGTTCAGCCGCCGGTAATCACTGTGCAGTCCTTCCAGATATCCCGGCTCTCTGGGATTGAAACGGAGCTTGTGATACATGTAATCCCGGAAGACCAGATCCTGCAGCAGGTGCAGGTAATACCCCAGCACCAGGCCGTCTGTCAGGAGCAGATGTCCATATTGCGACCGAAAGCGGGCGATATCATAGGTCTTCCGGTCGCCCGCCTGCGTCAGGAAATGCGAGGCTTTCCGCTCCTGCGGCGCACTGTCCACCATGATCTCTCCAGTGAGAAAACGGGGAATGTCCATCCCCGCCGGCAGCATATCCGTCAGCTGAACCGCTGCGGCAAGGTGCATGATGCGCGAGGCCATGGGCATTCCCCCTTTATATTACCTTCCGGTGGTGTAGATCTTCTTCTCCGCAGGACGTTCCTTGGCCTTATCGGCTTCGGCGGCGTTCTTGCGGGCGGCTTCCTTATCGGCAGCCATTTCCTCTACTGTTTTGGTGTGCAGGCGGGCTGCACCCTCCGTCACGATCGGCGGGATCAGCTTGCCCTCTGCCTCAGCCTTTGCCCAGCGTGCCTTCGCGCGTTCAATCTCTTCGGCATACTGGGGCAGCCACTCGGCTTGGGCGATGAGCATCTCGTCCACCATCTGCCAGATCTCCTCAGTGTTGCACAACGCACCCACCAGCGGATCCATCATCATCGCCTGGCGGAGAAGGTTGATATCCGCGTGAGCAGCCGCTTCCATGGCGAGGCGCTGGACGGTGATGTTGCTTTGGCAGCAGGCCGCACAGCCCAGGGGCAAATCGCCCAGCACGGGTGTATTGATGCCGAAGGTGTCCACAAAGCCCGGAACCTCGACAATGCAGTCATCCGGCAGGTTGGTGATGACGCCGTTGTTCACCACGTTGAAGTGCCCGCGGTAGACGCGTCCGGTCTCGATGGACTCGATGATCCAGCTGCCGTGCTCCTGGCTGCGCTTGTCCTGAGCGTAGACCTTGGGCGGCTCCTTGAGCCAATTCGGGAAGTCCGTCTCGAACCAGTTGCGGCCCTCGGTGCACACGCGGAGGTAGCCGCCGGTCTCGCCGTTGATCCACACGCCCAGATCGATCCAGCGGCGGATCTCATCAGGACGCTTGCGGTACCACGGCACATACTCGGACAGATGGCCGTTGGACTCGGTGGAGAAATAGCCGAAGCGACGGAGCATGTCAATGCGCACTTTTTCGGTCTGGGAAAGCTCAGGATCAGCTTCAAAGGCAGCCAGCAGCTTGTCCTTCAGCTCCTCGCCGTTGTGCTTGACGGACAGGTACCACGTCATGTGGTTGATACCCGCACAGACGATGTCGATCTCTTCCTGCTTGTAACCCAGCACCCGGGCAATCAGCGCATGACCGCCCTGCACGCCGTGGCACAGACCGACAGTCGGTACTTTTCCGTATTTGTTGCAGTACCAGGTCACCATCGCATTGGGGTTGGTGTAGTTCAGCAGCATACAGCCGGGCGCAGCGACCTCCCGGATATCGCGGCACATGCCCTCCAGCATGGCGATATCGCGCTGGGCATACATGATGCCGCCGGCGCACAGGGTATCGCCGACGCACTGATCCACGCCGTACTTGAGGGGAATGTTCACATCCAGCTCAAAGGCGTCCAGCAGGCCGATGCGGGCGCAGTCGATGACGTACTTGGCGTCCTTGAGGGCCTCGCGGCGGTCAAGGGTCGCCTGGATCCTGATGTCCAGACCGTTGTCTTCGATATCCCGCTGGCATAACTGGTACACCATGTCCAGGTTGCGGGGGTTGATGTCCATGAAGGCGACCTCGATCTCCCGGAACTCAGGCACCGCCAGCAGGTCCGCCAGCAGGCCGCGGGTGAACCCGATGGAACCGGCGCCGACGAAAGCGATCTTGAACTTCTTCAGCATATATGCTTCTCCTCTCGCGGTCAGGCCGCACACAATGCTTATACCCTTTGCTGGATCATCTTGAGCCGTGCCCGGATGCTTTCGCAGGCCGCACAACCGCCCTCGCCGGTCTCCCGCAGGCTGGAGGGCAGCGCGTCGCCAACCTCCTTCATCGCCAGGATCACCTCATCCGGCTCAATGGGACAGCAAATGCCGCTCAGGGCCATATCCGCCGCTGTGAACGCCACGCCGGAGGAGCCCACATTGCGGTACACGCAGGGTACCTCCACCAGGCCGCCGACAGGATCACACACCAGGCCCAGCAGGTTCATCAGCGCGAAGGCCGCCGCATCTGCGCATTGCTGCGCCGAACCGCCCTCCAGGTAGGTCAGGGCCGCCGCCGCCATGGCAGCCGCCGCGCCGCATTCCGCCTGGCAGCCACCCTCCGCACCGGAGATGCTGGCCTGCGTGGCGATGGACTGCCCCACCGCCGCAGCGACAAAGAGCGCCTCCACCGCCTGCTGCTCGGTGACGCCCTTATCCTCCATCATCGCCAGGATCGCGCCGGGCAGGATGCCGCAGGCGCCTGCCGTGGGTGCAGCGACGATCTTGCCCATGCAGGCGTTGCATTCCGCCGTGGCCAGGGCATAGGTCTCCGCCTTGCCCAGCAGCGTTCCGCAAAGGCTTTTGCCCTCCCGCAGGCGCTGCAGGAGCATGGAGGCCTGTCCGCCCGTCAGCCCGGTGACAGAGCGCAGCCGCTCATCCAGGCCGTTCTGTACGGCGTCCTGCATACACCGAAGGTGATGAAGCATCGTGCTCCGCACCGTTTCGGGCGTCACGCCGCTTTCCCGCGCCTGCACCGAAACAGCGGCTTGCGCAATGCTGCCCTGCAGCCGGGCCATGCCGACCCATTCTCTGAGTGTATAATCCATCTGTACTCATCCTCGCTTTTTCTTATCCGGACGCCGCAGCACCCTGGTGGCAGTCAGCACATAGACCTGCGCCGCACCCGCTTCATATAAGACAGCGCTGCACGCATCCGCCGTTGCGCCGGTGGTCATCACGTCGTCGATCAGCAGAACCGTGCCCTGCAGCTCTTTTGCCGCCGCGAAGGAGCCCTGCAGGTTGCTCAGCCGCTTTTCCCGGTTCAGGCCGCGCTGGGTGTGGATCCTTCCCTGCCGCACAAGCAGCTGTTCGGCAGGCATTCCAGCATATTCCGCGATCGTTTCGCACAGCAGTCTGCCGTGATCGATGCCGCGGACGCGCCGTCTGTTTTCCGGCATCGTGACCCAGGTCATGACCGTATCGGCAGGCAGCTCCATCCGTTTCAAGGCCTCTGCCATCTCGCGCCCCATCACAGCGGCGCAATCAGCGATACAGTCGTGCTTCAGCCCTGTCACCAGCCGCTTTGCACAGCCCGCATAGGCCCACACGCTATGGTGACTTCCGTGGTTTGCGTCCAGCCGCAGGCTCCGCAGCTCCGCCCGGCAGGAAGGACAGAGCAGCTGTCCGTCCGTACACTCCGGGCAGCACAGGCACTGCAGCGCCCGCGGCCAGAGGATCGCCTCCAGCCGCCTGATAATGCTTCTCACAGATCGCTCCTGCGCCGCATGAGAGTAACGCCCTGCACATCGGGCATCCCGCGGATCGTCTGGACGGAGGCGTCAGCCGGCAAGCCGTCCAGCTCCATGACCATCATGGCGTCTCCACCCGCCTGGCGGCGGTAGCTCTGCATATTGGCGATGTTCACGCCCTCCCTGGCGAGAATACCCGTCACATTCGCAATGGCGCCAGGGGTATCCAGGTGGCGGATGATCAGCGTGTTCTCCTTGCCGTTGAAGTTGACGCGCAGGCCGTCGATGCGGTGCACCTCGATATTGCCTCCGCCTACCGAGGCTGCCTCCAGCGTCAGCATCGCGCCGGACACACCCGTCAGCGTCAGCCGGACGGTGTTGGGATGCGCGCCGCGGATGTTAACGCTGTGAAAGTGGAAGCTCATGCCGCAGTTCCGGGCGATCTCCAGGGATTCACGCAGACGCTCGTCATCCACGGCCATTCCCAGAAGGCCGCCCACCAGCGCACGATCCGTACCGTGCCCATGGTACGTCTTTTCAAAGGAGCCGTGCAGGCCGATCTCCGCCCGCACCACACCCTCGCCCAGCAGCATCCTTGCCGTCAGGCCGATCCGCGCTGCGCCCGCTGTATGCGAGCTGCTGGGGCCGATCATCACCGGCCCGATCAAATCAAACAGATCCATTTTTATCCTCCGCATTCCGGTGGAATTCAGTTCCTATTGTACACGTTTTTTTCATTCCGGTCAATGTCACTTTATCCCCCGGCGCGCATATGAGGATCTTCGTTCCATATCCAATTTTTCTGAAAAAACTTCATTTTCCCTCTTGACATTCCGCCCAGGCAGCGCTATAATAATCATCGTTGCGGTTGACCCACCGCGATCACAATCAGATATGCAGAGTTGGCTGAGTGGTCTAAGGCGCACGACTGGAAATCGTGTGTGGGCTGATACCCCACCCAGGGTTCAAATCCCTGACTCTGCGCCAGAGCGCTGTACTGAAAGGTACAGCGTTTTTTGTTGTTTGCACTTTCACCTTTCCCTTCTCCGAGGTGTATGAACCTGCTCATATCCTTCATCCCATCACAACTGTTGGCAGCGTGCTCCCGTTCACGTCTCCAGCTTCTCCCATTTCTTTTTGGGTGTAGCTGTGATATAATGCAAATACGAACCAAAGACGGAGGCATCACCATGCGCTACACGGATCTTGTTTTTGACCTGTATGGTACCCTGGTGGATATCCACACCGATGAGAACGCCGGGGTTTGGGAAAAGACTGCGCTTTACTTCGGCTACTACGGTGCGCATTACAGCGGGCCGGAGCTGCACGCGGCCTTTACCGCCGCAATGACGGCACGGGAAGCAAAGGCCGGGCAGAGCTACGAATGCTTCCCGGATATCCCTTTTGAGCAGGTAATGTCGGAGCTGTTTGAGGCAAAAGGCGTGCCGGATCCTGCCGGGACGCTGGGCGTCAACGCAGCCCAGCTGTTCCGCGTCGCCTCCACGGAGTATATTCGCCTGTATCCCGGCGTGTTGTCCGCACTTAACCTGCTTCGGAAGCACGGGTACCGCCTCTGGCTGCTGAGCAATGCCCAGCGGGTCTTTACGGCCTATGAGCTTGCACACCTGGGGCTGGGGCCGCAGCTGGACGGGGTGTACCTTTCCTCCGATCATCAGTGCCGCAAGCCTGACGTCCGGTTCTACCGCGCGCTGATGGAGGAGCAGCAGCTTGATCCCGCCCGCTGTCTGATGATCGGCAACGACCGTGAGACGGATATCGCCGGTGCGAAAGCCGTCGGGATGGCAACGCTGTACATGCACACCAACCTGACGCCTGGGGATCAGGCCCCGGCGGCCCAGGCGCTGCATCCGGACCGGTGTACCTCCGGTCAGCGGCATTATGAATATGAAGGAACTGACTGGGAAGAGGTTGCACAGATCCTGCTCAGGCTCTGATTCCATGTAATGTATACAGCATATTTCGCCAAAAAAGAAGTCCAGACTGTAGATTTTGGGAAGAATCTGTTGTATAATATAACGTACGATATGATGTATGCACTATGCAGACTGCTACAGAAAGCAAGGTGTTGTCATGATTTATGACCTTCAGCGGGCCAGTATGCTCAAAAGGATATCGGCATTCATACTGGACGCCATCCTGCTGAGCATCGCGGCCGTATTCGCTGCGTGGCTGATGTCAGCCGCATTCCACTATGACAGCTACAATTCCGTCGTCGCCGGCGCTTATGAACGCTATGCCGCTGAATACGGGATCACCGATGAAATGACCCAGGCTGACCCGTCGCAGCTGAGCGCGGAGCAGATCGACGCCCTCAACGCTGCATCCGCCGCCATCGCCGCAGATGCAGAAGCTGTACACGCTTACAACATGGTCATCCATCTGCAGCTGCTGATGATCACCTTCGGCCTGCTGTTTGCTTTCCTGCTGCTGGAATTCGCCGTTCCCCTGATCCTCAAAAACGGTCAGACCATCGGCAAGAAGGTCTTCGGCATCGGCGTGATGCACCTGGAGGGCGTGCACCTGGGCCATGTGGCGCTGTTCGTGAGAACGGTGCTGGGTAAATACGCCGTGGAAACGATGATCCCCGTGCTGTGCGCGGTGACCCTCATCAACGGCATCGGAAGCCCCGTGTTCCTGCTGATCACGGCGATCCTGCTGATCGCGCAGGCTGCGCTGCTGATCGCGACCAGGGAACATGCGCTGCTCCACGACAAGATGGCCGTCACCGTCACCGTGGATCTGGCCAGCCAGATGATTTTCAACAGCCGGGATGAGCTGCTTGAATATAAGAAAAAACTCCACGAAGAAAAGGCTGCCAAGGAAACCTACTGAATCACCTCAGAAAGACGTTTGAAAGGAAAGACAAGCGTATGAAAATCGTACTGGAAAACCTGACAAAGATTTTCCCCAGCCGAAACAAGAAATCCGGCGAAGAGGTCGTTGCGGTCAACAACTTCAACTTCACCATCCCCGACGGCAAGCTGATCGGCCTGCTGGGCCCCTCCGGCTGCGGCAAGTCCACCACGCTGTACATGATCTCCGGCCTTCAGAAGCCCTCGGGCGGCAAGATCTTCTTCGGCGATGACGATGTGACCGAGGTCTCCACCGAGAACCGCGGCATCGGTCTGGTGTTCCAGAACTACGCCCTGTATCCCCACCTCACGGTCAAGCAGAATATCCTCTTCCCGCTGCAGAACCTGCGCGGCAAGGACAAGATGACCAAGGAAGCCATGCTGGAGCGCGCCTATGAGGCTGCCCGGCTGGTGCAGATCGACGAGCTGATGGACCGCAAGCCCTCCGAGCTTTCCGGCGGTCAGCAGCAGCGTGTGGCCATCGCCCGTGCGCTGGTCAAGATGCCCCGGGTGCTGCTGCTGGACGAGCCGCTGTCCAACCTGGACGCCCGTCTGCGCCTGCAGACCCGCGAGGAGATCCGCCGCATCCAGAAGGAGACCGGCATCACCACCGTGTTCGTCACCCATGACCAGGAGGAGGCCATGTCCATCTCCGACATGATCGTGGTGATGAAGCTGGGCGTCGTGCAGCAGATCGGCAAGCCGCAGGATGTGTATGACAGCCCCGAGAATCTCTTCGTCGCCAAGTTCCTGGGCACGCCGCCGATCAATGTCTTCACCGCCTGCGTAAAGGGCGAGAAGCTGATCATGAACGAGCAGCCCGTGCTGGATGTGCCCGGCGTAAAGGATCAGGAAGTGTATGTGGGCATCCGTCCCGAGGGCTTCATCCTGGACGCCAACGGCCCGCTGAAGTGCAGCGTCTCCAACATTGAGGTCATGGGCCGCGACGTGAGCGTTGTCTGCACGCATGAGAATTCTGCCAACCCGCAGGTGCGCGCCATCATCGACGCGGACAACCGCATCGACCTGACTGAAGGCAGCGTCCGCTTCGCCCTCAAGCCCCACAAGGTCTTCCTCTTCGGCAAGGAGGACGAGAAGCGCATTTACTTCGGCGATCAGCAGGCGGCCGTCCCGTTCAAGGACTGATCCATCCCACACGAGGCGCGGACAATTCAGCGGCGTTCCGTTCCTCCCTGCACTGTGCCGGTCGCCGCACCGGCATGAGATGAAATATGGTTGACAGCAAGCATCAATGGAAAGCGTGGCTCTACCTCGCGCCCGCCATCGTCCTGCTGCTGGTTTTCACGGTTTGGCCGATCATCAACACCGTGCGTCTGGCCTTCCTGGATAACTACAACAGCCTGGCAGCCGTGGGCGGTCAGACCTTCAATGTCGGCATTGAGAACTTCAAGGCCGTCATCACTGACAGCAGCTTCCTTACCAGCCTTAAAAACACCATGATCCTGTGTGTGATCACCGTGCCGATCTCCACCCTTCTGGCACTGCTGATCGCCGTGGCTCTCAATTCCATCAAGCCCCTGCAGAAGGTCCTGCAGACCATCTTCTTCCTCCCCTATGTGACCAACTCCATCGCCATCGGCATGGTGTTCGCCGCCATGTTCAACATCATTGGCAACCCCCGCATTCCGCGCCTGATCGTCTCGGTGGGCATCGTGAACAATGTCATCGAGTTCTTCGGCGGCACTGCCATCAACTGGATCAACGCCGGCTCGTCCTACTGGGCGAACATGTTCGTGCTGGTCATCTACATCATCTGGAATGCGCTGCCCTTCAAGATCCTGGTGCTGCTGGGCGGACTGCAGAGCGTCAACAAGCAGTACTACGAGGCCGCCAAGGTGGATTCCACCCCCCGCTGGCGCGTGTTCACCAAGATCACCGTGCCCCTGCTGTCGCCCATGATCGCCTATGTGGTCATCACCGGCTTCATCGGCGGCTTCAAGGAGTACTCCAGCATCGTGGGTATCTTCGGCGAAAGCATGGGCCCCGCCGGCTCTCCCGGCAGCCTGAACACCATCGTCGGTATGATCTACGAAACCCTGCCCAAGAGCAATTACGGTCTTGCAAGCGCTGCAGCGCTGATCCTCTTTGCCATCATCTTCGCAGTGACGATGGTGAACATGTGGGTCAGCAAGAACCGCGTGCATTATTGAGAGGTGCAGTATGTCTGAGAATCTGAACGTGAATATCAACACGCAGGGCGATGACGGGCATCTTTCCCAGACCGTCATCGGCAAGCCCCTGCAGGTCATGCACGACCGCGACCTGGAGCACCTGCGTTTCATGCAGCTCGTCATGAAGGTGCTGGTGCTCGTTGGCACCTACGCTTTCCTGCTGATCATGGCGCTGATCGTGCTCTTCCCCTTCTACTGGATGATCATTTCCTCCCTGAAGGATCTGGCGGAATACCGCGAGCCTGTGCCGACCTTCTGGCCCCGCGTGGTGATGTTCAGCAACTACGCTGAAGCCTTCTCCACCGGCAACCTCGGCCAGCTCTTTCTCAACACCGCCTATGTGGGCATCGTGTCCACCATCCTCTCCCTGGTCATCACCGTGCTGACGGCCTTCGCCTTTGCCCGCCTGGAGTTCAAGGGCAAGAACGCCCTCTTCGCCGCTCTGCTGGCCACGATGATGATCCCCGGCGAGCTGTTCACCATCACCAACTATCAGACGATCTTTGCCTTCCACTGGGAAAACACCTTCACGGTTCTGATCGTCCCGTTCCTGGTCAGCGTGTTCTACATCTACCTCCTGCGCCAGAACTTCCTGCAGATCCCCAACGAGCTGTATCTGGCCGCCAAGGTGGACGGCACCTCGGATATCAAGTACCTGTGGAAGGTCATGGTGCCCCTGGCGCTGCCCACGCTGATCTCCATCACCATCCTGAAGATGATGGGCGCATGGAACTCCTACGTCTGGCCCCGCCTGGTCGCCAACGACGCTGCGCACATGATGATCACCAACGGCCTGCGCAACGCCTTCAACGACACCTCGGGCAACACCAACTACCCCGTGCAGATGGCAGCCGTCGCCATGGTCAGCGCACCGCTGTTCCTGGTGTTCCTGTTCCTGCGCAAGTACATCATGTCCGGCGTGAGCCGCAGCGGTATCAAGGGCTAAAGGACGGAGATCCGTCTTTTACATAATTCTCACTCTACTCTAAGGAAGGAAGGAAAACACATCATGATGAAGAAGCTCATCTCCACCCTCCTGGCGCTGTGCCTGCTGATCAGCATGTTCGGCATGGTTTCCGCGTCCGCTGATGAAGTTGTTGCCTACGACGGCAGCGACGTCACCATCAAGTTCTACCACACCATGGGTTCTAACCTGACCGCGGTGCTGGACCCCTACATTGAGGAGTTCAACGCCATCTATCCCAACATCCACATTGAGTACACCTCTGTGGGCGGCTACGATGACGTGCGCGACCAGATCTCCAAGGAGATCACCGTCGGCGCCCAGCCCAACATCGCTTACTGCTACCCCGATCACGTGGCCCTGTACAACCTGGCCCGTTCGGTGCAGACCCTGGACGGCTACATCGACAGCACTGCCACTGTGACCCGTGCTGACGGCACCACCGAAGTGATGGGCCTGACCGCTGAGCAGAAGGCTGACTTCATCGAGGGCTATTACAGCGAGGGCGCCCAGTTCGGTGACGGCCTGATGTACACCCTGCCCATGTCCAAGTCCACCGAGGTCCTGTACTACAACAAGACCTTCTTCGACGCCAACAACATCCCCGTGCCCACCACCTGGGACGAGCTGGAAGCCGTGTTCGAGCAGATCGTTGCGGTCGACCCCAACTCCATCCCCCTGGGCTATGACTCCGAGGCCAACTGGTTCATCACCATGTGCGAGCAGCTGAAGACTCCCTACACCAGCGCCGCTGCCCCGCACTTCCTGTTCGACAATGCCGAAAACCACGCCTTCATCAAGCGCTTCCGCGACTGGTATGAAATGGGCTACATCACCACCCAGACCCTGTTCGGCGCCTACACCTCCGGCCTGTTCGTCGAGCTGAAGCCCGAGGTCACCAACAGCTACATGTCCATCGGCTCCTCCGCCGGCGCTACCCACCAGCGTCCCGCGAAGAACGCTGACGGCACCTATCCCTTCGAGGTTGGCATCACCTCCATCCCTCAGGCTGATCCCAACAACAAGAAGGTCATCTCCCAGGGTCCCTCCCTGTGCATCTTCAAGAAGGCCAATCCCCAGGAGGTCGCCGCTTCCTGGCTGTTCGTCAAGTACCTGACCACCACCGTCGAGTTCCAGGCTGAGTTCTCCATGGCCTCCGGCTATGTGCCCGTCCTGAAGAGCGTTGCCGAGCATCCCGTGTATGCCGAGTTCATCGCCAACGCCGACGGCGGCGACAACATTGCTGCCCTGTCCGCCAAGGTCTGTCTGGAGCAGAAGGACGCCTACTACACCTCCCCTGCCTTCGCCGGTTCCTCCGACGCCCGCAGCGAGGTCGGCACTCTGCTGGTCACCTGCCTGAGCAAGGCCGGCGACGCTGAAACCGTCATTACCGAGGCCTTCAAGGAGGCCATCACCAAGTGCGAATCCGCTTTCTGATCCTGATTTTCCGGAATGAGTGAAAGCCATGCAAAAAGCAATTTCCCTGCTCCTGAGTCTGCTGATGCTGCTTGCCTGCATCCCGGCTCTGGCCGAAGCCCCTGCGGAGCCTGTTGACTACGCAGGGCAGCTCCGGCTGAACATGGACTCCGAAACCAAGAAGGCCGAGGTGACCGTGAAGACCTTCGTCGACGGCGACACCACGCACTTCCATGTTTCTGAGGCCATTGTGGAAAGCGGCGTGCTCAAGGCGCGCTATCTGGCCGTCAACACCCCTGAGACCACCGGCAAGATCGAGGAATACGGCAAAAAGGCCGCTGCCTTTACCCGCGAAAAGCTCACGGGCGCCGTTTCCATCATCGTGGAATCCGACGATCATCAGTGGAACCTTGATTCCACCGGCGATCGGCATCTGGTGTGGGTCTGGTACAAGCCCGATGACAGCAGCGAATACCGGTGTCTGAACCTGGAGCTGCTGCAAAATGGCCTGTGCAAGGCCAACTCCACCGCCAACAACCGCTACGGCAGCATCTGCAGCAATGCTCTGGAGCAGGCGCGTCAGCTGAAGCTGAACGTTTACTCCGGGCAGAAGGATCCCGATTTCTACTACGGCGAGGCTGTGGAAATGACGCTCAAGGAGCTGCGCACCAACCTCAGCGCCTACAACGGCATGAAGGTCGCATTCAACGGCGTCGTTACCATGAACAACAACAACTCGGTGTTTGTAGAAGCCTATGATCCGGAGACCGACATGTACTACGGCATGTCCGTGTACTATGGCTACGGGCTGTCCGGCGCGGGACTTGGTATCCTCAGCGTCGGCAACGAGGTACGCATCGTCGGCACGCTGCAGTACTACGAGGCGGGCGGAACCTGGCAGGTTTCCGGCCTCACCTACCGGATGATGAAGCCCAAGGATCCCGGCAACATCCAGAAGCTGAGCGAGGGCCATTCCCCCGCCTACGTCCTCACCTCCCCTGCTGTCTTTGCCAACGGCAAGGTGACCGTCAAGGGCGAAGAGAGCGAAAGCATCTACAGCTATGCGGAGCTTGCCATGAGCACCTCGATCGAGATGAAGGATCTTAAGGTGAAGCACGTCTACACCACGGACAACGAGGATTCCTCCTCCGACGGCGCCATGACCCTGACCTGTGAGAGCGAGGGTGTAACGATCCTCGTCCGCACAGCCGTCCTCATGGATGACGCCGGAAAGCTGGTCACCGAAGACGCCTTCTACGGCAAGATGATCGACGTCCGGGGCGTTGTGGACTTCTACGATGGCATCCACCAGATCAAAGTTCTGACCATGAAGAACATCAACATTCACGAATAAACTGCACAGAAGGAGTTATCACCATGAAGAAACTGATCGCTCTTGTAACGCTGCTGGCCCTGTGCTGCACCGCCTGCATGGGTATGGCTGAGACGGTCGACGCTGACCTGGCTGCCGCCCGTTCCTACCTGCGCCTGATGTACAAGAACAGCCCCGAGACCACCATGACCGACTATGACCTGGTCGGCGTTGTGAACATCGGCGGCATTGAGTACGCTGTTGAGTGGACCGTTGACACCGACGCCGTGAAGGTCATCGTCAACGAGAACAAGACCGTGACCATCGACGTGAACGAGAAGAGCCCCGAAGAAGTGGTCTACGTCCTGACCGGCACCGTGAAGAACGAAGCCGGCGAGTCCGTGACCGCGGCCTTCAACCACAAGGTTCCCGCCGTTGCCACCACTGGCGTTGTGTATGTGGAGACCCCTGAGGTCGGCAAGGCCTACAAGTTCGCGCTGAACCAGAACAACCTGACCCCGCCCACGACCCTGTACCTGTCCGGCGAGATGTCCGGCAACTACCTGGGCACCACCGCTAACGTCCTGGACGCTGTCGATGTGTACATCGAGGAGACCGAGGGCGGCTACTACATCTACTTCAACGCCGGCGAAGCGAAGAAGTACGTCAACATCACCACCTACGCCAAGGATGACGGCTCCCTGAAGAACACCCAGAAGATCGAGGATGCTCCCTCCGTGCCCTACACCTGGGACGCTGAGCGCGGCACCATGGTCGCTGATCTGGGCGATCTGGGCCAGTTCTACCTGGGCACCTACAGCACCTACAACACCATCAGCACCTCCAACGTGTCCTACATTGCTGACGTGACCAAGATCGGCGCCTCCCAGTTCCCGGCCGGTTTCGCCACCATCGTTCCTGAGCTGGTGGAGACCCCCGAGGTCGGCAAGGCCTACGTCTTCGCCCTGCAGCAGAACGGCCTGGCGGCTCCCGCCACGCTGTACCTGACCGGCGAAATGTCCGGCAACTACCTGGCGACCTCCGAGTCCCTCTCCGACGCTGTGGCTGTCTACCTGGAGGAGACCGAGGGCGGCTACTACCTGTACTTCCTGAAGGACGGCGTGAAGAGCTACGTCAACATCACCACCTATGCCAAGGACGACGGCTCTCTGAAGAACACCCAGAAGATCGAGGCCGAGCCCTCCGTCCCCTACACCTGGGACGCCGAGCGCCACACCCTGGTCGGTGATCTGGGCGAGCTGGGCCAGTACTACATTGGCACCTACAACACCTACACCACCATGAGCACCTCCAACGTTACCTACATCTCCGACATCGCCAAGATCGGCGTGTCTCAGTTCCCCGCTGGCCTGTACGACGTGCAGCTGCCCAACGAGTAAGAACTCCGATCCCATACACCCGGAGCCGCATCCTTTCGGATGCGGCTCCTTCTTTTACAGCATACTCCCTTCAGCCGAAGGAGTGGAGAGGGCGATCGGGAAGCACTCTCCTCTCCTACACGGTGATGAATCTGCCCATTCGAACCTGCTGCCTTTGAATATGGGAAGAGCCGCATCCAAAAGGATGCGGCTCCGTTGCTTGTTTACTTCACGAATTGCTCAAAGGTACGCCAGTCCGTGCGGTCAATGGTCAGCGGCGAAAGGGAGATGTGCCGCAGGCGAAGAACGCAGTCCGTGTCGAAGTCAGACGCCTCCGTCGGGCTGAAGATATCCTTGCCCTGCGGGAGATACATGTCGTTCTCCTGGGCCAGGAAATCGTCCGAATAATAGGGGCCGCCCTGGCGCGTCACATGCAGCTCACCCGTGGTCTTCAGCGGCACATTGACATTCCAGAGGCTGCACTTGCCGTAGCAATCCCGCGCCGCAAGGAAGTCCCAGATGCGGTCCAGATGGGCGATGGCGTCATCGAAGGTTTCCGGCTCGGTGGAGATCGCCAGCGCCTTCACGCCCAGACCCACGGCCTCCATCGCCGCGCTGACCGTACCGGAATAGATGATATCCTGGCCGATGTTCAGGCCGCGATTGATGCCGGAGATGACCAGATCGAAGTGTTCGTGCATCCCCAGCACGGCAAAGCGCACACAGTCTGCCGGGGTGGAATCCACCGCCCATGCCTTTACCGCGCCGGGCACCTGGGCCTCCTTGACCTCGAAGGCCTTGTGGATCTCCACCGCATGGGACTTGGCGCTCTGCTCCACCTTGGGTGCGTACACATGCACCTCGCCCAGCTTCTGCGCCCACTGAACAAGGCGCTGCAGGCCCTCGCTGTGGATCCCGTCATCGTTGGTGATACAGATCTTCATAGCCATCCGTCGTGATTCTCCTTGTAGTTCTTCACCAGCTCGTCCGCATCCTGGATCAGCTGGTTCATTTCATCCCGGCTGTAGACCGTCGCGCCGCTGGCGCAGGCATGGCCGCCGCCGTTGTAGTTTTCCGCCAGCTCATTGATGGTCATGAACCGGGATCGGAGACGCACCCGGATGCTGTCCTGCGCCTCAATGAAGGCCAGCCAGCACAGGCAGCCCTTGATGCCGCTGAGCATCGATACCGCATTGCTGGCGGTTTCGTGACTCAGACCAAACTGCCGGCGGGTCTGCTCGTCCACGAAGATATAGGCGCAGCCGTTCCGGGTCATCTGCATATGCTCATAGACCCAGGAGGTAAACTTCAGCGTTTCGAATTCCTTGAGGTACAGATGGGCATACAGCGTCTCCGTGTCGATCCCCTGATCGAGCATGAGCCCAGCCAGACGCATGGTATCGCCCTTGACGCCCTCGTACATGAAACGGCCCGAATCCGTCACCATACCGGTGTACAGGCAGGTCGCGCCGTAAGTGCTGATCTTCAGTTCCTCCTGAAAAGCCCCGAAGAACGCGGCCACCATCTCGCAGGCCGAGGAGCGCTCCTCCTCCACCCAGCTGATATCCCCGTAGTGATCCCGGTCGATGTGGTGGTCGATCTTGATCACCTCTTTGCAGAGGCTGTACTTCTGGTTGCTGATCCTTTCCGGAGAGGCGACGTCGATCACCACACCCAGCGCATCCTCATACAATCCGTCCTCATAGCGCTTATACCCCATGGGGAGGTCGTCCTCATTCACATCATCCGGGCCCAGGAAGGCCAGGTATTCGGAGCGCTCGTCATCAATGATGAAGACCTCCTTCTCCGGCCAGGTGCTGAGAATGATATCCTTCATGCCCTTGGTGGCGCCCACGCAGTCGCCGTCCACCCGGACGTGGCGGAACAGCAGGATCCGCTCATAGGCCCGGAGCTTTTCCAGGATCTGCTTCATGATCTCCTGATTGCTCACGCATTTCCCTCCATCAGCGCGTCCAGATCGCGCAGCATTGCCATCGCTTCCTCCCGGTCGCGGATCGTCGCGCCGCTGGCCTTGGCATGGCCGCCGCCGCCGTATTTGACCGCAATGGGATTGATATTATAACGGCTTGAGCGCAGCTCGCACAGCACGCCCCGCTCCGTCTCGGTGAAATTGACCCAGATATCCACGCCCTTGATGTCGGACATGGTGCTGACCATGCCGCGGGAAATGCCGAAGACGTCCGAATCGTAGGTCTTCGCCTCTTCCAGGGTCGTATAGATGTAGGCCACGTTCTTCTCCGTAAAGCGGATCTTGAGCACAAACTGGGCGCGGATCTTCATCATGGCATAGTCCGTGGCATAGAGGTTGCGGTAGATCTCCGTCGTATCGACGGGCTGCTGAAGCAGGTACGCGGCCAGCTCGTGTGTACGGGAGGAGGTCGCATCATAGCGGAAGCGGCCCGAATCGGTGATCATACCCGTGTAGAGGGACTGTGCGGCGATCTGCGGCAGCTTGAGCCCGCTCTCCTTCGCAAAGGCAGCGATCATGCCGCAGCAGCTCTCGAAGCTGCTGTCCGTCACCTCGGTGTCCGCGATCTTCTCACAGAAGAGGTGGTGATCGATACGGACGGTTTCCCTGGCCAGCGTGTAGCGATCATCGCTGATGAGCTTGCGGGCAGAGGTATCGAGAATGACCGCAAGGGCGTCTGCATAGGTCTCGTCCGTCACCTCGTCCATGACCGAATCTGCCATAAAGGCATAGCGGCCCGCATCGTCGCCGACCATGAGCACACGCTTATCCGGGTAGTTTTCCCGAAGGATGTGCTTCAGGCCGATCTGACTGCCCAGCGCATCCCCGTCAGGGCTGCTGTGCCGGTGGATGATGATTGTCCCGTACTCCTCGATCTTACTCAGTACTTGTTCGAACATTGCGGTATCCTCGCGTTTCATGTTATTCTGTAGAACATTATAACAGATTCTGCTTGGAAACACAACTTCCCTCCGCGACATTTTCAGCGCCGTCAGACCACCGTTGCATACTCCGTCTCCGCAGCGCATATACTCTCTTCTGGCGCAAAGCCGCTCTTGCTCAAGACAAATACGAAAAAAATACGCAAAAATTTCATTTTGCCCCTTTCGCAAAGCGGGATTCTGTATTATAATGCTGAAGTAAAAGGCCTCAGCGGGTTCCCCGCATTTTGGGACGGGCTTCATCCCTCGTCCGACAGATTAGGAGTGTTAAGTATGAGCCGCATGCTTGGTACTGTTTCGATGGGCGTTCGCGCCCCCATTATCCGCGAGGGCGATAACCTGGCCGAGATCGTCACTGCCTCCGTGCAGGAAGCGATCAAGTCCGGTGAGATCACCCCCCGTGACCGCGACGTTGTCTGCATGACGGAGGCCATCGTGGCCCGCGCGCAGGGCAACTACGCCTCTGTTGACAATATCGCCGATGATGTCCGCGCAAAGCTGGGCGGTGAGACCGTCGGCGTCATCTTCCCCATCCTGAGCCGCAACCGCTTCGCTATCTGCCTGCGCGGCATCGCCAAGGGCTGCAAGAAGGTCGTGCTGATGCTCTCCTACCCCTCCGACGAAGTGGGCAACCACCTCATCGACTGGGATCTGATGGACAAGCACAACGTCGATCCTTACCGCGACGTGCTGTCCCTGGAGCGTTACCGCGAGCTGTTCGGCTACATCAAGCACCCCTTCACGGGCGTTGATTATGTGGAGTACTACAGCGAGCTGATCCGCGAGATGGGCGCCGATGTGGAAGTTGTGTTTGCCAACGATCCCCGTGCCATCCTCAGCTACACCAAGAACGTGCTGACCTGCGACATCCATACCCGCGCCCGCACCAAGCGCCTGCTCAAGGCTGCCGGCGCTGAGCGCGTGTTCGGCCTGGACGAGATCATGACCGCCCCCATCAATGGCAGCGGCTGCAACGAGCGCTACGGCCTGCTGGGCTCCAACAAGGCCACCGAGAACACCATTAAGCTCTTCCCCCGCGATTGCCAGGGCCTGGTGGAGGATATCCAGGCCCGGATGCTGGAGGCCACCGGCAAGCACGTGGAAGTGATGGTCTACGGCGACGGCGCCTTCAAGGATCCCGTGGGCAAGATCTGGGAGCTGGCCGACCCGGTCGTCTCCCCCGCCTACACCGCCGGCCTGGAGGGCACCCCCAACGAGCTGAAGCTGAAGTACCTGGCGGACAACGACTTCGCCGGCCTTTCCGGCAAGGCGCTGCAGGACGCCATCAAGGCCAAGATCAGCCAGAAGGACGGCTCCTCTCTGGTGGGTCAGATGGCTGCCCAGGGCACCACGCCCCGCCGCCTGACCGACCTGATCGGCTCCCTGTGCGACCTGACCAGCGGCTCCGGCGACAAGGGCACGCCCATCGTGTACATCCAGGGCTACTTCGATAATTACACCAACGACTGATGATATGAGCGGTCCGGCTTTTGCCGGGCCGCTTTTTATACAAGGGAAATACTTGTCGCCGAGCACAGCACATGATATCATCAGGATGGTCAGGGTTCTGACAAAATTTCAGGAAAGGAATGAAAACGATGAAGCAGATGATCAGCGCAACCAAATCTCAGGAGGGCCTGATGCACTGACCCTCCGCAACTATAGGAGGAAAAGTATGTCTCTGAACTGGATCAATGTAAACGAATATGATTTCAACTGTCTGCTGCTGATGGAGCGTTTTCAGCTGGAGTACCTGTGCCGCTGCGGCGACAGGGTACACGAAGAGCTGGGCGTCGCACTGAAGGCCCATCCGGCAGTGAAGTGGTACATTTCCCATCTGCTGCCGGAGTATAACGCAACGCTGGCCACGCTGACCGCCGAGGCCCCCTCCGTTTCTCCCGATGAGCTGCGCCGGTGCGAGTGCGCTGTGATGGCTTGGATGGAGGATTTTGTCACCTATACGACGCCGGAGGTCATGGACGCCAAATGTCCCTTCATCTACGGCTGGGATAAGAAGCGCCTCTTTGAGCTGGCCGATCTGACCGGCAAACGTGTGCTCGACGTGGGCAGCGGCAACGGAAGGCTCGCCTTCGCAGCAGCAGAAAAGGCAGCCGAGGTCTACGCGGTGGAGCCTGTTGCCACACTGCGGCAGTTCCTGCGGGAGAAATGCAAAGCGGATCACATCTGCAACGTCCGTGTAACGGACGGCTTTGTGGAGGCGCTCCCCTATCCGGACAGCACCTTCGACGTGGTGCTCTCCGGGCATGTGGTGGGCGACGATTATGACGCGGAGCTCGCCGAGCTGGAACGGGTGTGCAGGCCCGGCGGAGTGATCCTGGACGTCCCGGGAGACCAGCCCTGGCACGGAGAAATCGACCCAGAGCTGATCGCCCGCGGCTACGAGGCGCTGCCGTATGACGGTTCCTTCGGGGAGCCTGTGGTACGGTATCGCAAAATCGTGAACAAATAAAAATGAGCCGGCGCATGGTGCGAATCATGCGCCGGCCTGTTTTGTCAATCTGAATATACCAAAATGACATTATCGCAGCCCGCAAAGGCATCATCTGCTATGCTTGTTCCTCTGGACAGGCGAACATATTGTAGCTGTTTGCAATTTGCAAAAGCACGGCTGCCCACGCTCTGACAGCTATCAGGGATCTCCACCAGTTCAAAGCCTGCTCCCAGGAACGCTTCGTCAGCAATGCGTTGCAATCCATCAGGAAGCTGGGCAGTCAGCAGTCCCTCCGGAATCTCGATGTCAAACTGCATCTCTGCAGAGGCCAAGGGTGCGTTGCATCCTGCTATAGAGACAAGCTCCCACTGCGATGCAGTGCCGTCATAACGCACCTCCCGAAGCTGGCTGCAGTCTTCAAATGCACCATAGCCCACACTGCTGAGATCCGATGCGATTTCTATCGTCTTGACAGCACTTGCGAAGGGCTGCCACGGCGCATCCATTCTTCCGTTTCCGAATACGCTCTTAAAATCCCACATCGGGCCGCTGCCTTCTATCTTCAGGATGCCGTCTTGATAGCTCCATGACAGGGTATCCCCGCAGCTACCGGAAGTCGGGGCAGCCGCATTTGCCGGATAGCGCGTCAGAACGTAATCCGACGCCTCGACCTTTTCCTTTGTCAGGCTTCGCCCCCAATGGATCGAGCTGTTATAGTTTCCTTCCGCGATGACCACATAGCTGTCGTGCTTTTCCAAGACAATCACACTGTGTGTATCATTGTTGATGCGAAGGATATCGCCAACCCGAACCGTATCATAATCAATCTCGTAGACAAAGCGGCAACGGTTGCTCCCGAAGGCTTCATCGCTGAGACGAAATGCAAATCCTGCACACCCATAGCCGCCGGAATAGTAGCCGCCATTCCATCCATAATAGTTCGCATTCGTCCAGGGGCGTCCCTCATAGTATTCTCCCCTCAGCGACAGCATACTCTGATAGATTTCCGGTTCTGTCAATGCCGCAAAGGCAACAGCAGGAATCGACATTAAAAGAATGAAAAGCGCTAACAGGCCAATCTTTCGCATAACGCATTCCCCTTTCAGGCTTTATCTATGTAGTATTCTATGTAATACGCTCAATTCCTTCAGCGGATGTAAGAAAGCTCGTTTCTCTTGCTTTACCGCCAGTTTTCCAGGATCCTGTACAACCCCTCGATGAACCCCGGCCTGGGCACGTTTGATGCAGCGACGCAGTTCAGCTTGGCGATCACCTGGTCATTCATCAGCACGTTCACCGTGCCGATGATATCACCCTGCTGCACGGGCGCGTCTACGTATTCCGGCAAGGACAGCTCCAGCCTCAACCCGGACTGCTGGCCGTTCTTCAGCAGCATCGAAAGGCCGCTGCCCAATGCCAAATCCACCGCGTCTGCCGAGCCTCCGTGAACCGGCAGGTTTTCCCCAAGCAGATCGCCCTTGTTGGCAATCGCAAGCCGCTGGTAGTTGGCAAAGCCGTAGTCCAGCATCGCGCGGGCCTCGTTGAAGCGCGTCTGGCTGACCGGCGTACCGAGGACGATGGCCACAAGGCGCATACCGTTCTTTGAGGCGGTTGCGGCAAGGCAATACTTCGCCGCATCGGTGGAGCCGGTTTTGAAGCCGTCGCAGCCTTCGTAGAAGCGCACCAGCCGGTTGGTGTTGGTCAGGTCGGTCACACGGCCGCCGGGGTGGGTCAGCTTGTCGATCCAGATGGAGGAATACTCATGGTATTTGGGGTGCTTGGCCACCTCGCAGCAGAGGGCGCAGACGTCCCGCGCAGTGGTATATTGTCCTTCCTTGGGATAGCCGGTGCAGTTGACGTACATGGTGTTGGTCATGCCCAGTTCCTGGGCGCGGGCGTTCATGCGGGCAACAAAGGCTTCCTCACTGCCACAGAGGTATTCAGCCAGAGCGACCGCTGAGTCATTTGCGCTGGCCATGATGGTGGTGCGCAGCAGATCCTCCAGCGAATAGGTCGCATTGGCATCCAGCAGGGCCTGGGAGCCCTTCATGGCGGCGGCATTCTGGCTGACCTGCACGCTGTCGGAGAGCTTCACATCCCCCCGGTCGAGGGCTTCCAGCACCAGCAAAGCCGTCATCAGCTTGGTGATGGAGGCTACCTCACGGCGCTCATCAGCGTTCTTCTCAAAGATGATCGTACCGGTATCCGTTTCCGCAAGAATGGCTGCGGGGGACGTCAGCGTCATGGGCTGCCCTTCCTCCAGGGGCTTTGCAGCCGCTGTCATGGGCAGAAACAGACAGAGTGTCAGGAATGCTGCGGATATGCGTCGAAAAAAGGACATGTTGCTTCCTCCTTGCTCTTTTGGAAACATCATGCCCTTTGTGGTATGAAATTATGTTTTTAAATCACCAGCCCGCCGCTGACGCCCAGCACCTGACCGGTGATGAAGGACGCGCCCTCGGAGCAGAGGAACAGGATGGTTTGGGCGACCTCTGCTGCATCGCCAATGCGGCCCAGGGGCGTTTCGTCGCAGAGGGCGGCACGATCGTCGTCGGTGAGTTGGGCGTTCATGTCGGTGTCGATCACCCCGGGGGTAACGCAGTTGACGCGCACGCCGCTGGGGCCAACTTCCTTGGCGAGGGCCTTAGTCAGGCCGATCAGCGCAGCCTTCGTGGCGGAATAGGCCACCTCGCAGCTCGCGCCGACTTCGCCCCACATGCTGCTGACGTTGACGATGCTCCCCTTCTGCTGGGAGATCATGCCGGACAGCACGGCCTTGGTAACGGA
Organism: Clostridia bacterium; assembly: GCA_017399225.1. The sequence goes on along the minus strand of JAFQEB010000004.1, from coordinate 3,645 downwards.
GAAAGCGCTGCGGACATTGACGGCAAAGAGGTGATCCCATTCCGCCTCGGTCATGTCGGTGAAGAGGCCGATACGGGCAATTCCCGCACAGTTGACCAGCGCGTCGATGCGGCGATAGGTGCGCAGGATGGACGCGATCACGGACTGCACCTGCGCTGGATCGGATACGTCGCACTGGTATGCGTCTGCGTCATTGCCCTCGGCGCGGAGGGCAGCGACCAGCGCGGCGGCCTGTTCAGCGCTGCGGTTGTACAGAAAGACAACAGAATAGCCATCCTCTGCAAAAGCACGGACGCAGGCAGCGCCGATGCCGCGGCTGCCGCCGGTGATGAGTGCAATCTTTCGCATGTTACAGCGCCTCGATGGTCGCGTCCAGCAGGGCGCGGAAGGTGCCCTTCACGCGGGCGGCGGTGTCGATGACCTCCTGCTCGTCCAGGATGACGTCCAGGATGCCCGCAGCCATGTTGGTGATGCAGCTCACGCCCAGGACGCGCATACCGCAGTGACGGGCCACGATGGTCTCCGGCACGGTAGACATACCCACCGCGTCCGCGCCGCAGATGCGGGCCATGCGGATCTCGGCAGGGGTCTCGTAGCAGGGGCCGTTCATCCACATGTACACGCCCTTCTGGACGGGGACGTTCAGCCTGTCAGCCTGCTGCTCGCAGAGCTTGATGAGTTCCACGTCATAGGCATGGGTCATGTCGGGGAAGCGTACGCCGAACTCGCTGAGGTTGGGGCCAGTCAGCGGATTCTTGCCGGTCATGTTGATGAAGTCGCTGATGATCATCAGGCAGCCCTGGGAGAAATCAAGGTTCACGCCGCCGGCAGCATTGGTGACAAAGAGGGTCTTCACACCCAGCAGGGACATCACGCGAACGGGCATGGTGACCTCCTCCATGCTCCAGCCTTCGTAGGCGTGGAAGCGGCCCTGCATCATGCAGACGCGCTTGCCATGGAGCGTACCGGTCCACCAGCGTCCGGCATGACCGGGGGCGGTGGAGTGCGGGAAGCCGGGGATGTCCTTGTAATCGACATACTTGGCGTCCTCGAGAGCCTCGACATAGTCGCCCAGGCCGGAGCCGAGGATGACGCCGATTTCCGCCTCGCCGACCTGCTCGCGGATGTAGTCGGCGGCGGTGTGGAGCTTGGTGATGTAATCCTGCATGTGTGTATCCTCCGTCATTCAAGTATTTCGCGTCTGCTGACGCGAGGAGAGGGCTTTCCGATCGCCCTCTCCACTCCTTCGGTATCCTCAGATCATGAAAGTTTGTCGGCAAAGGACGTCGCGCCAAAGCGATCCGGCAGACCCAGCCATTCGGCGCAGGTCGCGGCGACGTCGGCATAGGTGGTGCGGGTGCCCAGGTCGACCAGCCGGGTCATCCCCTTGTGCCACACCATCAGCGGGATGTGCTCGCGGGTGTGGTCGGTACCGGGGAAGCAGGGGTCGCATCCGTGGTCGGCGGTGATGATCAGCAGATCCTCGTCGGTCATCAAGGCCTGGATCTCCGGCAGCTTCTGGTCGAAGTATTCAAGGGCCTTGGCAAAGCCCTCCGCGTCGTTGCGGTGGCCGTAGAGGGAGTCGGTGTCCACCAGGTTGGTAAAGCAGAAGCCGTTGAAATCCTGCTTCATGTAATCCATCCACGCGTCGATGCAGGCGGGGTTGCCGCTGGCATGGTTGGAGCCGGTCAGGCCCTTTTCGGCAAAGATGTCCTCGATCTTGCCCACGCCGAGACTGGCCATGCCGGCTTCCTCGCAGGCGTCCAGGAGCGTACGGCTGAAGGGAGGGACGGCAAAATCGCGGCGGCCGGAGGTACGGGTGAAGGCGCCCTTCCCCGTGCCGATGAAGGGGCGGGCGATCACACGTCCCACACACAGGTCGCCAGTGAGCATCTCGCGGGCGATGCGGCACAGCTCGTACAGCTCCTCGCGGGAGTAGATATCCTCATGGCAAGCGATCTGGAAGACGCTGTCCGCCGAGGTGTACACGATGGGGCTGCGGGTGCGCATATGCTCCTCGCCCAGCTCATCCAGGATGACGGTGCCGGAGGAAGCATAGTTGCCGATGACCTTGTGGCCGATGGCTTCCTCATACCGGGCGATGAAATCCTCCGGGAAACCGGTATCGGTGAAGGTCGGGAACGGCCGATCCAGCTTGCAGCCCGCCAGCTCCCAGTGGCCGGTGGTGGTGTCCTTACCAGCACTGGCCTCCATGCAGCGGCCAAAGGCGCCGATGGCAGCCGGGTCCGCGGGGTAATGGGTGCCCTCAATATGTCCCATACCCAGCTTGGCCATATTGGGCAGGCTGGGCTTACATTTGTCAACAACATGGCCCCAGGTACAGGAGCCCACGTCGCCATACTGCGCCGCGTCCGGCAGATAGCCCACGCCAGCGCCGTCCAGAACGGTCAGAAATACTCTCTTCATATTCGGATTCCTCCTTATGATATGATTATACACCATTTTTCCTTTATTGAAAAGCCCAACATTCTGTGATATGCTATTGCCGAGGTGATCGACATGATCCGACTGATGATCGACGATATGTATGCCAAAATGCCCTGGGGGCAGATCGACGCAGTGGTCTTCGACGTGGGCAACGTCCTGCTGAAATGGCAGGCGCAGGAGCTGCTGACGCGGCTTGTACCCGAGCGCCCCGACCTGCATGAAGAGCTGACACGGCGCATCTTCAAGTCCCCTTACTGGTGCATGAGGGATCGCGGCAGCGCAACCGTCGAGGAAGTCATTGACGCCATGTCCAGCGGAAACGCGGAAATTGCCCCCTATGTGCGCCGCGTGATGACAAAATGGATCGATCTGCCTGCGATCCCGGAGGGCGTTGAAGCCCTCAAAAAGTGCAAAGAACACGGCATGAAGCTCTATGCCCTGACCAACTACGCCGACAGGGAATTTGCCTATGCCTGCGAGCAGCACGAGTTCTTCCGCCTCTTTGACGGCTTCGTTGTATCCGGCAGGGTGCATATGGTCAAGCCTGCGCAGGATATCTACGGGCACCTGATCGAGACCTTTGCGCTGGAACCCGCCAGGACGCTGTTCATTGACGACAGCCCGGCGAACATCGAAGCGGCGCTGCACTGCGGCTGGCAGGGGCTTTGCTACAACGAGGAAGGCAAGCTGCAGGATTTCTTTGCGGATTAAGCGAAAAAACAACGCGCAAAGTGTTGAAAATCCTGCATTTTCTGCTTGACATGGGGAAGCGTGTGTGTTATCATAAATGCTGGCCGCTCAGGAGAGGTCTGCCAATGTGCGTCTGCACAACCTCAAATCCTGGCGAGTAATAATAGGAGGTGCTTTTGCATGTACGCTATCATCAGCGCCGGCAACAAGCAGTACCGCGTGTCCGAGGGTGACACCATCTACATTGACAAGGTGAATCAGGAAGACGGTTCCGCCATTTCCTTCGACGTTCTGATGGTCGAGAACAATGGCGAGATCAAGGTCGGCAACCCCACCGTTGAAGGCGCTAAGGTTGAAGGCAAGGTCGTCGCTCAGGTCAAGGGCGAGAAGATCATGATCTACAAGTACAAGTCCAAGAAGAACTACCACCGCCGTCAGGGCCATCGTCAGCCCTACACCAAGGTGGAGATCACCGCGATCAACGCCTGATGACCAGGTGTACGCTCT